>JALYVS010000382.1 GCA_030853115.1 Actinomycetota bacterium
GCCCTGGCCGGTCCGCGCGGCGACGGCCCCCATCAGCAGCACGCCGGCCGCGAACGGCAGCACGGGCAGGGCCCGGCCGATGCCCGGGAGCCGGTAGACCTGCCAGTCGGGCAGGGCGATCAGCAGCAGGCTGGTGTCTGCCAGCGCGGCCATGGTCAGCAGCGCCCGGGTGAAGGCGGCGAGGAAGCGGCGGTAGCGCAGCGCCGACGCCGCGGGGTCGGCGGCCTCGATGTCCGGCCGGGAGCGGTGGACGATCAGCATGACCCCGGTGTACACGGCGGTGAAGTACAGCTGGCCGGCTACTACCAGGACGCTGACGGCAGACTTGGGCACCCGGTGACCGGAGGCGGTGACGATGTGGGCGGGCAGGGCGGGGTAGCGCAGCGCGCCGACGGTGACGGTCACCGCCATGACGGCCAGGGCGGGCACCAGCCAGCGCACCGGGAAGCGGGGCGGATCGGTGCGCCAGCCGGTATCGGCGACGACCGTCTGCCGCAGGCCCGCGAACCAGTTGCCCGCCTTCTTGACCGCGGCGATCTCGCGCCGCGCGACCAGGAAGCAGCCGTAGCCCGCGGCCAGCTCCGGCACCAGGATGATCCTCGGCAGCCATGACCCGTAGTCCCGCGTCGTCGCCGCGGCGAGGGTGCAGCAGGCGCCGATGGCCGCGGTCCGCCAGTAGTAGGCCCGCCGCTCCCGCCGGATAACCGGCGCCCCGGCCCGTTCACGGGGCACGCGGACGCCGAACTGCAGCGTCGGCCGCGTTACCGCGGGCAGCGAGCACATCAGCGTCCCGACGGCCAGCACGGGCAGAACCGCGGCCAGCAGGTTTCCGGTGCTCATGGCGGGCTTCCGGTTCCGTTCTACGCTTCTGCCGCCGCGGCGGGGAAGGCGAAATCCGCTATGGCGGCCTCGCATTCCCCGACGATGGCGGAGGCCGGCATCCCCTGGGCGGCGGCCTCGGCCAGCAGTGTCCGCAGCCGGCCCGTCCAGTCCCGGGTCCAGCCGGGATCCGGCGGCCCGCTGCCCGCGTCGCGGCGCACGACCGCGCCGGCTTTGCGGCCGAGCCGCAGCAGGCCCTCCTGCCGGAGCAGGTCGTAGCTCTTGTTCACGGTGTGGAAGTTGACGCCCAGGTCGACCGCCAGCTGCCGGATGGGCGGCAGCGCGGAGCCGGCGGGCTGCCGGCCGCGGGCGATCGCCTCCACGATCCGGTCCCTGATCTGCTGGTAGATGGGCACGGGGCCATCCGGTTCGATGCTGAGCAGCATCACGCCTCCAGGGTCTCGCTGGCCGCCGCCGCGCTCATCGCCGGCTTCCCTCCCGGCCGGCGGGTAGACCCCGCCCGATGGCATCTGTGACAGCCGTCATAGAACAAATGTAACTCTGCCGTCAAACGCACTGCCTCCTCACCCGGCGCTCAGGCCGGCCGACCGGGAGGGAGCCCGCGCGCGGCAAGGCCGCAGTTTGACGCCGATTCACTTGTTCTATACATTATAGAACAGACGAATGAGCGTAGCGACCGCCGCACCGCCGTTCCCGGCGAGGCAGGGAGGCGTCAATGATGGCCGGCATCGGGTCAGTCGGAAAAGCAATGGCCAGGCCATGGTCGTGCCGCGGCCGGGGACGGGGTCAGCCCGGCCTGGTCGCCGGCGTCGTCGGGATGGCGGCTGGCCTGACGACGGCGCTGGCGGCGTGCACGTCGGCGCAGCCGTCTGGCACCGCTCCCGCGGGGGGCAGCCGGCCGACTATCATGCCCGGGATGTCCTGCGCGTGGCCGGACGTGCTAAGCGCGCAGACGGACAACACTGCGTTCCCTGATGCGGCAGCGGAATACTTTGGCCAGCCGATCGTCGCGCCTGTGAGCAGCCGGATTGTCCTGTCAGGCCGCTTCCCCGATGCCCGCTACGCCTCGGTCGAGGTCTACACGCCTGCCGGTGCCGGCACGCCGCTGCCCGACTACCAGATCGCCCCGCAGCCCGGCAGCCTGAATCCCTGGCAGCAGCAGGCCGCGCCCGGCGGCCGGTTCACGGTGACCGTCCGCCCGGATCCCGCACCGGGCCAGGTCAACACGCTGCCGCTGCCTGCCGGCACCACCAGCCAGCACACGGGCTACCTCATCTACCGTGTCTACCTGCCGGCCGGGGGTGATTCCTCGGCTGTGCCGCTTCCGGTGCTATCGGTGGAGCAAGGAGGCGCGGCGCGCACGCTTCCCGCCTGCCGCAGCCGCAGCGCCTCCATCCACTTCCCGGCGGCCAGCGGTTCCGCTACCCCCGCTGCGGGCGCAGGCGGACCGGGTACGGCAGCGCCCCCGCCACGCCAGCTGCAGTTCTTCAAGCCTCCGCAGAGCACATTCAACAACGCGGGGCTCGCCGACGCCGACACCAGTTACCTCCTGGCCTACCTGGTCCGCCCGCCCGCCGCCGACGTGGTCGTCGTCACGGCGAAGGCGCCGGCCTTCGCGCCCGGCAGCCATCCCCTGCCCTGGCCGGCCCAGGGGGAGGATGTCCGCTACTGGTCAATGTGCGTCGGCCTGCTCTCTCCCCCCACCCCGGTCGTCGCCAACAAGCTGCCCGGGGGCGGGACCGACTACGGATGCCGCGCTGATGAAGCCACCAGGCTGAACGCGGCCGGGGACTACACCTACGTGATCGGCAGCGAGTCGCAGCGGGCTGCCATCAGCCGCGTCCCCGGCGTCACCTTCCTGCCATTCTCCACCACCCGCCCGGTTGGCCCGTACCTCCTGGGCCTGCGGAACGTGCTGGTCAGCTCGTCGTTCGCGCACTCGCCCCAGGGCATCACGCAGGCCGACAACCCGGCAGCGGCAGTGGCCGTCATGGGCCCCTACTACCCGCGCACGGCGGTCTGCCCGCTGGCGACCCTCGCCGCCCGCGGCCCGCAGGAATGCCTACGGTGAGCAAGGCAGCGGACGACGCTACATTATTTCTATAGGAGATAGAACACATGCAACGTAGGATCTGATGGTGTGGACTTGCGGGCAAGCGGGAGGCGCCCGACGGGCACAGGAGGCGGGCGGAAGTGAGCGGTGACCCTGCGGTGCATCAAGGCCGGCAAGAGACGGAAACGACCCGTGCCGGGCAGGCGGCCCGGGCCGTGCCAGCGGCCATCGAGGTCAGTCAGCTGACCAAGGTCTTCGGCGGGCGCACCGCCGTGTCCGACGTCTCGTTCAGTGTCGCGAGCGGTGAGGTGTTCGGGTTCCTGGGGCCGAACGGGGCGGGCAAGACCACGACGGTGCGGATCCTGGCCACGCTGATCTCGCCGACGGCCGGCTCGGCCACGGTGGCGGGCATCCCGGTCGGGCTGGAAGGCGCGGCCGAGATCCGGCAGCGGATCGCAGTCTTGCCGGAGTCTCCGGGGTTGTACCAGCGGCTGACCTTGAGCGAGAACCTGGAGTACTTCGCGCGCCTGTACGGCCTGCCGGGCCGGCAGGAGCGGATCACGGAGGCGCTCGCGGCGGTCGGCATCGCCGACCGGGCGCACGACCTGGCCGGGAGCCTGTCCAAGGGCCTGCGGCAGCGGGCGGCGCTGGCCAGGTCGCTGCTGAACGAGCCGGCGGTCATGTTCCTTGACGAGCCGACCTCGGGGCTGGACCCGGTGGCGACGCACGAGGTGCACGGGCTGATCGCCGGGCTGCGTGACCGCGGGGTCACGGTCTTCCTCACCACCCACCGGCTGGAGGAGGCGGAGCGGTTGTGCGACCGGGTGGCGATCATGAGCACCAGCCTGCGGACCATCGGCCGGCCCGAGGACCTGCGGGCCGAACTGTTCGCCGCGTCTCTGGACGTCACGGTCGCCGCGGCGCTGCCCGAGCCCGGCAGGGTCTTCGGCGGGCTGCCGGCCGTGCAGGGGTGGAAAGCCGCCGGCCCGCCGGGCGGCGGCCCGGCAGGCTACACGCTGACCGTGACGGATCCGGCGCTGGCGGCGCCGGCGGTGACCCGGGCGCTGGTCGCGGCCGGGGCCGACGTGCTGTCGATCGCCCGGTCGCGGCACACGCTGGAGGACGTCTACCTCGAACTCGTCAACGACACCCAGGGGAGCCCCCGATGAGCGCGAGCACTGCCCGTGTCGGCGCGGTCGTCCGCAAGGAACTCGCCGAGCTCCGGCGCAACCGGCTCATCGTCGTCACGGCGGTCATGCTGCCCGTGATCTTCCTGATCGGCCCCACCGCCACGATCCTCAGCATCAAGGCGTCGGCCCTGAGCACGACGCTGAACAGGCGGGTCGACTACGCGCTGTTCATGCCGCTCATGGTCTCGGTGCTCGTGCCCGCGGTCATGAGCGCCTACTCAGTGGTCGGGGAACGCGAGCAGGGAACCCTCGAGCCGGTGCTGACCACCCCGGTCAGCCGGACCGAACTGCTCACCGGCAAGGCCGTGGCGGTCTTCATCCCCGCGGCCGCCCTGGGCTACCTGATCTTCGGCCTCTTCGTGGCGATCACGCAGCTCGCCGCCGCCTCGCCGGTAGCCGCCGCCGTGCGGCACGCCCCGCAGCTGCCGGCCGCGCTGGTCTTCATCCCGCTGCTAGCCGCCTGGGCGATCTGGGCCGGCCTGGCGATCTCGACCCGGGTCAGCGACACCCGCGTCGCGCAGCAGCTGGCCGTCCTGGGCAGCCTGCCCCCGGTCCTGCTGGCCGCGCTGCTGTCGTTCCAGGTGATAAACCCGACCTTCGCCCTGGTCGCCGCCCTGGGCGGCGCCCTGCTGGCGGTCGACTGCGCCGCCTGCCTCGTGGTGGCCCGGCTGTTCGACCGCGAACGCCTCATCACCGGGACCAGGCCCAGCCGCGGCGTCCCGGCCGCACCGCAAGACAACCGGTCCCCAGCGACGTGACGGCTCACAGAAAGCAGAACTAAATTGCCGGCGACCCTGAAAGTGACACAAGAATCGTCCCTTAAATCCTGCGGGGATCATGCGCGGCACGTTCGACGTCGTGGTTGACCGTAAGAGTGCCGGGACGGTCAAATGACAGGAAGCGATCGAGGTGCCAGTCGGACCCAGCGGCCGTCGACGCACTGGCGCCGACCGGTCGTCACTGCCTGCCCTCGATGCGGGTCGCCCGGTCGAAGACGGCGGCGATCTCACCGGCGTGGTAGCTGATCAGGCCCCGGCTGATCCCCAGCTTCTCGGCTATGCGGGCGAAGGACGCTCCCGCATAGCCGACCTCGGCGTTGGTGTCGATCGCGGTGGCCGCGATGTCCGACCGGGAACGGCTCATCACCGGCACGCGAAGCTGAGCCCCTCCAGCTTGGAACAACGCAGGCCAATCCCAGCACTCAACGGAAAGGAGACCCAAGGTGCCCGCAACGCTCAAGGTGGCGCACAAGGTAATCGGCGCGGAGGTCCGCCGCGGCACGTTCGACATCGTGGTCGACGGCAAGCGTGCCGGGACGGTCGAAAAACACGGCACGTTCGAGACGCCAGTCGAACCCGGGCGCCACACCCTGCAAATCCGCAACGGCCGCCGGAACTCGAGCCGGACCGTGGCCTTCGACGCGGACGAGGACCAGGTCATCGCCTTCCGGTTCAGCGGAAAGAACATCCTGCCGGTCTTTCTCCTGTCGTTCGCCGTGCCATCTCTGGCGATCTCGCTCAGGCGCGAGTAACCAGCGGTGCGAACCGGGGCGCCCGCCCGCGAACCCTGGACGCGGCCAACGTCGACAGAACTGTCCGCGCGATGCTCCACGCTTCAGGAGGACGCCGACCAGTCCCCACTAGACGCCAGGGAGACCAGGGAATAGTGCACGCTCGGAATAAGTGCCTCTTACCAGTAATGGGCCGTTTCTTGAGGATCTTCTCCGGCCGGGGCCACGTGGCCAGGTCCGGGCCGGGGGCGTAGAGCTGGATCGCGCCGATGTTCTTCAGCCGGGGCAGGAGCTTGAAGCCGAGCAGCTCGGTGA
>JALYVS010000383.1 GCA_030853115.1 Actinomycetota bacterium
GGCCGCGCTGGTGCTCGCGCCGCCGCTGCTCGACTGGCTGGACCGGCGCCCGCCCCTTGACCCGGCGCGTTACGTGGCCGCCCGGCTGCTCGACGACATCGGGTACAGCCTGGGGGTCTGGCAGGGCTGTGCTCGGCTGCGGACCGCCCGCCCGCTGCTGCCGCTACTTCGGGGCCGTCATATGGACAGCCCGCGGCTGAAATCGGCCGGAACGATGACGTCGTCGGGCGACAAGTCGTGAAGGGACGAACGGCCCAGCGCGAGCAGGGCCGAGTCGATACCGCCGCGGAGCACGTCGAAGACGTTCTTCACGCCCGCGGATCCGTTGGCGGCTAGCCCCCACAGGTAAGCACGTCCGATCATGACCGCCCGCGCGCCGAGGGCGACCGCCTTGACCACGTCGCTGCCGCGCCTGATCCCGCCGTCGAGCAGCACCTCGATCTGGCCGCCTACGGCGTCGCTGACCGAAGGCAGCGCCCGGATGGAGGCCGGGGTGCCGTCCAGGTTGTTACCGCCGTGGTTGGACACCGAGATGGCGGTGGCGCCGATGTCGATTGCCCGGCGCGCGTCGTCGGGACGCATGATGCCCTTGATCATGAAGGGACCGCCCCACTGCTCACGCAGCCAGGCCAGGTCGTCCCAGGTCGGCGGCGGGGTCTGCATCCACTCGCCGTAGACGTCGAAGAAGGTGGGGGCCGGCTCGCCCGGGGCGGCCATATTGGGCACGGTGAGGTCGGGCAGGCCGCCGTGCCTGAGCCAGTCGCGCACGTAGGCAGGCCGCAGGATGCCCTCGGGTGCGAAGCGCAGGATGGCCTTCAGGTCCATCTTCTCGGGGATGGTCGGGCTGCCCCAGTCCCGGCCGTTGGAGAACGACCAGTCCAGCGTGACGATCAGGCCCTTGGCGCCAGCCCGGCGGGCTCGCTCGGACCGTTCCAGGATCTTGTCCCGGCCGCCGGACCAGTAGCTCTGGAAGAAAAGCTTCGGGTTGACTTCCGCCACGGCCTCCACCGGCATGCTGCCGAACGAGCTGAGGCCCACGGCCGTGCCTGCCTCGGCGGCACCGCGCGCCACCCCGGCCTCGCCGTCCGGGTGCACGGCCTGCACGCCGGTCGGGGACGCGATCACCGGTAGCGAGATCTCCTGCCCGAGCACCGAGGTCGCCATCTCCCGCGCCGCGGGCAGGTCCGCGACGTGCGGGGGCGCGAACCGGAGCTCGCTGAACGCTGCCGTGTTATCCCGCAGCGTCACGCCCTGTTCCGTGCCGGCCATCAAGGCCATGTAGACCGACCGTGGCAGGCGCCGCCTGGCTCTCCTGCGTGCCTCTTCGACGGTCTCGAACCACTCACGTGTGCTTGCCATCGGTCTCCCTCGGACCCCGGGCTGGATGCCTAGGCCCATTTTGGCACTCAGTGTCGTAACTATCCAGTCAGGATACTCCGCGAGTCTCGCCCAGAGCCGACCCGGATCATCCAGCGGAAATCCAACGTTTAGCATCACGGCAGGTAACGGCGGTTCGGGTGGGGCTGGGCTGGGCTGGCCGGTTTTGCTGCGCCTGCGCGGCCGCCTCGACGGCCGGCCCGCCTCCCCGCCAGCAGGCCAAGAACGTGCGCGACCACGCCGCCGCCGCGGCGTTCCTGGACTGGCTCATCGCCCGCGGGCTGACCCTGGGCCTGCACGGAGGCCGACCTCGACCAGTGGCTGGCCGGGACCTCCGGCCACCTTGTCCGGTCAGCGAACTTCGTCCGCTGGGCAGTCGCCCGCCGGCACACGTGCGGCCTGACCGCCCGCACCAGGCGCTGGCCCGGCCCGACCGGCCCGCTCGACCAGGACCGCCGGTAGCCGACGCGCCGGCTCCTCCAAGAGGATGCATTCCCGGCCGCCGACCGGGTCGCCGGGCTCCCCATCCTGCTCTACGCCCAGAAGCTCAGCGTCATCACGGCCCTGACAGCCCCCGCCATCTTGGCCAAGACGCTCGGCATCCACGTCCAGGCCGCGATCCAGTGGCAGAAGATCTCCGGCAGAGACTGGACCGCTACGCCGCCGACATCAGCCGCCGCGGCCACGCGCAAGAACGGTCCCCGGCAGGAAATCAGCACGCGGACCAGCTGCCTGGTGCCTAGAGGTCACGCTCCAGACGTGCCGCGACTTCCCGATAGCGGCTGACCGGCACCAGATGCACGCCGTCGAACGCTCCGCTGTCGCGGATGGCCAGGATCTGCTCGCACGCCGCGTCCACCCCGGCGCCGCGGTCACGCTCAACGTCATCGACCAGCTGGCCGGGGATATCGATGTCCGGGATAGCGGACGCCAGGCTGCGGGCCATGCCCGCACTGGCCAGCACCATCACCCCCGCATAGACCGGAACCCGCAAGCCGGCGCTCTCACGCCACCGCAGCAGGGCATCGACCGAGAAACTGACCTGCACGAATGCGAAGTCGGCTGCGAGCTTCCAGGCGGGAACCGGGCGCAGGCCCGACGTGACCCCGACGCCGAACGGCCGGCAGCCGGCAAACGCCGGATCCCCCGCCGCACCGCGCGCTTCCTCCATCATGGCCCGCACCGTCAGCTCACTGGTCCGCCCGCCCACGGCGGGCTTGTCGCCATAAACGAACAAGAACCGGTCCACCCCATACGCTGCCGCCGTCAGCAGGTCCCGGCGGAACCCAAGCAGGTTACGATCCCGGGAGTTCAGGCAGGCGATGCCACGGGCACCCATCGCCTGCACCTCATGCGCGACCGCCACGCTGGATACCGTCGCCCGCCCGATGTGATTGTCGGGAATCAGGAATGAGTCCGCGACCAGGCTCAGCACCCCGATCTGGTGACGCACCCGCGTCAGGTCCGGACGAGTAGGCGGCTCGATCTCACAGACCAGCTCGAAACGACGATCAGCCATGCCATGACCCTACCGACAACGCTCCACGCCACGGCATTCAAAAACGTCTGATATCCGCACACCGTCCAGCGCTACGCCCGCGCCGCCACCTGGCAGGAACTCGCCGACGGACGCTGGCAGGGGCCGCGGCCCAGCAAGCTGGACCCGTTCAAGCCCTACCTGGACCAGCACGCCGGCGGCGGGCACGGCAGCATCACCCGGCTGTTCCGGGAGATCACCGCACTCGGATACGTCGGCAGCTACGCCACCGTCCGCGACTACTGCGACCACCGCCGCCCCGCCAGGGCGCCGCTGCCGGCCGCGCCGCCGGCCGTCCGGGACGTCACCAGCTGGCTGGTCCGCCACCCGACTCCCTCACCAGCGACGAGCGCCGCCGCCTCCAGGCAGTGCTGGACCGCTGCCCCTAACTCCGCGCCGCCGACGCCCAGGTCCGCGCGTTCGCCGTCATGACGGCCTGGAAGTCCTATAGCTACGGCGAGCCGCAAGGTAGCGTTGTGGCATCTATCGGATTCGCCACGTAGCGGTCACAAGTGAGGCATATCGCGGGGGCGGGTGGCGCCTGTCCCTGATCGTGGTTGGCGGATCGTTTCCCGGTAGTCGCCGATGAGGGGGCCGCAGGTGCGGGCAGAGTGGGAACCGGACGAGCTGATCGAGGTGTGGACCCTGGTCGAGAGCGACTGGGACCTGATCGCGAACAAGGCCGGAGTGACGCGCCTCGGGTTCGCGGTAATGCTCAAGTTCTACGAGATCGAGGGCCGGTTCCCGGCCTACCGCGAAGAGGTCCCGCAGGCTGCGGTGGACTACCTGGGATCGCTGGTGAAGGTCAACCCCGCGCTGTTCGCCAGATACGCCTGGCGGGGCCGGACGATCGAGTACCACAGGGCGCAGGTCCGCCGGGCGTACGGCACGCGGCCGGTGACCGAGGATGATGAGGAACGCTGGGCGCAGTGGCTGGCCGCGGAGCTGTGCCCGGCCGAGACGAACCAGGACCGGCTGGCGGCCGCCCTGCGGCGGCGCTGCCGCAGCGAGAAGGTGGAACCGCCGAGCACCGGCCAGGCAGAGCGCGTGGTCGCCTCGGCGTGCCGCCAGTTCGACGACGCCTTCGCCGCGACGACCGCCGGGCGGCTCGGGCCTGTCGTCTGCGGCCGGCTGGAGGAACTGCTGTCGCGGCCGCACGTGCTGGCCGAGCTGAAGTCCGACCCGGGGCCGCTGGGACTGGACACGCTGCTGGCCGAAACCGGCAAGCTGTCGACGGTCCGGGCGCTCGGGCTCGAGACGGTGTTCGGCGGCACCTCGGACCGGATCGTGGCGGCGTGGCGGGCTCGGGCCGCCCGCATGTACCCCTCGGACTTCACCGACTGCGGGGACCCGGTGCGGTACACGCTGCTGGCGGCGCTGTGCTGGACCCGGCAGGCCGAGCTGGTCGACGGCCTGGTGGAGCTGCTGACCGGGCTGATCCACCGGATCAACGCCCGCGCCGAACGGCGGGTGGAGAAGGAGCTGACCGGCGAGCTGGCGAACGTGCCGGGCAAGCGCGGCATCTTCACCCGGATCATCGACGCCGCCCTGGAGCATCCTGACGACACGGTGCGGGACGCGGTTTACCCGGTGGTGCCGGGCGGGGTGAAGACGCTGAGCGCGCTGGCCCGGGAGCTGAAGGCGACCGAGCGGGCGGTGGCCGAGCGGGTCCGCTACCAGCTGCGCGGCTCCTACTCCCACTACTACCGGCGGATGCTCGCCCCGCTGCTGGCCGCGCTGGAGTTCCGGTGCAGCAACAGCGCCTACCGGCCTGTCATGGACGCCGTCGACCTGCTCGCCCGCCACGCGGGCACCGACAGCGACCAGAAGCTCTACCCGGCCGGGGAGAAGGTCCCGGTCGACGGGGTCGTGCCGAAGGCCTGGCTGGACAGCATCACCGACGACGCCGGCCGGGTGGAGCGGATTCCGTACGAGCTGTGCGTGCTGATCGCGCTGCGCGACGCCCTGCGCCGCCGCGAGGTCTACGTCCAGGGCGCCGGGCGGTGGTAGGACCCGGACGAGGACCTGCCGGGCGACTTCGAGGACAACCGCGACGTCCACTACGCCGAGCTGGGCAAGCCCCTGGACGCCACGGAGTTCACCGGCGGGCTCCGCAAGCGCCTCGATGACGGGCTTACCCGGCTCGACACCGCCCTGGCCAGGAACACCGCCGGCGGGGTCCGGATCATCACACGGCAGGGCAGCCCGTGGGTGAGCGTCCCCAAGCTCGACAAGCTCCCCGAGCCGAGGAACCTGGGCACGCTCAAAGCCGAGGTGCAGCGGCGGTGGGGCACCATCGACCTGCTCGACATCTTGAAGGACACCGCGTTCATCACCGGCTTCACCGGCTCGTTCGCCTCCGTCGCCAGCCGCGAGGTACTCGACCGCGCCGCGCTGAACAAGCGGCTGCTGCTGGTGCTGTTCGCGCTCGGCACCAACATGGGCGTCCGGCAGATGGCCGTCACCGGCGAGCACGGCGTCGGCGAGGCCGAGCTCCGGCACGTCCGCGCCACCTACATCACCCGCGAGAACCTGCGGGCGGCGGTCACCGGCGTCGTCAACGCCACCCTCGAGGCCCGCGACCCGGAATGGTGGGGCGAGGCCACCAGCACCGCGTCGGACTCCAAGCGGTTCGCGTCCTGGGACTCCAACCTGATGACCGAGTTCCACGCCCGCTACGGCGGCTACGGCGTGATGATCTACTGGCACGTCGAGCGCGGCCGGCTGTGCGTCTACTCCCAGCTCAGTCCTGCTCCTCCTCCGAAGTCGCCGCGATGATCGAGGGCCTGCTGCGGCACGGCACCGCCGCGGAGATCGAGGCCAACTACACCGACACCCACGGCGCCAGCCTCGTAGGCTTCGCCTTCACCGAGCTGCTCGGCTTCAAGCTCCTGCCCCGGCTGAAGAACATCGGCGCGATCCAGCTCTACGCCCCCGGCCCGGACCTGGCCACGTGGCCCCGGCCGGAGAAGATCCTCAAGAAACGGCCCAT
>JALYVS010000067.1 GCA_030853115.1 Actinomycetota bacterium
GGCAGGGCCTGGGGGTCGCGATCACCTCCGCCCTGGCCGCGGCGGCCGCCCGCCGCGGGGCGCACCGCGTGCTGCTGCAGGTGGAGGCGACCAACACGCCGGCTCGCGCCCTGTACGCGCGGTGCGGCTTCCGGGACGCGCATCGGTACCACTACCGGGTCGCGCCTGCCGGATAGCGTCACCTGCCGGACACGGCGCTCTGGCCGACACGCGGGCCAGGTGCTTGGCTGGAACCAGGGTTCTCGCTACGTTTGTCAGTATGGCGACCCGTGCCCGCGATGGATCTGCCCGTCAGCACGGCGGGTCGGCCAGGGCTGCCTTGCAGGCCCCGGGATCCGACTCCGACGATAGCCCGCGCCCCCGCACCCGTACCACCCGGGCCGCTTCGGGCACCAGTGCCGGCCGCCGGACAGGTTCGGCCTCGCGCGGGGCAAGCGGCAAACCGGGCCGTAAACCCACCAATCGTTCGGGCCGAAAAAAGAAGAGTAGTAGGAGGCCGGCCGCCAAGATACGGCCGGCTCAGGGACGCCCGCCCGCCCGGGCCCACGATCCGGTCGTGATCCTGATTGGCTGGCTCGGCCGCACGCTGGCGGCCGCCTGGATGGTGGTGGCCGGAGCTCTCGGGTTCGCGGTCCGGGCCGTCGGCCGCGGCGCGCGCGACCTGGACCCTTACCACCGCCGGGACGGGGCCGGGCTGCTCACCTTGGGGGTGGCGATCGTCCTCGCGGCCAGCCTGTGGGCGCGGATGGGCAATGCGGTCGGGCGCGCGATCCAGACCGTGATCGGCGGCGCGTTCGGGTCGCTCGCCTGGGTGGTACCGGTGCTCGTCGCGCTACTCGCCTGGCGTTACCTGCGCCATCCGGACCGCAATTCCAAGACCGTCCGCGCCGCGATCGGCTGGACCGCGCTGCTGCTCGGCGTGCTCGGCCTCCTCCATATCGCCAGGGGCGCCCCGCATCCATCCGACGGCTCGGCGGCGATGCGCCGCGCCGGGGGCGTCCTGGGCTACGCGGTGTCCGGCCCGCTATCAGCCGCCCTCACACCCTGGGTAGCGGCGCCGCTGCTTACCTTGCTCGCCGCCTTCGGCGCCCTGGTCATCAGCGGCACTCCGCTGCACCGCATACCGGAGCGCATCACCGAGCTGCGCGAGATGTTCGGGCACGGCCGGCGGCCCGGCGGCGATGACGACGAGCTGGAGATCGACCAGGACGACCAGGCCGGGATCGGCACCGCCCGCAAGGTGCGCGGCCAGATCGCCAGGCAGATCCGGCTCCGCCCGGCCATCGAGCCCGGCGAGCACACCAAGCCGTACGACACGCCCCTCATCGAGCAGAACAAACGGCTCGAGCAGGACAAGCGCCGCCGGCTTCCCGACGGCAGCGACGGTCTGGCCGAGGCGCTCGGCTTCGGCACCCACGATGCTCCTCGCGACCCGGACGCCCGCCCCGCTGCTGGCGCGCTCGAGGCCGTCTCCCCCGACGTTGCCCTGGACAGCGACCTGGTCCACGAACCGGTGCTGGATCCGAAGACCCCGCTGCGGCGCCCTGAGCAGCTCACCCTGGCCGGTGACGCGACCGCCTACACGCTGCCGCCGACGGCGCTGCTCAAGCCGGGCTCGGCGCCCAAGGCGCGGACCCGGGCCAACGACATCGTGGTGGCCGCGCTGTCCGAGGTGCTCGAGCAGTTCCAGGTGGATGCGCAGGTCACCGGGTTCAGCCGGGGCCCGACGGTGACCAGGTACGAGATCGAGCTCGGACCCGCGGTCAAGGTGGAGCGGGTCACCGCGCTATCCAAGAACATCTCCTACGCGGTCAAGAGCGCCGACGTGCGGATCATCTCCCCGATCCCGGGCCGGTCCGCGATCGGGGTGGAGATCCCGAACGCGGACAAGGAAGTGGTCAGCCTCGGCGACGTGCTCAAGTCACAGGTCGCCATCAGTGATCACCACCCGATGGTGGTCGGCCTGGGCAAGGACGTCGAAGGCCGGGTCATGGTCGCGAACCTGGCCAAGATGCCGCACGTGCTGATCGCGGGCGCCACCGGGGCCGGCAAGTCCGTCTGCCTGAACGGGCTGATCACCTCGATCCTGACCCGGGCGACCCCGGATGAGGTGCGGATGATCCTGATCGACCCCAAGCGGGTCGAGCTGACCATCTACGACGGCATCCCGCACCTGATCACGCCGATCATCACCAACCCGAAGAAGGCCGCCGAGGCGCTGGACTGGGTGGTCGGGGAGATGGAGCGCCGGTATGACGACCTGGCGGCCAGCGGGTTCCGGCATGTGGACGACTTCAACAAGGCGGTCCGGGCGGGTCAGCTCAAGGCGCCGCCGGGCAGCGAGCGGGTGTACCAGCCGTACCCGTACCTGCTGGTCATCGTGGACGAGCTGGCGGACCTGATGATGGTCGCCCCGCGTGACGTCGAAGATTCCGTGGTCCGCATTACCCAGCTGGCCCGGGCGGCCGGCATTCACCTGGTGCTGGCCACTCAGCGACCCAGCGTGGACGTGGTGACCGGCCTGATCAAGGCCAACGTGCCGTCCCGGCTGGCGTTCTCGACTTCGTCCCTGATGGACTCCCGGGTCATCTTGGACCAGCCCGGCGCGGAGAAACTGGTCGGCCAGGGCGACGCGCTGTTCCTGCCGATGGGATCGTCCAAGCCGATCCGGCTGCAGAACGCCTTCGTGTCGGAAAAAGAGATCCGCGACATCGTCGCGCACTGCAAGAAGCAGGCCGAGCCCACCTACCGCGAAGACGTCGCGGCCGCGCCGGAACGTCGCGAGATCGATGCTGACATCGGCGATGACCTCCAGGACCTGCTGCAGGCGGCTGAGCTGGTGATCTCGACCCAGTTCGGGTCGACCTCGATGCTGCAGCGCAAGCTGCGGGTCGGTTTCGCCAAAGCAGGCCGGCTGATGGACCTGCTGGAGAGCCGCAACATCGTCGGTCCGAGTGAGGGCTCCAAGGCGCGTGACGTAATGGTCAGGCCCGAGGACCTGGACGAGACGCTCATGTCGCTTCGCGGCGGATAACACCGGGAATCGCCCGGACCTGCCCTCCGGGCTGCGCCGATCCGGCCCCGGTTGCTGTCTACACTTGGTGCTGGTCTCCCACTCGAGGCAGAGATCATCGCGGCGTATAGGCAGGTGGAGGCACGCGTGAGCATCGGCAGCTCGCTGGCGGAGGCCCGCCGTCAGTCTGGTCTCACCGTCACCGAAGTCAGCGGGCAGACCCGGGTCAGGGAGTCGATTATCGCGGACATCGAGGCCGATGACTTCTCCGCGTGCGGCGGCGACTTCTACGCACGCGGCCACATTCGCAGCATCGCCACCGCGGTCGGCCTCGACCCGGTCCCGCTGATCAGCGAGTACGACGCCGGGCACGGGACGCTGGGCGCGATGCGGGCCGCCGACGTCTTCGAGCCGTCCACCCCGATCAAGATCCGCGAGCGGCGCTCGCCCAGCCTCAGCCTGATCGTGGCCGTGGTGCTGCTCGCCATTATCGGGTTCAGCGTTTACCACCTGGTCTCCGCGCGCGGCGCTCACCCGGCGCTGGCGGCTTCCCGGCCCCCGGCCACCGTGAAGCCCACGCCGAAGGCGGTGCCGCATCCGACGCCGTCCGTAACGCTCACGCCGGCCGGCGTGGTCATCCACCTCACGGCCGACGAGAACTGCTGGGTCCAGCTCACCAGGAGCCACGACGGGTCGCAGATTTACATGGGTACCATCCTGGCGGGCAGCTCGATGACATGGACCGAGAAGCACGCGGTCAAGGTCACCCTGGGCAACCCGGCCGGAATCGTCCTCACCGTGAACGGCAAACGCCAGACCCCGGATACCGCCCTGCCGGTGACGCTGAGCTTCAGCCCCGCCTCGGGCCCCCAATCTAGTTAGCGGCCTGGGTAGGCTCTCGGTGTGTCTTCACGTGGATCTGCCCCCTCCCAGCCCGCACCGCGCACGGTCAGCCTGGTCACGCTCGGCTGCGCCCGTAACGAAGTCGATTCGGAAGAGCTGGCGGCACGGCTGACCGCCTCCGGCTGGGATCTGACGTCCGCCGATGACGCCAGCGTGGTGCTCGTGAATACCTGCGGGTTTATCCAGGCGGCCAAGCAGGAGTCCATCGACGAGCTCTTGTCGGCCGCCGAGTCGGGCGCGAAGGTCGCCGCGGTCGGCTGCCTAGCCGAACGCTACGGTACTGACCTGGCCGGTGAGCTGCCCGAGGCCCAGGTGCTCAGCTTCGACGACTACGGGGACATCGGTGCGCGGCTGGACGACGTGCTGGCCGGCCGTCGCCGCCCGGCGCACACCGCCAGGGATCGCCGCACGCTGCTGCCGATCAGCCCGGCCGAACGCCAGGCGCCCGCTCCCGTCCCGGCCGACCCGGCCGCTCCATGGACCGGTCCCGGCGGCGGGGTGTACCGGCGGCGGCTTTCCGGCGGCGTGATCGCCCCGCTGAAGATCGCGTCGGGTTGTGACCGCCGCTGTTCCTTCTGCGCGATCCCGTCCTTCCGTGGCGCCTTCGTCTCCCGGCGTCCCCCCGAGATCCTGGCCGAAGCCCAGTGGCTCGCCGACCACGGCGTGCGCGAGCTGGTGCTGGTCAGCGAGAACTCGACCTCTTACGGCAAGGACCTGGGCAACCTGCGGCTGCTCGAGGAGCTGCTGCCGGACCTGGCCGCGACCGACGGCATCGCGCGGGTCAGGATCAGCTACCTGCAGCCCGCCGAGCTGCGGCCGGGACTGATCGAGGTCATCGCGTCCACTCCGGGTGTGGCCCCCTACTTCGACCTGTCGTTCCAGCACGCCAGCGGCCGGGTGCTGCGCGCGATGCGGCGGTTCGGCGATCGCGAGCGCTTCCTCGCCCTGATCGACCAGATCAGGGAGCAGAGTCCGCAGGCCGGCGTCCGGTCCAACTTTATCGTCGGCTTCCCCGGCGAGACCGCGGCCGATCTCGAGGAGCTCGAGCTTTTCCTCAGCCACGCCGGGCTGGATGCCATCGGGATCTTCGGCTACTCCGACGAGGACGGCACCGAGGCCGAGTCGCTGCCGGGCAAGCTGGACGCCGCGGAGGTGGCCCGGCGGGTGGAGGAGTTCGCCAGCCTGGCCGATGAGCTGATGTCTCAGCGAGCCGACAGCCGCATCGGCGAACAGATCGACGTGCTGATCGAAGAGGAGAGCGGTGACGGGAGCTGGGAAGGCCGGGGCGCCCATCAGGCCCCCGAAGTCGACGGGGTCACCACCGTCGTCGCCGGGATCGCGTCCGCTCCGTCCGCTCCGTCCACCCCGCTCACGGCCGGGGATATGGTCCGGGCCATGGTAACCGGCTCGGACGGGGTCGACCTGGTGGCGTCAACATGATGGGCGGCGTGAACCTGCGGTGACCCGCGAGGTCGGGCTCTGGAATGTGGCCAACGTCCTCACGATGGCGCGTATCGTCTTGGTCCCGGTGTTCGTCGCCTGCCTGCTGACAGGCGGAACGGCCTGGCGTCTCATCGCGCTGGCCATCTTCTGCATCGCCAGCTTGACCGACCTGCTCGACGGGCGGCTCGCCCGTAGCCGCGGGCTGGTCACCGACTTCGGCAAGATTGCCGACCCGGTAGCTGACAAGGCGCTGACCGGGGCGGCTCTGATCTGCCTGTCCGCGCTCGGCGAGCTGTCGTGGTGGGTCACCGGGGTGATCATGTTCCGGGAGATCGGCGTGACGGTGCTGCGCCTGGCGGTGATTCGCCGGGGAGTGATCGCGGCCAGCCGCGGCGGCAAGGCGAAGACCTTGCTCCAGGTCATCGCGATCTGCCTGTACGTGCTGCCGGCCCCGCTGAGCCCGCCAGGAATCATCCGCGGGCTCGTCATGGCGGCGGCGCTGGTGGTTACGGTGGTGACCGGCGCGGATTACGTGCTGCAGGCAATGCGGCTCGGTCATCCCGGGCCGCAGGGTCGTCCTGACCAGTGAACCATTCAGACCTCGGGGAGGCATGATCGTGGCAGTCGGGTCTCCGGGTTCTCCGGGTTCTTCGGCCGGCGAAGTGGCGCGCGAGCTGGCCGGGCAGATTCTCGACCGGCTGCGAGCCGGCGGTCAGACGGTCGCCGTGGCCGAGTCACTGACCGGCGGGCTCGTCGCGGCCGCGCTGACCGACATCCCGGGTGCGTCGGCGGCCTTCCGCGGCGGAGTCGTCACCTACGCGACCGAGCTGAAGGCGTCTCTGCTCGGCGTGAACTCCGTGATGCTCGCCCGGTACGGCGCGGTGTACCCGCCGGTGGCGGTAGCGATGGCGGAGGGCGTCAGGACCCGGCTGGGGGCGACCTACGGGCTGGCGACGACCGGAGTAGCGGGACCGGAGCCTTCGGACGGCCAGCCGGTGGGCACGGCGCACATCGCCGTGAGCGTGGCGGACGACACGGTGGTTCGCACCATCGCGCTGGCCGGGGACAGGCAGCAGATACGTAGACTGACGGTAGAACATGCCCTGGGCCTGCTGCTCGGCAGGCTCGGGGAAGAGAGTTACTGATTACAGCGTTACGTTGGCAGTGAAGACACGACGGCATGATCTCGCGTACTGAGGGTGATGCCAGGTACCGTGGGGTGTAGGCCGATTTGGCCTTGGAAGGGGAGTGCGACCATGGTTCTGCTCCGTCAGCTGCTTGGTGACGTGCTGCGGCGGCTTCGCCTACGGCAGGGTCGCACGCTACGGGAGGTCTCCGCTTCGGCGCGCGTGTCCCTTGGTTACCTGTCCGAGGTCGAGCGCGGGCAAAAAGAAGCTTCCTCCGAGCTGCTCGCCGCGATCTGCGGCGCGCTCAACACGCCGCTGTCTCAGGTGTTCCGCGAGGTGTCAGATAACTTTTCCCTGGCCGAGCTGCAGAATGAGCCCGTCCTGAGCATTCCCAGAGAGCCTGGGCTTCGGGTGACCGCGGACGCCAGCGTCAGCCTGAACTCCGCTGGGCGCGGCTACGTCCCGATCAGCACCATCGTTCCTGACCAGGACCCGGCACTGGAGTTCTCTGGCGAGGAGTCCGGCTTCGGCACCGCAGCCGGTTTCGACGTCACCGACATGGTGTCGGTCTGACCGTTCCCGCTGTCTGACCTTTCCCGCCGGCGTTTCTTAGACCCAGGCGCTCGGGTTTTCGGTCAGATGGCGGACCATGTCGGGCAGTTTGCCCGCCACGATGTCGGCCAGCGTGACCTGCTCCAAGACGGCCCGCTCGTTGGCCCGCAGCGCGATCCACACTTGCTGCAGGGGTTCGGCTACGCCGGGATAGGTGACGTTCTCCGGGCGTTCACCGCGCACGCCGAGGAGTTGGCCGTCGATAGCCCTGATGATGTCCGCCAGCGAGATCTCGGCCGCCGGGCGCGCCAGCCAGAATCCGCCATCGGGCCCGCGCTGGCTCCGGACGAGCCCGGCTCGCCGGAGCTGCGTCAAGATGGTCTCCAGGAACTTGCCCGGTATCTCCTGCGCGCGGGCGAGCTGATCGGCTGTGACGTGACCGCTGGTGGTCGCGGCGAGCTCGATCGCGGCGCGCAGCGCATAGTCGGCCCGGGCTGACAGTCGCATGGTGCCAATTATGCACGTTCCCCACCGCTTTTCTTGCATTAGCGAGCCGTCCGGACGCACCTCGCGGCCCGCATGTCTTGCTGCTGACCTGGCTGCCCATCGACCGCGGCCCGTAGCGGTGGCGCTGAGCAGATGACCGCTGACATCACTGAGATCCTGCACCCAGCGATACCCGCTGCTTACCTCCCGTCACGTGTGCGTCCTACCCTCAGTAGCGCCTCAAGCCGACCTGGTAGCGCGGCCCGCGGACCTCCGTTAGAGGGGTATCGAAATCCTGATGCACGTGCATAATGGTGTGTTAGTGAAGATCTCGATATGGATAAACGTCCCGTGTCTGACCCTCCACATGCTGTTTACGGTGTGTACCGAGAAGGCCTTTGACGCGGATGAATAGTTGGGGGTAGCGGGCTGTGGTGCCCTCGGGAGGAACGCCAGC
The DNA here is from genome assembly GCA_030853115.1 of Actinomycetota bacterium. Taxonomy (GTDB): domain Bacteria; phylum Actinomycetota; class Actinomycetes; order Streptosporangiales; family Streptosporangiaceae; genus Palsa-504. The sequence goes on from JALYVS010000067.1 coordinate 7,982, forward strand.
GGAACCCGGAGCTCGCCGGTTCCGGGTCGGCGACGTGCCTCCGCTCGCCGAGGGATTTACTGACCGCCCCGATACCGCTCGCGGCATCGCGGACGCGCTGGTGCGCGGTTCGGCCGTGGCGCTGGTGCCCGGTTCGGCTTTCGCGGAGGGACCGCAGAACTGGCTGGGTGCATGCGGCAAGACCCAGATCGCCGTCATCGTTGCGGAGTCGCTGTGGCGAGCGGGATCCATCGACATCTTGATCTGGGTCAGTGCCAACAGCCGCGCGTCGGTGCTCTCCGGCTTGGTGGAGGCGTCGGTGTCCGCCACCGGCATCGAGCCGACCGGGACGGCTGAATCGATCGCGGCGCGCTTCGTCAGCTGGCTGAGTGCAACCAGCCAGCATTGGCTGGCGGTATTCGACGACCTGTCGGACTCGGTCGACCTGGAGGGACTGTGGCCACAGGGACCATCGGGCCGGGTTCTCATCACCAGCCCGCACTCCGCCGTGGCCGGCCGCCGCGGCGTGCAGGTCATCCCGGTCGGGTTCTTTAGTGTCCGTGAGGCGTTGAATTGCCTGACCGAACGGCTGAGCGTGAACCCGGCGCAGCGCCACGGCGCCATTGACCTCATCGAGGCCCTGGGCCGCGAGCCACTGGCCTTGGCCCAGGCCTCCGCGGTGGTCGCGAATTCCGCCTTGGCCTGCCGGGACTACCGGGACTACTTCATCCGCAGGCGCCAGCAGATCGGGGTCGCGGCGGGGGAGGTGCCGTCGGCGGCCGCAGTGACCTGGACTCTGTCCCTGGGCCAGGCGGAATCTCTGCTGCCGGGTGACTCGGTCCGGTCGATGCTGGTCTTCGTCGCGCTCCTCGACGGTCACGGTATACCGGGATCGATCTTCAGCACGCCGTCCGTGGCCAGTTACCTAGGCGGAGCCGTAACCCCGTTCTCGACGGCGGTCGACTCGAAGCCTGCCTGGGACGCGCTGCTCGCCATCGAGCGGGCCGGCTTGGTCATCATAAACCGGGCTGAATCGCCGCCGGCGATCCTGATGAGCGCGGTGCTCCAGGGGGCGATCAGGCTGGCGGCGCCTGCCCAGGTTCAGGACCCCGCGGCCCGGGCGGCCGCGGGCGCCCTACTCGAAGCGTGGCCGGCCGAGGAGGCGCAGCCGTGGACGGCGGAAAAACTTCGCGTCAACGCGGCTAGCTTGCAGGGTTGCGCCACCGATGTGCTGTGGGCCGATGGGTGCCATCCGCTGATGCTGCGCTCCGGCCGTAGCCTGGACAGCGCCCGCATGGTCGGGGCCGCCGTCGAGCACTGGCGAGATCTCGCCGCCCGCTGTGACAGCAAGCTGATCCCCGGCCACCCCGACACCCTGGTGGTAGCCGCTCAGCTCGCGGCCGCCTACCTCGCCGCCGGATACGCGGCGGATGCGGTGACCTGGTACCAGCGGGTGCTGGCCGAGCGGGGCCGTGAACTCGCCCCCGGGCACCCTGCCATCGTCGCGGCGCGGGTCAACCTGGCGCGGTCCCTGATCAAGGCGGGCGAGCCTGCTGATGCCGTGGCCGTCTTGCATCGTGCTGTTACTGAATGCGAGCAATTCCGCGGGCCCGGCCACCCGGACACGCTCAATGTCAGCGATGAGCTCGCCGCCGCATACCAGTCCGCAGGCGATACCGCGGCCGCGGTCCAGCTGCTGAGCCGGACACTGGCCGATCGTGAGCGAGTACAGGGCACCCGCGATCCGGAGACCATGGCCACCCGGGAACGCCTCGCGGCGGCCTGCCTGGCCGGCGGGAAGATCAAGGAAGCCGTCGCGCAGTACAAGCGGGTGCTGTCCGACCGGGAGAAGGTGCTCGGGCGCGGTCACCCGGATACGATCTCGGCGGCCGCGGATCTATCCGCCGCCTATCTGAGGGCCGGGAAGATGCCGTCAGCGCTGCAGCTGTCCGAGCAATGCTCCGCCGATTCCGAGCGAGTCCTCGGGGCCGACCATGTCGACACCTTGGCTCGGCTGGCGAACCTCGGGCACCTGTACTACGCCGTCGGCCGGGTCGGCGACGCCGTGACGCTGCTCCGCGATGTCTCCGCGCGCTGCGAGCGGGTGCTGCCCTCCGGCGACCCGCTGACTCAGGCCGTCCAGCAGAGTGTGGCCAACATCGCCGGCGCCTGATCCGCCCCATCCTGCGAATCGGACTCTAATCTACATAACTATAGTTAAAGTGCTAAAATTATTATTCAGCTCCGCCGGGCCATCTGACGTACAAATAACGACTTTCCCCTCTCGATAGGAATCCGCCTGCGCTAGGTAGTTACCTATTAGAGTTGAGTCGGCAATATCGCGGTATGGCGAGGACAGGCTGCCGGGAAGGAACGTCATGTCGATTCCACCGCTGGATCGGCTCCCGGTCCTCGTGGCGGCCGATCGCACTGGCCCCGGAGCGGCCGGCCGATCCCGCGCGCTGCGGCGCATCGCGCGGATGGCCCCTGCCCTTGGCTGGAAGTGGGCAGCATGCTGACCGCGATCCTGGTGGGTGTCGTGGTCCTGCTCGTCGCCTACCTGGTGGCCGGGGACTTTTCCCGGACCGAGAGCGAGAGCGAAAGCTCGTACGGGGAGCCCGCCGCGGGGCACGAGACCGGCCCGGCCCGGCGACCCGGCAGCATGAGCCCGTCGACGGAAGGCCGTCACTCACCCGGCGGCGGGCCGGCGATGCAGGGCAGATCGCGCCGGGCGCTGAAAGACTGGCCGGTCCGCTCGCGTTTGCTGCTGCTCGTCGTCACCTCGGCTGTGGCCGCCGCCGTCATCGCGTTGTGCGCGGTCCGTATCGCTGACGTCGTGCAAGGCGCGTCGATCCACTCGCCGGTCAGCTCAGTACGCGACCGGGCGATTCTGCTGGCCACCGCGGCGGGCGTGGTAGCGATCGTTTTCCTGGTGCTGGCATTGTGGCTGACGCTGGCCGCGGCGAGGTCCGTCTTGAATCCGGTACGCAAACTGCGGACCGGGGCGCGGGAGGTGGCCGAGGTCCAGTTGCCTGGGGCGATGCGCCGGGTCAGTGAGAGCAACGGCGAGAGCGTGCCGTCCGCCGCGGAGCCCATTACCGTGGATGGCTCGGAGATAGGCGAGGTTGCGCACGCATTCAACCAGATGCGCGGCGAGTTGCTCCGGCTGGCGGCCAACGAGGCCTCACTCCGTGGCCGGCTAAACGCCATGTTCGTGAAGCTCTCGCGCCGCAGCCAGTCGCTGGTGGAGCGCCAGATCCGCCTCATCGAGAACCTCGAGCAGCGGGAGCAGGACCGGGAGCGGCTGGCCGAGCTGTACAAGATGGGCCGCATCGCGAGTCGTATGCACCGCAACTCGCAGAACCTGCTCGTGGTCGCCGGTCAGGAGATACCCGGCGACTGGAACCAGCCGATTGCGCTGGTCAATATAATGAGGGCCGCCGTTGCCGAGATCGAGGATTACGAGCGCGTCTCGCTGAATGCGCAACCGGATATCGCGGTACGCGGTCCCGCGGTCAACGATGTGGTGCACCTGCTCGCCGAGCTCATCGAAAACGCCACGTCCTTCTCCGGGGGGGGCATGCCCGTCGATATCTCTGGCCATCTGATGCCCAGCGGCGGCGTGGTGGTCGACATTACTGACCGGGGCGTCGGAATGGTCGCGCAGGAGCTGGCGTACGCGAACTGGCGGCTGGAAAATCCGTCGACGGGGGATATCAATGTCCCTAGGTGGATGGGTTTGTTCGTGGTCGCCACGCTCGCCGCGAAGCACGGGATTAAGGTCCGGTTGCAGCAGGCCGAGTTCGGTGGTCTCACGGCGTTGACCTGGCTACCTGATGAGGTACTCACGGACCAAGGCGGGGCGGCGTCTGCGCGGCTCAGCCGGGTCGGTAGCGCCGGTTCCAGGCCACGTTCGCATGAGGCGACGGTGAATCCCGGCCTCGCTACCTCAGACCAGAAGGTGGCGGCTAACGCCGACCAGAGAGTGGCGGCTACCGCCGAACAGAAGGTGGCGGCTACCGCGGAACAGAGGGTGGCGGCTACCGCGGAACAGAGGGTGATCGCGCCGAGGCCGCCGGAGTTCGCGCCACCACGCGACGATGTCCGGGACATGCCGCTCGACCGACGGGTGATAGCTGACGCGGGCCGTCGGCCTGGCCCGCTGGTCGGCCGCTCCCCGCAATGGCGGAGCGAGACGCCACCGGCCCCGAGTACGACGGCGGACAACGACGCGCCGTTGGCCCAGGAGAAGAGTCTTGCCGAGGGCGGCGTGGTCATACCTCCCGCCCAGGACTCCCCGGGAACGCGCAGGTTGCCGATCTTCGACGCGGTCGAATCGAACTGGTTCAGGACTGATCGCGGGGCGTCCGGCTCCTCCGCTGCCACCGCCACCGCCGCAAACCGCTGGTCGTCACCGGCGGACGACGGCTGGAACGCCGCGGAGACGGTGGATTCGCCATCTGCGGGCGCCCCGACGTCCGCCGGGCTCCCCCGGCGGATGCCGAATGCCAACCTGGTTCCCGGGGCTATCCCGGGCGCGAACACGGAAACCGCCGTGCCGGTCCGGTCGCCTGCTGCGGCCCGGGACCGCCTCGCCGGCTTCCAGCGAGGCATCAGCGAAGCCCGGGCCGCCGTCGGCGAACCGGCAAGTCCTGCTGACGAAGACCAGCCCTGACGCAGGTGGCGTGACCTGCGAGGAAGGGCCAGCGGCTGATGGCAAGTTCAGCTGGTGAAAGAGGTTAGTCGCCGTCCCTCGCCGCGCTTTCCCGCGGCAGGTGGAAGAACTGCGGCCGCAGGGCGAACCGCGCTACGAACATCATGATCAGGCCGGCCACTACGATGCCGATCAGCGCATACCTCTGCGCATTCGGTGCACCTTGCAGCGACTTGACGACCACCCAGGCCAGGAACACCACGGAGCCGAGCGGAAGGACGCCGACGAGCACCGCATCCCAGACTTTGCTGAAGATACGCCGCCGGTAGTACACGATCGCGGCGCACGCGGTGAGGATATAGAACAGCGCGAACAGCAGGCCGGTCACGTTGACCACGTCGGTGAAGACGTTCGCGATCGAGGTGGAGAGCAGCTCCGCCCAGGTGGCCGCGATGAGGATCGCGGCGATGATGATGCTGCCGATCGCGGGGGTGTTGAAACGGCGGCTGATCTGGCCCAGGACCGGCGGCAGCACGCGATGGCTCGCCATCCCGTAGGCGATCCGGGAGCTGGCCACGATGCCAGTTCCGGTGGAGGCGATCACCGACAGGACCAGCGCGAAGGCCATCACCTTGGCCCACCCGCCGCCGCCCAGGACCTGGGTGACGAAAATCAGCGCCGAGGAGGCATTGGCGTGCAGCTTCGCCGGTGACGCCACTCCCTGCAAACCCATCTGCGGCAGGATGTACAGCACCACCAGGATCGCGACCGCGAAGACGGCGGCCCGGCCCGGGTTGACCCGCCGGTGCTTGACTTCCTCATTGACGTAGATGGTGGCATCCCAGCCGGAGTACATGAAGACCGCGATGAGCAGCCCTGCCGCCAGGCTGCCCTTCGCGTCGATGCCGGACAGGCTGAACCAGCCCCGGGTGACCGGGAACGTGCCGGCGTGGTGGCCGAGCACATACACCAGCCCCCAGATCGAGACGCCGATGAGGACGATGTATTCGAATACCGCCATGACGACCTGGGTGCGGGCGGTTATCCGGATGCCGGCCACCGCGATCGCGAGCATAACGATGATGAGGATGGTACTGATGCCGATGTTAGGCCAGGCGCTGCTGGCGGTGGCGCTGAAGACGGCCAGCACCGCCGGGGAGAGAACGACCACGACGGAGATCGTCCCGACGATATAGCCCGCGAGCATCAGCCAGCCGGTCATAAAGCCGAGGTAGGGGTTGATCGCCCGGCCGACCCACTCGAAGGAAGCGCCGCAGTTGGCGTTCCACAGGTTCAGCCGCCGGTAGGAGTTGGCGATGATGATCATCGGGATGCCGCACAGGAGGATAACCGGCCCGCCGCCGTAGGCGGCCGCCGCAGCCAGTCCGGCCATCGTCACTGCCATCGTCGCGGCCGGAGCGGATGAAGCCATGCCGATGATCGTGTCCTGCGTTGTCCCGATCGCGTCGGGTTCCAGCTTGGCCGCTGGCGCAGGCGTGAGCCCCGCTACGGCGGCCGCGGGTCGTTCCACGTGCTCTCCTCTCGGCGATGCCCCATATGTGGGCAAAGGCAGGATACGGCAGAAGTCCTCCCGTGCGGCGGACTGTGTTGTTGTAACTGAATAGATTTGTCGCCTGCTGCGAATAGTCACGAACTTTCCATAGTGTCGATACGGACCACGCGCAAGATAGAGCACCTCATGATAAAGCTGAGCAAATGATAAAGCTGAGTAGCTGAGTAGCTGAGTAGCCGAGTGAGACGGGCCCCGGCCCGCGGGAGGAATACCAGTGGTACCGCGTCAGCACCCAGGGGACTCCGGCCGCCGTAGCCCGGCCCCCGTCCGCCATCCGCTCGATCCTCTGGACGCCGCCGAGCTCAGGCTGGCGGTCGAGATCCTGCGAAGAGACCAGCCAGTTACCCTTGAGGCTAGGTTCGTCTCGGTCACCTTGCACGAGCCGTCCAAGGACCAGGTGGCCTTCGCTGCCGCTGCCGCTGCCGCTGCCGCTGACCCGCCCGGTCCGGCCACCGCGGTGCCGCGGGAGGCCTTCGTCGTCCTGCTGGAACCGCGGCAGCACCTGACCTACGAGGCAGTGGTGTCCCTCACCGCCGGCTCGGTCTTGTCCTGGCGGTCCGTCCCTGACGCGCGGGCGCCCTTCACCGCGGCGGAATGTGTCCAGTGCGGGATCGTGACCAGGGCCGACGCGAGGATCCTGGCCGGCCTTGAGCGCCGGGGCATCACCGAGCCCGAGCGGGTCCGGGTGGAGCCGTGGGGGATCGGCGCGTTCACCGCGGCGCAGGAAGCGGGCCGCCGGGTGGTGTGGACCTTGCTGTTCTATCGCGAGCGGCCGGACGACAACCCGTACGCCAAGCCGGTCCATGGCCTGCACGCCATCGTGGACCTGGACGACATGACGGTGCTGCGGGTGGAGGATACGGGACCGGTGCTGCTGCCGCCGGGGTCCGGCGCCTACGCCGCCGATCGCGTCGGGCCGTGGCGGGAGGACCTTAAGCCGCTGGAGATCATTCAGCCCGAGGGCCCGAGCTTCGACGTCAACGGCTGGGAGGTTCGCTGGCAGCGCTGGCGCCTCCGGCTGGGCTTCAATGCCCGCGAGGGTCTGGTCCTGCACACCGTCGGATACCAGGACGCCGGTGAGGTCCGGCCGATCCTGTGGCGTGCCTCGGTGGCGGAGCTCTACATTCCCTACGCCGACCCGCGGCCCTACCAGGCCTATCGCAACGCGTTCGACATCGGCGAGTTCGGGATCGGGATGCTGACCAACTCACTCGAGCTCGGCTGCGACTGTCTCGGCGAGATCCGCTACTTCGACGTCGAGTTGGCCGACGGCAATGGCGAGCCCTACACGATCAGCCAGGCCATCTGCCTGCATGAGGAAGACTCCGGCCTGCTGTGGAAGCATTTCGACGCCGATCTGGGCACGACCGAGACCCGCCGCAGCCGCCGCCTGGGCATCTCCTTTGTTATTACCGCGGATAACTACGAATACGCGTTCTACTGGTATTTCTATCAGGACGGCACCATCGAGTTCGAGGTCAAGCTCACCGGCATTGTCCTGACCAGCGCTCTGCCGCCCGGTGAGACCAGTGATTTCGGCTCCCTGGTCGCCCCGCAGACCCTGGCTGCCCATCATCAGCATTTCCTTTCCGTCCGCATGGATATGGCCGTGGACGGGCTGACCAATACGGTTTACGAGGTCGAGACAGAAGCGGTCCCCATGGGGCCGCAGAACCCGCTGGGAAACGCGTTCCGGCCGGTAAAACGGCCGCTACGGCGGGAGTCAGAGGCGCAGCGCGTTATCGACCCGGTACGCGGCCGGTACTGGCTGGTGGCGAACCCGAACCACCGGACTCAGCTCGGCCACGAGCCCGCCTACAAGCTCGTCCCCGGTCCCAGCGTGCTGTCGTTCAGCCATCCCGGCTCGCCGGTAACCCAGCGCGCCATGTTCGCCACGAAGCACCTGTGGGTCACCCCCTTCCATCCCGATGAGCGGTTCCCGGCGGGTGATTACCCGAACCAGCACCCCGGCGGCGGCGGCTTGCCGGCCTGGACGAAGGCTGACCGCCCGATCGAGAACACCGACGTGGTGCTCTGGTACACCGTGGGCAGCCACCACATCACCAGGCCCGAGGACTGGCCGGTCATGCCGGTCGAACGGGCCGGGTTCATGCTCAAGCCGGCCGGGTTCTTCAACCAGAACCCGGCGCTGGACGTGGCCCCGTCCCCGCACTGCTAGCCGCGCCGCCCGCGGCACCGGCCAGCAGCCGCAGTCGCCAATCGCAGCCCCCGTCGCAGCCCGCCTCAGCCGCCATACAAAGTATGCTTAGTATGGCGGCTGAGGCGGCGTCATCAGCGCACGACGGGAGCCAGTACCGTGGACGAGCACACCTTCGACGAGCGTTACCGGCACCGGACGCCGCGCTCCGGCGAGCTATTCACCGAGGCCAGCCGCTACGTTCCCGGGGGCGCCGGGAGCAGCGCGCGCACCGTCAGGTTCGGCTGGAAACCGTACCCCCCGTTCCTGGCCGAGGGCCTGGGGTCCCGGGTCCGGGACGTCGACGGGCACGAATACGTCGACTACCTGCTGGGCCTGGGCCCGATGATCCTGGGCCACCGGCACCCGGCCGTAACCCAGGCCGTGACCAGGGCCGTCAGTGAGCTCGGTACCTGCTTCGGCCTACCGTATGAGCTGGAGATCGAAGCGGCCCGGAAGGTGACCGAGGCAGTACCGGGGGTGGAGCTGGTCCGGTTCTCCAACTCCGGCAGCGAAGTGGTGGGCACGGCCGTCCGGCTGGCCCGCGCGCACACCGGCCGGCGGCTGATCATCCGCTTCGAGGGCCATTACCACGGCTGGCAGGACACCGTCTACTGGAGCAACCACGTCGACCCGGAGCTGGCCGGCCCGGCCCGCAGGCCCCGGCCGGTCGCCTCTGGCCCCGGCGTCCCGGCCGAGCTGGAAGCCACCCTCATCGTGCTGACCTGGAACGACCCCGAGAGCTTCGCGGCGGTGATGGAGGAGCGCGGCGACCAGGTAGCCGCGGTGATCACGGAGCCCGCGGTGTTCAACACCGGCTGCATCTTGCCCGAGCCGGGCTACCTGGAACTGCTCCGCGAGCAAACCCGCCGGCATGGCGCGCTGCTCATCTTCGACGAGGTCATCACCGGCTTCCGGTTCGCCCGCGGTGGCGCGCAGGAGTACTTCGGGGTCACGCCCGACCTGACCACGATGGCCAAGGGGCTGGGCGGCGGGTTCCCGGTGGCGGCCATCGGCGGATCCCGCGAAGCGATGTCGATGATTGCCGAGGGACGGTACTCCCACTCGGGAACCTACAACGCCAATACGGTGGCGTGTGCCGCGGTCAGCGCGACCATGGATGTGCTGGCTGAGCCTGGCCTGTACGAGCGGCAGCGCGAGCTGGGGGAGACGCTGATGAGCGGGCTGCGCACGCTGGCCGCCGAGGCGGGCCTGGCGGTCATCGTGGAAGGGCTCGGCACGGTCTTCCAGGTCTGGTTTAGTGAGCGTCCCATCAAGAACTGGCGGGACGCGCAGCGTTACGCCGACGAGGAGCTGTTCACCCGGTGGTGGCAGGAGATGCTGCTGCGGGGGGTCTTGTTCCATCCCAGCCAGTACGAGAACCTGTTCCTGTCGCTGGTGCACACCGCTGACGACGTCAACGACATGCTCAGCGCCGCGCAGGAGGCATTCGCCGCCGCCGGGCGCGGACGGTGAGGGTGCACGGCCATGGTCCTGGATCTCGGTGGTAGCCGGGCTCGGCCGGGAGTCCCGGGCCAAGGTGGCTCCCGGCTGCTGTACGAGCAGGTCGTGGCCTACGTCGAGAAGCTGGTGGCCGAGCGCGGCCTGGTGCCTGGCGACAGGCTCCCCACCCACGCCGAGCTGGCCGCCACCGTCGGGGTCAGCCTCATTACCGTCCGCCGGGCCCTGGACGAGCTGGAGCGGGCCGGCCGGGTGCGCCGTCATCAAGGCCTGGGTACGTTCGTGGCCCGGCCGCGGATCGTCACCGTGCCGGCCAGGAGCGGCAGCCTGCTGAGTACGCTGAGCCAGGGCGGCGCCGGGCCGTCGGCCGATTCGATCGACACCCGGATCCTGGAGATACGCCGCGGCCTGCCCTCACCCGACGTGGCCAGCGCGCTGCGGATCCGCCCGGACGCGCCGGTGTGGCGGCTGCGGCGGCTACGGCTCATCGACGCTCAGCCCGCCGTCGTCGAGACCTCCATCATCCCGGTCTCGCTCGTCCCGGACCTTGATCAGCTGGTCAGCCTGCCTGGTGGCTCGCTGTATGATCTGCTGGCCCGCGAGTGCGGCCTGGAAGATGAGTACGAAGAGCAGTACCTCGAGGTCGTGGTTACGCCGACCCGGGAGGAGCGGCTGCTGCTCGGCGTCCCGCCGCGGACCCACGTCGTGCGGATCCGCGGGCTGAGCATGGACAAGTCCGGGACCCCCTTCGACTGCTTCGAGCAGCTGTATCGCGCCACCGATTTCGCCTTCGCCATCTCCGGGAGCACGGCCCGGCAGCTGTTCCCGACGCCGGATTCCCAGGACTGGGACGTGCGCGCGCTGCCGTCCGCGCCTTCGTGAGCACGGACGGGCCGGGGCCGGGCCCCGGGGGCATCTACATCGGGCTCGACCTCGGGACCTCCGGGCTGAAGGCGGTGGCGCTGGCCGCCTCGGGTGAAGTTCTCGCCCGGGGCAGCGCGGTCTACCCTACGCACCGGCCCGCCGCCGGAGCCTGCGAGCAGGATCCCGCCGACTGGCGGCGCGCGGTCCAGCAGGTGGTGGCGCAGCTGGCTAAGGTAACCCCGGCCGGGCGCTGGCTGGCCATCGGCCTGTCGGGCATGATTCCCACGCTCGTCACCCTCGACCCCGATGGCATGCCGAACGGTCCGGCCATCACCTGGCAGGACAGCCGGGCCGACGACCTGGGCGATGAGTTCCGCGAACGCTGCGGCGCCGCCGGGCTCTACCAGCTGACCGGCCAGTGGGTGGACGGCCGCTACCTGCTGCCGATGTTCGGCCGGATCGCCCGGGCCGATCCCGCCCGCGCGGCCGTCACGACGACCATCGCCTCGGCCAAGGACTACCTGTTCGCCTGGCTGACCGGTGAGCTGGCCACCGACCCGAGCACCGCTGCCGGTTACGGCTGCTACGACCTGCAGGCCGGCGATTGGAGCACCGCCTGCCTGGCCGCGGCGGCCCTGGCTCCGGCCGGCCCGGGTGGCCGCGGGGAGATCGGCCGCAGCGGCCCGAGGCTGCCGGCCGTGCGACCCTGCAC
>JALYVS010000384.1 GCA_030853115.1 Actinomycetota bacterium
GCGGCAGACTGCACCACAAGCCACGCTCCGGCGCATAAGGGTCACGTATCGAGGAAACTCTAGTGACACAAGCCGCCGGTCGAGCAAGATTCAATGACACTGAGGAAAGTTCGCTGAGATCGGACACATCCCGCCCCGCGCCTAGCCTCGCACCCAGCCCAGCGTCTGTCAGTTCTCGCTCTATCTGGCGCGGCTGGGGGCTGCTGACCTGCGGCGCGCCACTTGCTGGCTGGTTCGTCATTGCCCATGTCTCATTGGAAGTGGCGGTTTTCAGGGCCGGGGTCTTGGCTCATTTTGAATCGCTCGGGTGGCGGGAGCGGCCTGGGCCAGGATGAGTGGCGGAGGTCCTCGAACCGGTGGCGGTGTGCGCGTGCCCACTTGTGGGCCGGCTGTCGCCGCTACCGCGTTGTCCGTTCTCCGTGATGATGGCAGGAACGCTGGTCCTGGACTGAGGACTTGTCAGGACTTTTGAGACGGATGTTCTTGTCTTGCCTCAGTCGGGTTGGCATTTTCCGCGGCTGACTGCCGGGCGTGCCCGGTTTACGGGTCACGGCCCGGGTTCGATGGTGGCGGGGAGATGATGGTCGCGGGTCTCCGCGGGACCGTGAGGAATGCTAGTGCTGCTGCGCTGAGGGTGAGGAGGCTGGCTGCGGCTGCTGCTGCCGCCAGGTGCGCTGCCTGAGCGATGAAGGGCCCGGCGACGGAGCCGATGAGGGTGGCCGCTGCCTCGCCGGTGAGGAATACGGCGCTGACCCGGCCGAGCACTGCGTCGGCGATGACCCGCTGCAGGGTGGTCTGCGCGGTGATCAGTGACATGGAGCCGCACAGGCCGACGGCTACCGCGGCGGGCAACGCGGCGGTGAGCGATGACGAGGTGAACAGCAGGAAGTAGGCGATGGCGCTTCCGGCCAGGCTGGCGGTCATCAGGTTCCGGGGCTGGGCCCGGTCCAGCAGCGTCCGGGTGAGCGGGGCGCTGAGCAGGAACCCCACGCCCAGGCAGGACAGCAGGAGTCCGGTGTGCTCGCTGCCGCCCAGCCGCAGCACCCCGAAGGGGATGAGCACGGCGCTCAGCGACGCGTTCGCGGTCAGGAAGACGACCATGACGGGAAGCAGCGCCCGCGCCACGGGCTGAGCGCGCAGCACGCGCAACCCCTCGATCAGATCACGGGCCACATCTCTGACCACGGCATTCCGGTCCGGGTGCCCGTCCCCGGACCGGAACGTCATGACCATGGCGGCGGCGGCCAGCAGGTAACTGAGGGCATCGACGCAGATCAGCCAGCTGATCCCGCAGACCGCCGGCAGGACGCCGCCGAGCGGGCCGCCGATCAGCCGGACAATGCCGCTGCTGGCCGAGGTCAGCGAATTAGCGCTGCTCAGCAAGGGGCCGGTGCCGACAATGGCCGGGATGCGAGCCTGCAGGGCCGGCCCGTAAAGCACAGCGCCGGTGCTCTCGGCGATCAGCGCGGCATACAGCACCCAGTACCGTCCCGGCGACGTGCCCAGCAGCATCACGACCACCGCGGCCGCACAGAAAAGATTCGCCGCTATCATCAGGCGCCGCCGGTCCCAGCGGTCAGCGACGGCCCCCGCGACCGGGCCGAGCACCAGCTGCGGCAGGTACTCCGCGGCGAGGGTGAGCCCGGTGTCGCGCAGCGAGCCGGTGGCCACGAGAATGTGGGCGGGGATAGCGATGACGAGAAGCCACGAGCCCAGGTTACTGATCAGGCCAGCCCCCCATAGCAGCCGGAAATCGGGTATCCGCAGGGCTTGGAACACGAGGCCACCTCCTGATGGTTATCCTGTGAGGATAACTATCAGGTTCAGTGTTCTGTCAAGATACAGGAGGGCGCGCGCGTGGATCAGGCAGCCATCGGCCGCCAGTTGCGGGCGCGGCGGACCGCGACGGGCCGGACTGTGGCATCGGTTGCGGCTGACGCGGGCCTGTCGGTGCCCTATATCGCCAACCTCGAGAACGGCAGGGGCAATCCGACGGCCACGGCGCTGACCCGGCTCGCGGGAGCCCTGGGCATGCGAATGGTCATTACCCTCGTACCGGATGAGGACAGCCGCCAGGCCAGCGAACCCGCGACACCCGAAGTGCCCGCCTCGCTCGTCCGGCTCGGGCGCACCGCCAGATTCCGGCGGGCGGTCACGGCCATCACCACGGCACTCGACCTAGATGCAGACGACTTCTCCGCCCAGCTCGTGGCCGCCCTAGCGACGCTCGCCCACACGATGGGCAAGGACCTGGCCGAACCGGACTGGTGGCGCATCCTTGACGCCCTCGTGCTGATCGCCGCTCATCCCACGGCACCATAGGCAGCCAAGCTCAAGCCCGTGACCGCATCCCCTTGCGGCCCACCTGGCGCCGCGCCAGATCAAATGAGAAACCGCCATGTACGCCGCCACTTCGCTTACGAAGCCGCCAGATCACCTGCGAACTGACAGCGTCGTTCCCGCCCGGAGACCCGCAAGTCCCACGCGCCCCATAAGTCCCACGTTATCGCAGACCAAACAGATTATCGTGGTCGGTTTTAGCTGTGTGTCAATCTTTGGGGGCTATAGCACCCAAAGATTGACACACAGCGCAAACTCTCCACAGTGTTTCCGTGACGCCTGAGTGAGGGCGTACTTGTTGCACAGCGAGGATCGCAGGGTAGCTAGCAGGGCCCGTGGAGTCGGCCCGACACCGTCTGGGGGATCGAACCGCACTGACCTGCGCCGATCAACACCGAAGCGGTCATTTTCTTCGCCCGTGGCCGCTACGAAGTGCTTGCTGAGGGTTTGCAATTGCAAGCACATGGTGGCAAACTGAGGGTATGCCAAACCTGAACGTGAACTCGATCGGTGAATACATCCGGGAGCAGCGAGAGCAGGCGAAGATCTCCATGCGCCAGCTGGCTCAGACGGCGGGGGTATCTAATCCCTACCTGAGCCAGATCGAGCGCGGCCTGCGCAAGCCGAGCGCCGACATCCTGCAGCAGATCGCCAAGGGGCTGCGAATCTCGGCGGAGGCGCTCTACGTGCAGGCCGGGATCCTGGAGGACCGGCCGGCCGACTCTGGTGTCCGCTCGGCCCTGCTCACCGACCCGGAGCTGTCGGAACGGCAGAAGCAGGTGCTCGTCGAGATCTACGAGTCGTTCCGCCGGGAAAACGTGGCCGCCAGCGAGAGCACCCAAACCGAAGCCGCCGCGCTAGCTGCGGGGGAATCGGGCTTCGACGACGGAGCACCGGGCGCCGAGGCGTACATCGCGGCAGTCGCGGCTGAGGCGGCCGCTGAGGCTGAGGCAGCGGCACAAGCGGCACAAGCTGAGGCGGCGGCACGAGCTGAGGCAGCGGCGCATGCTGACGCGGCGGCACGAGCTGAGGCGGCGGCACGAGCAGCGGTAGCTGAGCCCGGGACCGCCATGCACGGACCGGAAACCGGCATTACGGACTCGGCGTCCGGGCCGCAGCCGGGCTAAACTCGTGACCAGCCGGGCACTTCGAGACAGGGTGTCCGCCGGCCAGACCAGACAGTACCCCGATTAGCCAGACCAGACAGTACCCCGATTAGACAGTGCCTCCGATTAGGTAGCGTGATCTCGTGTTTGGTTCCTCCTATACCCCGATTACCTACTTCTTCCTGGCCTTGAGCGTGGCGGCGTTCGTCGTCGAGGCGTGGGCCTTCATCGACGCGATCACCCGGCCCAGCCAGGCTTTCCCGGCGACCGGCAAGCGAACTAAGCAGTTGTGGCTGATCATCCTGGGCGTGGCCGCCGTGGTCGGGCTGGCCGGCGCGGTGTACGGCATCGGCCCGACGTCGATCCTGCCGGTCGCGGCGTTCGTCGCGGCCGCCGTCTACCTGGCCGACGTCCGTCCCAAGGTGAAGGAATTCAAAAGCGGCGGAGGAACCAGCTCAGGCCCGTACGGCCCCTGGTAACCGCTCCACCCGCACCAGCCCTGGTGGCCCGCACCGGGGGGCGGTTGCCGCTCCTCAGACGATGAGCAGCGCCACCGGCGCGGTGACCAGCAGGGCGGCAGCCAGCAGGATCGCGGCGACGACGACGGCGGGCAGCGGCTGCGCCGGGTGCAGGAGCCGGGTGACCCTGGCGGCAACCTCGCCCTCGGCGGCGCCTAGCGTACCCGCGGGCGCCGGGCACGTACCGGAGGTGCCGAAGCGCACCAGCGCGGTGACCAGTTCACGCGCCGGGCGGGACCGCAGCGCGCGGTCGTCAGCCAGCATTTCGACCAGCAGCGCGACCGCGCGATGGGCGTCCGTGCAGGTGGCCGACTTGGGGAAGGCGCGCCGCAGGGCGGTGAACGGGAGCAGGACCAGGTCGTGCCGCTCGCGCAGGTGCGCGCGCTCGTGCGCCAGCACGGCCGCCAGCTCGCCGTGGCCGAGCAGTTCCAGGGTGCCAACGCTGACCACGATCCGGGACCGCAAGCCCGGCAGGCAGTACGCGGCCGCGGCGGGGTAGTCCACGACCAGGGCGCCGGGGACCTTCGGGTCGCCGTGAGCCAGCAGCGTGAGCAGCTCCCGCTGCCGCCGCCGGGCCTGGAGCGCGGCGGCGGACGCGGCGATCAGCACCCAGCACAGCAACCCGAGCAAGGCCAGCCCGGCGGCCAGGCAGGCCAGCCGGATGGCGACCACGATCACCGGTACGGTGCGCGCGGCGCCGAAGGCGCCGAGCAACCGGAACAGGCCGCCGGTACGGAACAGGTTGCCCAGGTGCCAGGCCGACCGGATCAGGCCCGCGCGGCTGTCCGGCATGGCCAGGCCGAGCATGGTGCCGACAGCGGCGAGACCAGAGGCGAGGCCGAGGGCCTGCCAGAGCAAGATGGCCGCAGCCAGTGACCGGCGCGGCCACCTGGCCCGCCCGAGGGCCGAAGCTCCGAACGCGCTTCCGATCGCGACTACGGCAAGGAGCGCCGCGTCATCAAGTCCCGTCATCTTTCTCGCCGCTACCTTCGACTACTTCCAGGGCGTCGCGCAGTACATCAGCCTCGACGCCGGACACAACCTGTGCGAACCGGGTCAAGGCGGCCGAGCGGTCTCCGGTCTGCTCGAGCGCGGTCAGCATGAGTTCGGTGACGTAGGTTTCGCGAGTAGCGGCGGCGCAGTACCGCCAGGCACGCCCATCGCGCTCCCGTCTGGCGAAGCCCTTCTTCGCGAGCCTGTCCAGCACCGTCATGACGGTGGTGTGAGCTAGATTGCGCTCGGTCAGCCGCACGCTGACTTCACGCACCGTAAGGGACGAATCCGTTTCCCAGAGTACGTCCATGATCGCCCGCTCCAGATCACCCAACCGGTTCACGGTCGTCAATGTACCCGTATTGCGGAGGTCCAAGAGGAAAGACGGCAGGAAGATCACGCCGGCGGCCGGCCGCCGCTCAGCGCTCCGGGTCGGCGAAACGGGCGAATGCGCGCAGGTTGGCCAGGCTCTCGCCGCGTTTGGCGCGCCAGGCCCATTCCCTGCGGATGGCGGAGGCGAAGCCGAGCTCCAGGGCCGCGTCGAAGTTGTCGTCTGAGTAGCTGAGCACGCAGCCGAGCAGCCGGTCGATGTCGGCCAGGGAGACCGCGCCGAGCGGGAGCCGACCGGTCAGGTAGACGTCGCCCACGGCGTCGAGGGTGAAGTGCACGCCGTACATCCGCCCGTTGCGTTCGAGCAGGAACCGGTAGAAGGCCGCGTGGTTCTCATCCGGCTGGCGGCAGAAGAACGACTCCACGCCGAGGCTGTGCTCACCGGCCATCAGCCAGGTCATGGTGGCCAGCTTGTGCTGGCCTTCGAGCCTGACCAGGTAAGCCCCGGGCCGGGGGTTCTCGAAGGACACGCCCAGCTCGATCAGGGCGGCCTCGATGGCACTGGAAGTCTCTTCTTGCCGCTTCCGGGGCGCGGCGCCGC
>JALYVS010000385.1 GCA_030853115.1 Actinomycetota bacterium
CTCCTGAAGTGCTCCTCGATCTGGTACCGGCAAGGACCTCGACAACCCTTATCGTCCCAGTTCAGGAGCACTTTTCTATTCAGGCACGCCGCTCAAGCCCAACACCCCGATGAAAAGACAGGGCTAGGCGCTGCCGCGCAGTCCACGGCTCTTTGAGGTCAGCCCAGGGGGAGGCCTGCTCCCATTGCATGAAGCCCGGGCAGTACTTGTAGAGAACAGCTCGCCGGTCGTGCTTGGCCGACCATGGGATAGCTCCGTGAGTGACGGCCTCGGTGAATAGCACGACATCACCGGCGCGCATCGGGACGTGGACCACCGGTGGCGTGGCGTCGGTGATCGCGGCGATGTCAGGTGGAAGCCGGAAGCCTGACTTGTGGCTCCCTGGTATGACGCAGAAGCCGCCGTCATCGGGGCCTGCGTCCGTCAGCGCAAAGGACGCCACGATCAGCCCGTTGTACATCGCGCCGTCGCGGACGAGGTAGAACTGCGAAGGATCAAACGGCGTGCCCCCGTTGTGGAGGTGATGCGGCGTGTTCTGACCCGCCCCCGCGCGCATGAAGATCCCGTAGCTGTGATCAAGCCGGAAGGTCTCGCCGAGCAAAGCGCTAAGGTAGGGCAGCAGCTTCGGATGATCGACAAGGTCGCGCAGTTCTCGGCCCCAGCTGAGCAGCAGATCGTTGTACACATCGACAGGACCCAGTGCAGGGTCCGTGTTGCCCTCCATCGCAGGGAAGCCTGTATGGACATAGTTGGTTCGGTTCAGCATTTCACTGACCCCGCGGCGCTCAAGAGCGGCGTTCAGCTCGGCTACCTCCTCCAGGCTGAGCAGTTGCCTCACGACGAGGTAGCCGTTGAGGTCAAACAGGTACCGCTCGGTTTCGTTCATAGGTGTTCCTTGACAGCGGGACGCAGGATTACTGGTCGGACGATCGGGCCAATCGGCGCCTTTGGCCGAAGTTCGTGAAAGATCCGGCGGTGCGCGGCTGAGACCGCGTCTTCACTGATCCGACAGTCGCTCAGTGGGTTGTTCCGGGTGTATATGTAAAGGACTTCCGGAATCATCAAGTGCCGGCCTGCGGCCATCTCCAAGCACGGAATCATGATCGCGGTGTCGCAGCACGCCATGAACCAGGTGCCGTCAGCGAAGGTGAAGTCATCCGGAAGCAGCCGACCAAGAAGCTCGTACGTCACGGTCCGCAAGTGGTTAACCCAGATCGCGTCCGGATCGTCCCGGGCGGAAAACTGACGGTAGGCATTGGCCGCAACGACACGGTCCGGAAAGTTCATGGCGGGCGTGACCGCGTCGTCACGGGGATCGCACTCGTAGCTGCCGAACGTCAGCAGGGGACGGTATTGCACATAATAGGACCGCAGGCGCTGCAAGACCTCAGGATGCGCCAGTCTGTCATCCGCGTCGAGGAAGACACGGAGAGGGTCGCCGCAACGACGTCTGCGACATATACGTAGTCACGAGTGGCGTCACCGGTACCGAATACCTCGAAGGGAACGCCGCGTATCGCCTGATCGCAGAAGCGTGCGATTACTGCCCCCTGTGCAGGGTCCTGCCGTTCCCCGTAAACGTTCCCGAAACGCAACGTTACGGTATCGAGGCCTCGTGAGCAGTGAAACCATCGCGCATAGTGCTCTGCCGACAGTTTGCTGAGTCCGTATGGGCAAATCGGTTGAGCAGGATCAGTCTCGCGTGCCGGAACGACGACCTGACTGCCATAAATTGCCCCGCCAGTCGATGCATTAACAACTCTGCGGACCCCGTGTTCCGCTGCCGCCGCTAGGACATTAATCGATCCTATAACGTTCGACAACGCATCAAACGCAGGCATGAGGGTGGACGCCGGGACATCGATATGTGCGGCGAAGTGGAAGATCACGTCAGGGTGATACGCTTCAACGATTCGATCCAAAGCGTTTCCATCGGTAATGTCAATCTCCGCAATTTCTGCGCCCGCCGCGAGCGCTGACTTGACATTTTCTTTTCGTCCAGTGCGGAAATTATCGATGATAAGCACGCGACTACCCGCGGCGATCAGCGCGTCGGCCAGGTGCGATCCGATGAATCCAGCGCCCCCGGTCAAAATTGTCCTCATATGCCAAGTTTACGCCTATATATGACCTTTCGCCAGTGTTACCAACGCAGTTGCCGAGAGGCACGAAGATAAGGCGCCCAGAACCCATCCACCGCCCACCGGAGGTTTATACAGAACACACAAACGATCGGAGACGCGTCCCCCGGCGAGCGGGTTGCGGCCTCGTAGCGCTGTCAGGCGTTGCTGCGTAGGCGCGGCTGAGTGTCCGGACAGGCCCTCATTGTCGTCTTCAACCCGGCGGCAACTTGCGGCAGCCACATCCAGTGACGGGCGCGGCGCGGTAGCCTCCCGGCATGGCAACTGGCGATTACCCCGGCGGCAGCGAGAGCCGGGTTGAGGTCATCATCACCACCGACACGTCCGGCGCTCCGCCGTCTAAGGTCGGCGCGGACAAGCTGTACGTCATGTTCGACGCGGCAAAGCCGGAAGCCGGAAGGCTCTACTTCACTGAGGCTGAGTGGGAGGCTTTCGTCCTGGGTGTGAGAGATGGTGAGTTCGACCTCGACGAGGACGGCAACCTCCCGCCGGTTCCGCCAGAGCAGCAGTGCTAGCGGTTCCTGCTAAATGGGGCAGCCGTTGCCGGGACGAGAGCCAGCAGGACTGCAATCCCATGTACCTGGCCTATACCTCGCATGTACCTCCGATGTACCTGAACAAGCCGAAAAACTAGCTCACCTGCGGGTACGCCTGCCACGAACCAGGGCGACGCTGTAGGCGCCATCTCAGCAAGGTCTCGAAGACCAGGCGAACGCAAGTCCGCGACGGGTACACGCGAGGCCAGCGCGGGGACATGGAAGGTTAGCCCTGTAAATGTCGGCCAAGCCCGAATACGAGGCCTTTGCGGACACCGCGGTCTGTTGCATCGGTTGCAATAAAGCCTGTAGCTCGAACCAGGTCGTCGCCCAGCCGCCGCCCCGTTCGTAGCCCCACCTGGCGGCCAGTTCCTCCACCAGCCGCAGCCCCCGGCTGCCCTCAGCCTCGTCGTCGGGCCGGCGCAGCACCGGGACGCTGTCCGCCTTGCGGCCGGTGACTTCGACCCGCACGCCAGCGTCCCAGGCCACGACGGTGACCGTGACCGCCCCCCCGGCCCCTCTGAGCCGCCGTGAAGCACGCTGTTGGTCACCAGCTCGCTGGCCAGGAGAACCGCGTCATCACCGCACGGGTGCGACGGGCCAAGCAGCCGACCCACGAACGCGCGGGCCTCCCGGACCTGATCGGGCCGACCCGCGAACGTCGCGCTCTCCCGAACCGCCACCCCAGCCATCGCGCACCGCCCTTCCCCAGCCGTCCGCCCTCGGGAAGACCCCGGGGCAGCAACCAGGACCAAGGGGATGGACGCCCGACTCGGGGGCAAACGTCAAGCCAGGGACACCCCCGGAACGGGCACCGGAACCCCGTCAAGCGGCTACCCACACCGCTCCCTGGCCCCGATTCCCGTCCGCTATATGTCCGTGGACACCGCGACACGCCGACCCGCAGCGCTACAAGGTGACACACGACGGGACAAAGGAAAACGGCCCGCATAGTACGAGAATTCGCAGCTAGCGGGCCGTCTTCGCAGGTGGTGGCAGGTGCAAGGTTCGAACTTGCGTAGGCTGAGCCGACGGTTTTACAGACCGCTCGCTCCGTCCGAGCCACACCCCGCTGAGCTGCGATTATGGGCGTCGAGGCTTATTTCCGGGTTGCCGTCGTCCGCTATGCGTCCGTGGGCACCCGAAATTTTGGGCCGAAAATCCACAGACAAGGCCAGTAATCCACGGACGAAAATGGTGAGAGCGGTTATGCCGGCCGTCCCACGCCCTTCCTACCCCCGACCTGCGTCTTTGTAAGCCAGTTTGGCTTGTACCTGGCACGTGCCAGTTCCGAAACCAGGACTACAACTACATCCAGCCGGAACGCTGCGCGCCCGAGTAAGCGGCCGGTGCGCCTGCCTTCAAAGGTGTATCAGCGGTACACCGCCGCACGGGCCCGACCTGGCGGCAATTCCTGCACGCTCAGGCCGCCGGGATCCTCGCCGTCGGCTTCGTCCTGCTGACGAGCCTGTACGTCCTGGTGTTCACCGGGCATGGCACCCGCCGGATGCACCTGGGGGCGTCACCGCCAGCCCCACCAGTCTTCCAGGCAAACGGCACCACGATCATGCCTACCGCCGTGCAGGCTCCGCGGATGAACGCGATGTGCGAACGCCTCGCTGGCACGGTGCGCCGCGAGCTCCTGGACCGCATGCTCATCCTCGACGAGACACCTACGCACCGTCCTGGCCGAGTACCAGTCGCACTGCAACGGAGCCCGCCCCCACCAGGGCACCGCCCAGCGCACCCCGATGCCGGATGCGGCACTCCCCCGCCTGCCATGATCGACCCCGATACCTCGCGGATCCGCCGAAACCCGTCCTCAACGGCCTGATCAATGAATACCTGCACGCCGCTTGATGTCGAAAACCGCAAGTCAATGACCTGATCGTATTTTCGGGCGGGACAGGACGCAGCGGGGACCACCGCCGCCAGAGGCTCCACGCGACGAGGCTGGCATGGTCGGCCCGGTCGGGATTGCCGGACACGGCCGCACTGGCGTCGATGAGGCAGCCGATCACACGGCGGCCATAGGACGGCCAGCCCGGGGTGGATCTGCCGGCAGCGACACCAAACGCAGCAACACCAGGGTGACTCCACCTTTGTGTCGTGAACTGAGTAACGAACGCCCACGGATAGGCTCCACTGGCGTTCGCAGATGGGCCGTCTCAGGGCTCTCGGATCAGCTCGTCGAACATCTTCCTCATAGGGGCCTGATCCCCGCGCATGATCGCGGCGGACGCCGCGACGTAGCGGTCGGCGTCGGGGTGCCGCCTTGGTAGCTGCATCTGCGGTCGCCCAGCGCACTCCGTCCTGGTAAAAGGCGGTCGCGTGCTGACGGGGGCACCGCCGGCAGCCCGTCTGCGAAGCAAAGGGGTGATCTGATGCCAGGCAATTCCATTCCCCTCACCGGCGAGGTCGGGGGCGTCTCAGCGACCGACGCCGCCCGGCTGTCGGTCGTGGCGGTAGTCGGCACCACGGTGCTGGCGACCGCGCAGCTCCGGCCCGACGGCAGCTACCGGCTGAACGTGCCGGCCGCGCAGGCCCGCGCCGAGAGCGCGTTCGCCGTGCAGGTCGCCGTCCTGCCAATCACCGCCGCAGCCGCCCCGGACCGGGTGGCCGACGCGCCGCGGGTCACGATCAGCCCGGCCGCGCTGGACGGCGATGACCCGATCAAGGTACCTGACCTGGCCCTTGATCACACGCTGATTGAGGGATGGCTGATCTTCTGGCGGGAGTGGTGCGTCAGCGGGACGGTGGTCGGGCCCGACGGCTGCCCGGTCCCGGGCGCCGACGTCACCGCCTACACCGTCTCCTGGGGCACCAGCGGCTGCACCGAGATCGCCCGGGCCACCGTCGCGACCGCCCCCGACGGCACCTTCGCGCTCTATTTCCTCTGCTGGGAGCTGCTGTTTCGGTGCTGGCCGTGCGAGCCGCTGTGGTGGCGGTGCTGGCCGTGGTGCTGGGAATTCGACATCCTGCACGTCATCGAGGCACTCGAAACGCGCGCGACCAGCGGCTCGCAGTCGGTCGCGCTGTTCCAGCCGGAGGGCAGCGCGCTCATCCGCGGCCAGGGATACCCGGCCGCCGCAACCGCGGGCGTGCGTGCTGTCGTACCAGCGGAAGTGAAGCTAGCAGCACGGCTGCTGGCGTGGCCTCGTCACGGGCCGGCCCAGCCGAGCGCGGCCCCCGGCGGCGGCAGTT
>JALYVS010000386.1 GCA_030853115.1 Actinomycetota bacterium
GGCTACGCCGGCGGCGTATACGAAGTCATCGACTTCACCAACACCTCGAGCAGCACGTGCACGCTGTTCGGCTATCCCGGCGTCTCACTGGTCTCCGGTCCGCCGTACGCCCAGATCGGCCCGGCCGCCAAGCGGAACACCAGGTCCTCACCGGTCAAGCTGGTCACGCTGGCCCCCGGCGCGACCGCTAACGCCCTGCTGCAGATCGTGGACGCCCTGAACTACCCGAGCGCCACCTGCGGCCCGGTTAAAGCCGCCGCCCTGAAGATCTACCCGCCGAACCAGACCGCGCCGATTTACGTCCCCAGCACGTCGGAGGCTTGCTCCAAGTCCGTCCAGATCATGAACATCGGCCCGGTCCTGCCCGGCTCCGGCGGCTCCGCCTGACCCCTTTCCCGCCGCCGCCTCATCGAGGACCGCTACCCCTGGAATAACGAGGTGGCGGTCCACGATGACGCCGGTTGCGGGCCGGCCGTCCGGGCGGGCGGTGGCGGCCGGTAGCGTGGCGGGATGGGAACCGCGCTCGCCTGCGCCGGGCTGGCCGAGCTGACCCGGACGGTCGCGTCCGGGGGACTGACCCTGGCCTCCGGGTACCACGGGCCGCCCGCGCTGACGCTGACCCGGGCGTTCACCGAGTGGACCTTCGATCCACCGATGGCGGCGCTCGTGGTCATCGGTGGTGGCGGCTACCTCGCCGGGGTGCGCCGCCGCGAAGACTGGCCGCTGGCGCGGCGGATCTGGTTCCTCGGCCTGGGTCTGGGCTTCCTGGTGATCGCGACGATGTCGTGGGTCGGCGTCTACCAGCCGGTCCTGATGTACGCGCGGGCGGTGCAGACGGTGCTGCTCGTCCTGGTGGTACCGCTGTTCGTCGCCCTGGGGCGTCCGATCTCGCTGGTCATCGCCGTGTTCCCGCACGCGGGCCCGCGTATCGAGGCGGTCATCCGGTCGCGCCTGGCCCGGCTCCTCACCTTCCCCGCCATCACCACGTTCGTCTTGGTGGCCGTGCCGTTCGCGATGTACTTCACGTCCTGGTACACCGCGGTGTTCCATCACGCCTGGGTGCGCGAACTGACCTACCTGGCGCTGATGGCGCCCGGGTTCGTATTCTTCTGGACCTTGCTGCGGGTGGACCCGGTCCCCAAGAAGTATTCCTACGCGGTCTCCATGTGGATCACCGGCGCGGAGGTGATCGGTGACGCGTTCCTCGGGATAGCCGTGATCGCCGACCAGAACCTGCTCGGCGCGCCCTATTACCACGCGCTGGCCCGGCCCTGGGGGCCCGCGCAGGCCACCGACCAGGTCATCGCCGGGGGAGTGCTCTGGGTCCTCGGCGACCTCGTGGGCCTGCCGTTCCTGGCCGCGCAGCTGATCCAGATGATGCGCGAGGACGACTCCGACGCGGCCAGGATCGACGCCGATCTAGATGCCGCCGACGCCGAGCTCGAGACCGCCGCGGGCCGCGGTGACGCCGACGACCGCCAGCCGCCGAAGCCCTGGTGGGAAGACGATCCTCGCTTCACCGGCCGCTTCAAGGCCAACTAGCCCGGCGGGGTCCCGGTACGGGGCGCCAGTACGGTCAGAGCCTGCGGCGGATGTACAGCGCCCAGCCGCGCGGCAGGTCGGCGCAGCAGACGAAGTCCTGGGCCTTCATGGCACACCAGGACGGTATATCGGTGTAGGCCGCCGGGTCGTCGGCCAGGACGGCCACTACCGCGCCCAGCGGGACGTCCCTGATCTGCTCCGCGAGCATGATGATGGGGATCGGGCACTTACGCCCCAGGGCGTCGATGGTCAGCGCGGCCGCTGGCACCGCGGTCCGTTCGGCCTGAAGCGTGGGGGCGGAACTGGCGTCGGCGCCCGGCTGGCCGGCCGGCCGGAACTGGTCCGCGCGCCCGAACCCTGGCCCGCGCCCGAACAGGTTCCTGCGCCGCCCGGTCATGCGCCCAGTCGCGGGGGGTTCTGGGGGGTCGTCCCCCTGAGCCAGCAGAGCCTCACGTCCTCCATCATGCCCGCCGCCGGTCCCGCCACGCGTGCCCCCCGGCAAAGATCGAGGCAAAGATGACGCAAACATGTGGGGTCGTAGAAGGCTCCCGGGTGGCGCGCGATACTGTTTGCACGACACGTTGTAGCAGAACCGAGGAAGGCCCTCGCCTTGACTACCGACACCGCCGCACAGGGTCCGAAAACGCTCGGGTCCGACGGCTCCAGTAGCCCCGCCGCGCCGCGCCGGGCGCGTCTGACGCGCGCCGCTGGCCTGACGGTCGCGCTGACCTTCCTGGTCCTCGGCCTTTCCGGCTGTACGAACGACACGTTCACCCGGATTGGCTTTCCTAATCCCATCACCGAGCAGGGCAAGACCGTCCTGACCCTCTGGCAGGGTTCCTGGATCGCGGGCATGGCGGTTGGCGTGCTGGTCTGGGGGCTGATCTTGTGGGCGGTGGTGTTCCACCGCAAGCGCGGCAACCGGCTGCCTGACCAGGTGCGCTACAACATGCCGATCGAGATCATGTACACGGCGGTGCCGTTCGTGCTGATCGCGGTATTCTTCTACTTCACCGCGAAGGACGAGAACTACATCGACAACCTGTCGGCCAAGCCCGCGGTGACGGTGAACGTGCTCGGGTTCCAGTGGAGCTGGCAGTTCAACTACCCGCAGTACGGCGTGACCAACGTCGGCAACATGTGGGGCGAAGGGCCGCTGCCAGTACTCGAGATCCCGACCGGGGAAACGGTCCGGTTCAACCTGACCTCATCCGACGTGATCCATGCCTTCTGGGTCGACGAGTTCCTGTTCAAGCGCGACGTCATCCCTGGTCACCCCAACCACTTCGTGATCAATGCGACCCAGACGGGGACCTTCACCGGTCACTGCAGCGAGCTGTGCGGCCTTTACCACAGCCGTATGCTGTTTACGCTGAAGGTCGTGACACCGCAGCAATTCCAGGCGTACATGGCCACGCGGCAGGCGGCACAAAGTTCATCCGGGAGCACCCAGTGAGCACGATCGAGCAGCAGCCCGCCGTATATTCCACGCCCAGGACCGAGCGTAAGGGATCCATCCTCGCGTCCTGGCTGTCCTCGACTGATCACAAGATCATCGGGCACATGTACCTGATCACCTCGTTCTTCTTCTTCCTCTGCGCCGGGGTCATGGCGCTGATCATGCGGATCCAGCTGCTCGCCCCGGACAACCACGTGGTGTCCGACCAGGTATACAACGAGCTGTTCACCATGCACGGCACGCTGATGCTGCTGCTGTTCGCCACTCCGCTGTTCATCGGGTTCGCGAACGAGCTAATCCCACTGCAGATCGGCGCGCCGGACGTGGCGTTCCCGCGGCTGAACCTGCTGAGCTTTTACCTGTTCAGCTTTGGCGGCCTGATCCTGCTGGCCAGCTTCCTCACCCCGGGCGGGTCGGCCTCCTTCGGCTGGTACGCATACTCCCCGCTGACCAGCGCGCTTTACTCGCCGGGCATCGGGGCCGACATGTGGATCATGGGCCTGGTGCTGTCCGGCTTCGGCACCATCCTCGGCGGGGTCAACTTCGTCACCACCATCTTCTGCATGCGCGCACCCGGCATGACGATGTTCCGGATGCCGCTGTTCACCTGGAACGCGCTACTCACCTCGATGCTGGTGCTGATGGCGTTCCCGGTGCTGGCCGCGGCGCTGCTGGTGCTCGAGATCGACCGCAGGCTCGGCGCGCACGTCTTCGACGCCGCCAGCGGTGGCGCCCTCTTGTGGCAGAACCTGTTCTGGTTCTTCGGTCATCCCGAGGTCTACATTCTCGCGCTGCCGTTCTTCGGCATCGCCACCGAGATCATCCCGGTGTTCAGTCACAAGCCGCTATTCGGCTACCGGACGCTGATAGCCGCGACAATCTCGATCTCCGGGCTGTCGATGACCGTGTGGGCGCATCACATGTTCACCACCGGCGCGGTGCTACTGCCGTTCTTCTCGTTCATGACGTTCTTGATCGCGGTGCCCACCGGGGTGAAGTTCTTCAACTGGATCGGCACGATGTGGAAAGGTCAGCTCAGCTTTGAGCCGCCGATGCTCTATACCGTCGGCTTCCTGATCACGTTCCTTTTCGGCGGTATCACCGGTATTATCCTGGCGTCGCCGCCGCTCGACTTCGCCGTGTCCGACTCCTATTTCGTGGTTGCGCACTTCCACTATGTGCTGGCTGGCACCGTGCTGTTCGAGATGTTCGCCGGCTTTTACTTCTGGTGGCCGAAGATGACCGGCAAGATGCTGAACAGCCGGATCGGCAAGATCCAGTTCTGGGTCATGTTCATCGGGTTCAACATGACGTTCCTGGTCCAGCACTGGATGGGCGTCGAGGGTATGCCGCGACGTGTCGCCAACTACCCCGACCTGCCCGGCAACGTGACCACCCTCAACGTCATCTCGACCGTCGGGTCGTGGTTGCTCGCCCTTTCCGTCCTGATGTTCTTCTGGAACGTCTACGTTACCTGGCGGTACGGGGAAAAGGTGACCGAGGAAGATCCGTGGGGTTACGGCAGCTCGCTTGAGTGGGCCACGTCTTGCCCGCCGCCGCGCCATAATTTCTACCGGATTCCCCGGATCAGGTCCGAGCGGCCCGCCTTCGAGGCGCACTATCCGCACATCAAGTGGGGCGCGGAATCGCGCGGACTTGAGCAGACGATCCCGACCGTCGAAGAAGCCCGGAAGTAGGTTTCACTCATGAAGGTCGAAGGCTGGCTCTTCCTGGGCTGCGGAATCTTTTTCGGCGGCTCGGACATTATTTACTGGTACCTGTCGAAGGACCCGACCGGGACGACGGCGCTTGCGCTCGCCGTCGGGCTCGCGGTGCTCACCGGCTTCTACGTGCTGTTCACCGGCCGCCGCCTGCCCAAGCGGCCGGAAGACGACAGCGTCGGCGACATCGAGCAGGGGACCGGCGAGATCGGCTTCTTCAGCCCGCACAGCTGGTGGCCGCTATTCGTCGCGGCCGCCTGTGCCGTGGCGGCCGCGGGACTGGCTATCGGCTGGTGGCTGTTCCTGATCGGGATGCTGTTCGTCGTGTTCACCTCGATCGGCTTCGTCTTCGAGTACTACCGGGGCAACTTCTCTCACTAGGCCCCCCAGTCCCGTCGCGAACTAACACCAGCCCCAGCCCGCACTGGTAGGCGATGATGAGCAGCTGGATCCGGTCACGCGCATCGAGCTTGGTCAGCAGGTGAGCCACGTGAGTCTTGGCCGTGGCCGGGCTGATCGTCAGCTGTTCGGCGATTTCGGCGTTGGACAAGCCGCGGGCGACCATAGCGAGCACCTCGAGCTCGCGGTCGGTGAGCGGGCAGTCCTCGGTATCAAGCGCGGTCATCGCCAGGTCAGGATCGACGTAGCGCCCGCCTCGGTGGACGCGGCGGATGATCTGTGCGAGCGTGGTGGCGGGGACGGTCTTGGCGACGAACCCGGCTGCGCCCACGGCCAGTGCCCGGCGCAGCACGCCGGGCCGGGCGTGGCGGGTGAGGATGATGCAGCGGGTGGCTGGGAACTCGGCGGTCACACGTTCGGTGACCTGTGCGCCGTCGCCGTCGGGCATCTCCACGTCGAGGATGGCGATGTCAGGTTTGTGGGTGCGTATGGCGGCCAGCGCCTCAGCGCCGGTGGAGGCCTCGCCGACTACCTGCAGGTCTGACTCCATACCCAGCCGCGCGGCGACGGCGCCGCGGGTGAGCTGCTCGTCGTCGGCGAGCACGAGCCGGATCATGGGGCGGCCGCTTCGCCGCTGGACACGGGCACGCTGGCGCGCAGCGAGAACGTGCCATCGGTGGCGGACCCGGCCTG
>JALYVS010000068.1 GCA_030853115.1 Actinomycetota bacterium
TTGTGACGCAGCAGACCGATGATCATGCCCGGCATGCCGTCGTACCCGCCGTCCAGGGCTTGCTTGGTCAGCAGGTCGGCCTCAGAAACGACGCCGATCACCTTGCCGTCGTCGTCGGTGACGGGGAAGGCGCTGACCCGGTTCTCGCGCAGCGCGGTAGCCATCTCCTTGAAGGACGTGTCCTTGCTGACTGAGACCACGCGAGTGGTCATGACATCCTTGACTGCGGTTTTCATGATTCTTCCTTCTGTTGCTGCTGCTGCTGTTTTGCCGCGGGCCTCAGCGGCTGAGGACGACCTTGAGCGCGCCGGTGTCGGCGGCGCTGGCGAACACGTCGTACGCCTCTTCCATCTCGTCCAGGCCGAAGCGATGGGTGATGAACCGCTTGGCGTCGATCTGGCCGCTGGTGACTAGGCGCATCAGGGTCGGGGTGGAGGAGGTGTCCTTCAGGCCCGTGGTGATCGTGATGTCCCTGACCCACTGTTCGTCCAGGCGCAGCGTGACGGCTCTGCCGTGCACGCCGATGTTCGCGATCCGGCCACCCGGCCGGGCCAGCTTGACGGCCAGCTCGAAGGTGCCGGGCGTGCCGACGGCCTCGATGGACACATCCGCGCCCAGGCGTCCGGTCAGGTCCTTGATGACGGCGAGCGGGTCTTCGCGGGAATTGTTCACCGTGACATCGGCGCCGAAGTGCCTGGCCGCCTCAAGCCGGGCATCGGACAGGTCGATGGCGACAACGTGGCTGGGGCTGAACAGCCGGGCACTGGTGATCGCGGCCAAGCCGACAGGCCCGGCCCCGACGACGGCGACGACATCGCCCGGGCGTACCCCTCCGGCCAGCGCGCCGACCTCGTAGCCGGTGGGTAGCACGTCGGCCAGCATGAGGATGTCCTCGTCGGTCGCGCCCTCAGGGACCCGGAACGTGGAGGTGTCGGCGAACGGCACGCGGACGTACTCGGCCTGGGTGCCGTCAATCGTGTGGCCGAGGACCCAGCCGCCGCCAGACAGGCACTGCCCGTAGCGGGCCTCACGGCAGAACTGGCAGCTCCCGCACGCGCTGACGCTGGAGACCAGCACGCGGTCGCCGGGGGCGAGCGTGCGGACGCCGTCGCCGGTCTCGTCGACGGTCCCGACCGCCTCGTGGCCCAGGACCCGGCCGTGGCGCACCTCAGGCAGGTCACCCGCCAGGATGTGCAGGTCGGTCCCGCAGATGGTGGTCGCGTCGACCCGCACGATGATGTCACCGTCATCGGTGATCTCCGGGTCGGGTACCTCGTCCCAGGACTTGCGCCCAGGACCGTGGTAAACGAGGGCTCGCATGGCTGCCTCCACTTGCTGGGTTACGTTCAGCTCCCTAGCCTCCTCGCGAGCGCGGCCGCGGGGCAGGGCCGAAAGTCCATTTCTGGCCGGGTTGAAGGTCACGGGTCATGGCGCGTGACGCTAAGGTCGTGATGAGGCGATGGGCCCGACCCGGGGAAGGATCATCCATGTCTGACCGCACGATCGAGGAACTCGATGAGGCCGAGTGCCTGGGGCTGATAGCGCAGGGTGGAATAGGCCGCATCGCCTACCAGAGCCGGTTCGGCCCGGTGGTGCTGCCGGTGAACTACAAGTGGCACGACGGGGCGGTGGTGTTCCGGACCACCCAGCACAGCGCGCTCGATGAGGATCTGCAGACCGGGATCGCGGGCGGTGATTACAAGGTGGCGTTCGAGATCGACGACATCGATGTGGCCGGCCGCCAGGGCTGGAGCGTGCTGATCCAGGGACCGGCGCACCACGTGGAATCCGAGGCCGACCGCGTGGCGGCCGTGGCGGCTGGAGTCGAGCCCTGGCCGGGCGGGGCCAGGGAACTGTTCGTGCGTATCGTCCCGTCCCGCGTCACCGGCCGCCGGATCCGCCCGGCCCCGTGAGTCAGGCCCGGCCTCTGTACATCAGGCCCGGATGAATCAGGCCGCTGCGCATCAGGCCCGGCGTGCTCTGGGTCCGCCCTTGACTTGGCTCAGCCTGGTCACGACGTCAACTACGCCGTCGACGTCCCATATCAGCCGGGTCACGCGCGGAACGAGGTCGTGGGGATCTTGGGCCCCGTCCGAGGCGGCCTGAATGGTACCGGTGAGGGTCACCACACCATGGCGCACCGTGACGATAACGCCTGCAGGATGGGTGAGCGGGATCTCGTCGAGGACCTGCCGGACATCGTGGATAAGGTCGGTGTCCGGGCGCAGGAAGACGCTTAGCAGGTCCCGGCGGCTCACGATGCCGACCAGCTGGCGGTCTTCGCCGGTGACCGGCAGCCTCCGGACGTGGTGCGTGTTTATCGCTTGCACCGCGGCCGGGATGGTCGCGTCCGGGGCAACGGTGACCGGCGGCGCGGTCATCAATTCGGCGGCCGTCAGGCTTGGGTGCCGTAGCGCGGGTAGCCGGCAGATCCGGCTGACGGTCCTCCTCGAGGGCCTGCTGCGCGGCCGTATCGCATGCCTCGAGCAAATCGGCTTCGGACACCACGCCGACGACCTGCCAGCTCGCGGCCAGCACCGGCAGCCCGCTGATCCGGTGCTCGGCCAGCAAACGGGCGATTTCTTTATACGGGGTGAACTGGTCAGCGGTCACCACCGATGTTGTCATCACGTCTTCGACCGTGCGGTGGTGGCGGGACATGGCGTCAAGATGGACGCCGGAGGGTGCCATCATGCTCACTCCTCTTCATAGTTCTTCGAGACGATCCTTCGGCCAGCACCCTGGTGGGCGCTGGCCGGAAGTAACTGCCGGTTGTGCCGTGCGTGTGAGGTGTGGTGTGTGTGCGGTGCCTGGTTTGCCACGCCAGGTTAGGCGACCTTGGCCTCGACCCGGCTGTGCTGCGGCCGGGCCTCGGAGGTCTTGGGGCTGGTCCGGCGGCCAGCGCCTAGGACGAACGCCGAGCCGATCAGCGTCAGGCCGCCCAGGGCGAATGCGGTGAGCGCAGCGATGTAAGTGATCTGCGAGATCTTCCACCAGCCGTAAGCGTTCAGCAGCATGCTGCGCAGCGTCTCGCCCTTGAAGACGGTCTGCACGACGCCGGCCAGCGCGGTGTTCTTTGGTGCTGCCAGCGACGCGGCCGACAGCTGCGAATAGGTCTTGCCGCCGCCCATCTCAGCGATGTGCACGGCGATGAAGTGGTCAGCGTAAGCCTCGGCCTGCTGCCCGGTCAGCATTTGCTTCCCGGCGTACTGCGAGACGCTGGGAATCATGCTGGGAGTGATCTCCGTCCCGGCCTTGGCGTGGGCGAATGCGGCCTGGGGCGGGAAGTAGATCTGCTGCGCGGCCAGCTGGCCCTGCACGGTGTTGTGCACATAGGCCGAACCCCACGTCAGTAGCCCGCCCGCCACCAGCAGGATCGCGGCGATAGCGAGGCCCGCGATGGCGGTTATACGAGACGAGTTGCGGTGCATCGGGATGTCTCCTTTTAGATGGAGCCGACGATGTTCCGGCCCGCTTGTTCAGCTGTTACCTGGAGTCTTCCGCCGCCCGCGCCGCCCCGTCACGGCCAGAGGTCACCAGGTCACCGGGACCTCGGTCACTACCACCGGCGGGTGCAGCAGCGGCGCCTGAACGACCAGGTCGCTAGGGACGAAAGTCTCTGATGCCGGATCGGGGTCTGGGCATAGCCTGACGGACATGCCTCCCGCCCTTGGGCCACGTGACGTCACGCCGTTGCCGGATCTGCTGCACGGGCGGTCGCGTACCGGTCCGGTCCGCCTGGCGCGGCCGGTTTATGTCGACTTGCTGCCGCCGTGCAATGCCGGATGCCCCGCCGGGGAGAACATCCAGGCGTGGCTGGCGCACGCCGAGACCGGTGACCACGAGGGCGCGTGGCGGCAGCTGGTCGCCGACAACCCGATGCCGGCCATCCACGGCCGGGTCTGCTACCACCCGTGCGAGAGCGTCTGCAACCGGGCCAGCCTGGACAGCGCCGTCTCGGTTCACTCGGTCGAGCGATTTCTCGGCGACCTCGCGCTCGAGCGGGGGTGGTCGTTCGACCCGCCCCCGGTCTCCAGCGGCCAGCGGGTGCTGGTCATCGGGGCCGGCCCGAGCGGGCTTTCCGCCGCCTACCACCTGGCCCGGCGGGGCCACCAGGTCGAGATCAGGGATGCGGGCGAGCGGCCCGGCGGGATGATGCGGTACGGCATCCCGGCCTACCGGATGCCGCGCGACGTCCTAGACGGCGAGCTGGACCGGATCGCCGCGCTGGGGGTCCGGATCAGCTGCGGCCACCGGGTGGTGGACCTGGACGCCGAGCGCCGCGAGGACGGCTTCGACGCCGTCTTCGTCGCCGTCGGCGCCCACTTGTCCAAACGTGTCGACATCCCGGCCAAAGACACGGGCCGGATCGTGGACGCGGTGTCGTTCCTGCGCAGCGTCGCCTCGGGTGAGCGGCCGGTGATCGGGCGGCGCGTCGCCGTCTACGGCGGCGGCAACACCGCGATGGACGCCGCCCGGGTAGCTCGCCGGCTGGGCGCGAACGACGCGCTCATCGTCTACCGGCGCACCCGCGAGCAGATGCCGGCCCACGCGGAGGAAGCGCAGGAGGCCGAACGGGAGGGGGTGCGGATCAACTGGCTGCGCACGATCACCGCGTTCGACGGCCCGGAGCTGACCGTCGAGGCCATGGAGCTGGATGAGCACGGATTCCCGCAGCCGACCGGGCGCTTCGAGACGCTGGCCGCGGATACCGTGATCCTGGCTCTCGGCCAGGAGACCGACACCGCGTTCCTGCGCCAGGTCCCCGGCGTAGAGTTCGGGCGGGACGGCACCGTCGAGGTGTCGGCGTCGATGATGACCGGATGCCCTGGCGTGTTCGCCGGGGGAGACATGGTCCCGGCGGAGCGTACCGTGACGGTCGGCACGGGGCACGGCAAGAAGGCCGCCCGCAACATCGACGCGTGGCTGCGCGGCACTGCGGCATCTCGCCGGCCCAAGCATGACGGCGTCACGTTCGGCGACCTGAACTTGTGGTACTTCGGCGATGCCGCCCGCCGGCCGCAGCCGGAGGCGGCTCCGGAGCAGCGAATCGCGGATTTCGGCGAGGTCCTCGGTGGCCTGTCCGAGGAGGCGGCGACGTATGAGGCACGCCGCTGCCTGTCGTGCGGGAACTGCTGTGAGTGCGACGGCTGCCTGGGCGCGTGCCCCGAGGACGCGGTGATCAAGCTGGGGCCGGGGAATCGGTACGAGTTCGACTATGACCGGTGCACCGGCTGCGGGGCGTGTTACGAGCAGTGCCCGGTGCACTCGATCGAAATGAACCCGGAGGACGGATGACGCGGGCCACGGTCGACGGAAACGAGGCCGCCGCGTCAGTCGCCTACCGGCTGAACGAGGTCTGCTGCATCTACCCGATCACGCCGTCGTCCCCGATGGCCGAGCTCGCGGACCAGTGGTCCACCCAGGACCGGCCCAACGTGTGGGGCAACGTGCCCGTCGTGGTGGAGATGCAGAGCGAGGGCGGGGCGGCGGGTGCGCTGCACGGCGCGCTGCAGAGCGGAGCGCTGGCCACCACCTTCACCGCGTCGCAGGGCCTGCTGCTGATGATCCCGAACATGTACAAGATCGCCGGAGAGCTGACTCCGGCCGTGCTGCACGTCGCGGCCCGGTCACTGGCGGCGCAGGGGCTGTCCATCTTCGGCGACCACTCCGACGTGATGGCGGTACGGCAGACGGGGTTCGCGCTACTCGCGTCCGCGTCCGTCCAGGAGGCCCAGGACCTGGCGCTGGTGGCGCAGGCCGCCACCTTGACGACCCGGGTGCCATTCGTGCACTTCTTCGACGGGTTCCGTACCTCCCACGAGCTGAACACGATCGAGCTTCTGGCCGACGACGACCTGCGAGCGCTGGTGCCGGCCGAACTGGTTCGCGCGCACCGCGGCCGGGCGCTGACCCCGGAACACCCGTTCATCCGGGGCACCGCGCAGAACCCCGATGTCTACTTCCAGGCCCGGGAGACGGTAAACCCGTTCTACGCCGCCGTGCCGGGCGCGGTGCAGGAGGCGATGGACGGGCTCGCCACGCGCACCGGCCGCCAGTATCACATCATGGACTACAGCGGTCACCCCGAAGCTGAACGGGTGATCGTCGTGATGGGCTCGGCGGCGCAGACCATCGCCGAGACCGTGACTTACCTGTGCGGCCAGGGCGAGCGGGTGGGCGTGCTGCAGGTCCGGCTGTTCCGGCCGTTCCCGGCCCAGGCTCTGCTCGACGCCCTGCCCGCGAGCGCAAGACGGATCGCCGTGCTCGACCGGACCAAGGAGCCCGGCTCGAACGGCGAGCCGCTGTTCCTGGACGTGGTCGCCGCGCTGGCAGAGGCGTACACCGGCGGTGAGCGCGCCGTCCTGCCTCTGGTCACCGGCGGCCGCTACGGCCTGTCCTCCAAGGAGCTCACCCCCGGCATGGTCGCCGGGGTATTCGCGGAGCTGGGGCGGGAGCAGCCGCGGCGCCGGTTCACGATCGGAATCATCGACGATGTGTCCGGCCTAAGCCTGCCGTATGACGCCTCGCTGGACATCGAGTCTGCCGGCACGCTCCGCGCGGTCTTCTTCGGTCTCGGCTCGGACGGAACGGTCGGCGCCAACAAGAACACGATCAAGATCCTCGGCGCCGAAGAGAACCTCAACGCGCAGGGGTACTTCGTCTATGACTCGAAGAAATCGGGCTCGCAGACCGTGTCGCACCTGCGCTTCGGGCCGGCGCCGATCCGCGCGCCTTACCTGGTGCGCCAGGCCAGCTTCGTCGGCTGCCATCACTTCGGGCTGCTGGACCGGCTCGACGTGCTCGGCCTGGCCGCACCCGGAGCAACGCTGCTGCTCAACTGCACCCAGCCGCCGGATCAGGTCTGGGATGCGCTGCCCCGCCCGGTCCAGGAGAAGATTCTCGCTAAGCGGATCGAGGTGTACGCGGTCGACGCCGGCCGGATCGCCCGCGACGCCGGGCTGGCCGGGCGGACCAACACCGTGCTGCAGACCTGTTTCTTCGCGATCTCGGGCGTGCTGCCCCGCGAGGAGGCGATCGCCAAGATCAAGTCGGCGATCGCCAAGACCTACGGCCGCCGCGGCGCCGAGGTCGTGGCGCGGAACCACGCCGCCGTGGACCGGGCGCTCGACGGGCTGCACCGGATCGAGGTACCCGGCCAGGTGACATCCGCCCGGGAACTGCCGGCCGTGGTGCCCGCGCACGCCCCGGAGTTCGTCCGTAACGTCACCGCCGCAATGATGGCCGGACGCGGCGACGAGCTGCCGGTTAGCGCGCTGCCGGTGGACGGCACCTACCCGAGCGGCACCGCGGCGTATGAGAAGCGCAACATCTCCGAGCTGGTGGCGCAGTGGGATCCGGACCTGTGCATCCAGTGCGGCAACTGCAGCTTCGTGTGCCCGCACAGCGTGATCAGGGCCACCTACTACGACGAGTCACTGCTAGCCGGGGCGCCCTCGGCGTTCCTCTCGGCCCCGCTGGATGCCCGCGGGCTCCCGGACACCCGCTTCACGCTGCAGGTCTATGCGGAGGACTGCACTGGGTGCGAGCTGTGCGTGCAAGCGTGCCCGGTCGCGGCGCCCGGGGACCCGGGGCGCAAGGCGATCAACCTCGCGCCCCGGGAGCCGCTGGTGGTCGCCGAGCGGGAGAACGTCGCGTTCTTCGAGACGCTGCCGGTGGCCGACCGGTCCCGGGTGGACTTCGGCACCGTGCGCGGCACGCAGTTCCTGCAGCCGCTGTTCGAGTTCTCCGGTGCCTGCGCGGGCTGCGGCGAGACGCCCTACATCAAGATCCTCTCGCAGCTGTTCGGCGACCGGCTGATGGTCGCCAATGCGACCGGCTGCTCCTCGATCTACGGCGGGAACCTGCCGACCACCCCGTGGACCACGGGCTCCGACGGACGCGGCCCGGCCTGGTCGAATTCCCTGTTCGAAGACAACGCCGAGTTCGGCCTCGGGTTCCGGCTGACGGCGGACCGGCACACCGAGCTGGCCCGCAAGCTGCTGGCCGAGCTGCCGCAGGTGGCGGGCGCCGACCTGACGGCGGAGATCCTCGGCGCGCCCCAGCTCACCGAGTCCGAACTGCGGGCCCAGCACGACCGGGTCGCCGAGCTGAAGCGGCGGCTCGATGGCCTGGAGCACGCCGGCGGGCCTGATCGAGGAAATGGTGCCGCCGACCTGCGTAGCGTGGTCGATCACCTGGTCCGGCGCAGCGTGTGGATCGTGGGCGGGGACGGCTGGGCCTATGACATCGGGTCCGGCGGCCTCGATCATGTCCTGGCCAGCGGGCGCAACGTGAACGTGCTGGTGCTCGACACCGAGGTCTACTCCAACACCGGCGGCCAGTCCTCCAAGTCGACGCCGCTCGGGGCCGTCGCGAAATTCGCCGCGGCCGGCAAGACCATGCCGAAGAAGGATCTAGCGCTGCAGGCGATCGCCTACGGCTACGTGTACGTCGCCCGGGTGGCGATGGGCGCCGATCCGCAGCAGACCCTGCGCGCTTTCCGGGAGGCGGAGGCCTACGACGGACCGTCGCTGATCATCGCCTACAGCCACTGCATCGCGCATGGCATCGAGATGCGCGACGGTCTCGGCCAGCAGTACCGCGCCGTGGCCAGCGGCTACTGGCCGCTGGTTCGCTACGACCCGATGGTGCGCGCGGCCGGCGGCAACCCGTTCCTGCTCGACTCGCCCCGGCCCCGCATCCCGCTGACCGATTACACCCAGCGGGAGCTGCGGTACCGGGCGCTGAGCAATACTCACCCGGCCGAAGCCGAACGGCTCGGCGTCTTGGCCCAGGAAGCGGTCGACCAGCGCTGGGATACCTATGAGGAGATGGCGACCCGCGGCGCGCACCGGTTTCCTGCTGACGCGCGGAAGGACCGCTGATGGACCTGTCGACCCGCTACCTGGGCCTGGCGCTGCGGAACCCGCTTGTGGCCTCCGCGTCCCCGCTCTCGAACACCCTCGACGGCGTGCGGCGGCTGGCCGGCGCCGGAGTCGGCGCGGTGGTGCTCTTCTCCCTGTTCGAGGAACAGCTGCAGAGGGAAGCGGAACAGAACGCCCGGCTCGCCGACGCCGGCGCCGACAGCTTCGCCGAATCGCTGTCCTACTTCCCGGACGGCGCGGACTCCGATGCCGGCCCGCGCCGTTACCTGAGCCTGCTCGAGCGGGCCACCGCAGCCGTGGATATCCCGGTAATCGGCAGCCTCAACGGCGTGACACCCGGCGGCTGGACCCGTTATGCGCGCGAGATGCAGGACGCGGGGGCCGCGGCGATCGAGCTGAACATCTCCTACCTACCAGGGGACCCCCGCACTCCAGGCCGCGAGGTCGAGCAGCGGTACATCGACATCCTGTGCCGGGTCAAAGACGCGGTGACCATGCCGGTGGCGGTCAAGCTCGGCCCGCACTTCAGCTCCGTCGGCGAGATCGCGCTGCGGTTGGACCAGGCGGGCGCGGACGGCCTGGTGCTCTTCAACCGGTTCCTGCAGCCCGATATCGACCCGGAGACCCTCACGGTGCGGCCCGCGGTGGACCTGTCCAGCCCGGCCGAGGCCAGGCTGCCTCGTACCTGGATATCGCTGCTGCGGGGGCAGCTGGGCGCATCTCTCGCGGCGACCACCGGCGTCGAGGGACCAGCCGACGTGGTCAAGTACTTGCTGGCCGGCGCCGACGTGGTGATGACCGCGTCCGCGCTCATCCGGCACGGACCCGGGCACGCCGCCGTCCTGCTTGACGGCCTGGCCGACTGGATGGCCCGCAAGGGATATGCCTCGGTCGGCGACCTGCGCGGACTGCTCGCCGTCCCGGCCGGCACCGACCAGGCGGCCTACGAGCGCGCGGGCTACGTCCGCGCCATCCGAAACGCCGACGGTGTCCACCACCCCTGGTGACCGGCATAGCCGGGGGTCATGGCGCCCACGAGCGGGCGGTAACGGCCGGACATCTCCCTGGCGGCGAGCTAGCCGCCAGGGTGCCGCTCGCTGACGGCCCGCGGCTCTAGGCGCTGCGGCTCAGGACGACCTTGAGCGCTCCGGTCTCGGCTGGCCGGGCGAACACATCGTAGGCCTGGTCGAACTCATCCAGCGCGAAGCGGTGGGTGACAAACCGTCCGGCGTCGATATGGTGGCTGGCGAGCAGGCGCAGCAGTGTCGGTGTGGAGTACGCGTCGACCAGTCCGGTCGTGATGGTAATGTCCCTGATCCACTGGTCCTCCAGGTGCAGGGTCGCAGGCTGGCCGTGCACGCCGATGTTGGCGATCCGGCCGCCTGGCCGGACCAGCTCGACGGCGAGCTCGAAGGTCGCAGGGACCCCGACCGCTTCGATGGTCACGTCGGCGCCCAGCCCGTCGGTCATGGAGCGGACTATCTCGAGCGGGTCCTCGCGGCCGTTGTTCACAATGACATCCGCGCCAAACGCCTTCGCTGCCTCCAGCCGGGTGTCGGCCAGGTCGATCGCGACGACGTGGCTCGGGCTGAACAGGCGGGCGCTCATGATCGCGGACAGGCCGATGGGACCGGCCCCGACGACCGCGACTACGTCACCCGGGCGCACGCCGCCGTTGAGGACACCGACTTCATAGGCGGGTCGGCAGGATATCGGACAGCATGAGGATGTCCTCATCTGCTGCGCCGGCCGGCACCGGGTAGGTCGAAGTGTCGGCAAAAGGTACCCGGACATACTCGGCCTGGGTGCCGTCGATCATGTAGCCCAGGATCCAGCCGCCCCCGCCCAGGCACTGCCCCGAGCGGCCCTCGCGGCAGAACCGGCAGGTCCCGCAGACCGAGACGCATGACACCAGAACACGGTCGCCGACCTTGACCGTCTTGACGCCGCTGCCGATCGACTCGACGGTCCCGACCGCTTCGTGGCCGAGAATCCGCCCGTCAGGCACGGCCGGGAGGTCTCCCTTGAGAATATGAAGGTCCGTACCGCAAATCGTCGTGGCGTCCACCCGCACTATCGCGTCCGTATCGGCATCGACTTCTGGCTTGGGGGCTTCTTCCCAGGCCTTCTCGCCTGGGCCATGATAAACAAGAGCACGCATCACTATCTCCGCTTCTGTCATGATTTGATGGCCACGATGCTCGCCGCGACAATTCCGGTGGCAGAGGCGAAGGTCCCGCCCCAGGCAGGCCGATGTCTTTTGACCCGGCGCCTATCCGCGCTGAAACCGCTCCGGCGGTTCAGGGTCACAAGGCCCCTGCTGCGGTACTGCAGGCGCACGGCGGCGCGGACGTCGCGATCGGGCTGGCCGTCGACGACAAGTCGTTCGCCACCGCCTACGCGGGCCTACACCGCGGCGGACGGCTGGTGCTGGTCGCGCTGCCCGCAGCCGGGACACTGAGCATCCCGGTCTTCGACACCGTGCTGAACGGCACGTCGGTGATCGGGTCCATCGTCGGTACCCGCGCGGACCTGCTGGATGTGTTCGCGCTGCACGCCGCCGGGCGGACCCGGGTCATTTACGAGACCAGGCCCCTGGCCTCAGTCAACGAGTCCATCGCCGATGTCCTGCACGGCCAGGCCAAGGCACGCATCGTCCTGACGCCATGAGGCCCCCGGCTTGACCTGCGCCCGCGACCTGCATCAGGCCGCTTGCGGTCGCCGGCTGGCCTGCGACGCGTTACAACAGAGCCGTGGCCAGCAGCTTGTCGAGGTGCGGAGTCGGTACCGTACCTTCAATCATCTTCTGCACGTCACGATAGAGAACCGGCAGCTCGGTGTCCTCGCTCATTCTCGAATGCGGTGCCAGGGCCACGGTTCCCAAAGTTCCCCGCAGTTGCCTTTGCCAGTAGGGGACGGCGAACATCCGCGGCACGATGGTGAAGATCATCCTCAGCGGCCGCGGCTGAACTGTCACCCCCTTGCTGGTCAGGGCGCGGAATCCCTCACCAGTGGACCTGATCATCGTGTCCACTCGCTCCCGGTCGGCCGCGAGCTCGATCACATCGCCGCCGCAGGAATTGATGGACGTGCACATCGCGGCGATAAAGACACCATGGGTCTTGAGCCACCCGTCCATATCGGCGGTCGTCGCCACGGCGAAACCCGCGGACCCCAAGACCGCCCCGACGATGTCCTCCCGGCCCTGCTGGCGTCCCAGGGTCGTGGGCTGCTGCGAAATTTCGATGTACTCGATGACACCGTCTTCCCTGCGGTATCCGCCGACGCCGGGGAAGCCGAAAAGCGTCCGGTCACGGCCGACGATATCGCCGATCCTGGCCAGTTCCAGCGAGTTGTTCTGCATCATGAGCACGTGGCTGGCCTGCAGGTCGGCCAGCGCGGGCAGTATCTCCTCCACCTGATCACGGCGCACCGTCACCAGGACCAGCTCGAACGAGCTGTCCGGGCCGACATCACCGGTCACGTTCACCCGGACGCGGCCCGGTTGGTCTGAGCCGGCCCCGTTGACCAGGGCCCGGTTGACTAGTGTGATGCCATCCCGGGCCACGGTCTCCAGGGTCCGGTGACGCGCGAGCACGGTCACGTCGTGCCCGGCCTCGTGCAAGCGGGCCGCGTAGATCTGCCCGATCACACCGGCCCCGTAGCTGAGAATTTTCATGGTCGGTCCCTCTTTCTGCCTCGACGGACCGTCCGTCCGCACCTAAACTCAGCGGAGGCGGGCGGTCCAGGTCAGGTGGGTGCCGCCGCTGCTGGGGGTGGCGAGCTGGAGGGTACCGCCGTGGCGTTCGGCGCGGTGGCGCATGCTGGTCAGGCCGCTGGACCGGGCGGGGGTGCCGACGCCGCGGCCGTTGTCTATGACGTCGAGGATGACCAGCCCGTTCTGTTGCCCCAGGGAGACGCTGATCGCGGTGGCGTTGGCGTGGCGTGCGCAGTTGGACAGCGCCTCCCGGGTGACGGCGAGGATGTCGCGGGCCAGGTCCGCGTCCGGGCCCGGGTCTAGTGGGCCGGCGAAACGGATGGCGGCGGTAAAGCCGAGCTGGGGCGCGTGCTCCTCGATGATCGCCAGGAGCCGGGCGTGCAGGCCGGCCGGGGCCGCCCGGGACTGGTGGAGGCCGAAAATGCTGGTGCGGATATTGGCGATGGCCTGGTCCAGGGTGTCTATGTAACCCTTGATCCGCTTCGCGGCGGCCGGGTCGCTGCGGGCCGCGTCGCCTTGCAGGGTCATGCTGAGGGCGAACAACTCCTGGATGACATGGTCATGCAGGTCACCCGCGATGCGGTCATGGTCTTCTGCCCGGGCCAGGATGATCTGGTCGATGCGGGCCCGGGCGAGTTCCATGGCCACAGCGGCATGGCCTGCGAAGGACGCGGCCATGTCGAGGTCTGTCTCGGTGAATTCGGGATTTGCGGCCAGCCGGCCCAGCATCAGCGCGCCGCGGACCTGCTCGCCGGCGGCTAGCGGGACGACGATCATGGGGCCGATATCGGCGTTGAGCGCAGCGCTGACGGCTGCCCGGCGGTCGCCCGTGACCAGGCTGGGTTTGCTGGTGAGGATGGCCTGCCCGGCCGGGGAGTCTGCCAGCAAGGCGGTCCAGTCCATCATTCCTGCGGTGAGCGCGCCGGTCACGCCGGTGATGATGACCCCGTCCGCGTCATGCGGCACGGCCAGTGCGGCGAAGTCGGCGGCCGCGGCGGCCGCGGCGAGCTGGGTGATCAGCGCGTGCGGCTGCTCCACCTGACTCGACAGCAGCAACGGCGTCAGCTCGCCGGAGGCGTCCAGCCACCGGCGGCGCTGCTCCGATTCGGTGAACCGGCGCGCGTTCGCGATCGCTGCGCCCGCGGTCGCGGCGAGCGCGAGCGCCAGCTCCTCATCCTCGGCTGTAAATTCACCGCCGTCGCGGCGCTCGGTCAGATAGAGGTGGCCGAAGACCTTTTCCCCGATGCGGACCGGGACGCCGAGGAAGCCGGTCATCGGCGGATGTTCCGGCGGGAACCCCGCCGATGCGGGATGAGCGGCGAGATCAGCAAGCCGGATCGGGACCGGCTCGCTGATCAGCAGACCCAGGATCCCCCGGCCCCTGGGCAGCTCACCGATCCTCGCGACCAGCTCCTCGTCCATGCCGGCGTGCACGAACTGCTCCAGTCCTCCGTCGCGGCCAAGCACGCCAAGGGCCGCATACCGGGCACCGAGAAGATCCCGCGCCGCCCCCACGATCTGCCGCAACACCACCGGCAGGCTCAACTCGCCGGCCACCAGGGCATTCGCGCGCAGCAGTCCGCGCAGCCGCCCCTGGGTGGCCCGCACGTCATCAGCGCGGTCCGCCAGCTGCACCAGCAGCCGATCCAGTTCCAGCCGCGGTACGTCAGGAAAACCTAGTCCGCCCGCTGCATCCGCGGCCCGCGCCCCGGCCCGCGCCGGACCCGGATCGTGCTTGCGGGGCACCTTCGGTGCGGGCGGCATCCGCCTGGACATCGATTCTCCTGCCATCTGCTCTCCCGCCGTCGACGAGACGAGCGGCGACGAGCGCAGGGTCCGGGCTAGGCCGACCGCTTTCCCAGTTAACGGCAATAACGAGTCCGGCACAAGCTCGCAGGCCCCGAATCGGCCGGATCGCCGGTTCCGGTCTCGGCTGTTCCCGCTCGTCCCGGCTCAAAGGGTCGTTGGTCCCACGGATCAGTGCCTATCGGCGCTACCTGCCTCGCGGCCGGCGGGCGAGGCTGCCCAGGCAAAGCACCCGCGAGGAGGAGGAAGCATATGACGACCAAGGTGGGAATCAACGGCTTCGGCCGCATCGGGCGCGCGTTCACGCGCTTGGTGCTGGAGCGCACCGACCTGGAGGTGGTGGCGGTCAACGACATCACCGACCCACGGACGCTGGCACACCTGCTGGCCTTCGATTCCACCTTCGGCCGGCTCGGCCGCACGGTGGAACATACGCCGGACTCGCTGATCGTCGGCGGCATCCCGATCGCGGTGCTGTCCGAGCGAGACCCCGCCCAGATCGACTGGGGAAAGTTCGGCGCCGACGTCGTGATCGAGTCCACCGGGAAGTTCCGCACCCGGGAAGCCGCGGAACTGCACCTCAAGGGCGGCGCGCGAAAGGTGCTGATCTCGGCGCCAGGTAAGGATGTCGACCTCACCGTGGTGCTGGGCGTCAACGGCGACGCGTATGACCCGCAGCGCCATGACGTGATCTCGAACGCGTCCTGCACGACCAACTGCGTGGCCCCGATGGTCAAGGTACTGAACGACGCGTTCGGCGTGGTGCAGGGGTTCATGACCACGGTGCATGCCTACACCGGTGATCAGATGCTCCTCGACGGGCCG
This sequence comes from Actinomycetota bacterium, assembly GCA_030853115.1. Taxonomy (GTDB): domain Bacteria; phylum Actinomycetota; class Actinomycetes; order Streptosporangiales; family Streptosporangiaceae; genus Palsa-504. The sequence continues at coordinate 15,238 of JALYVS010000068.1, forward strand.
CATAAGGACCTGCGGCGGGCCCGGTCCGCGGCGGTCAGCATCGTGCCGACCACGACCGGAGCGGCTCGCGCCACCGGAGAGGTCATCCCCGCGATGGCCGGGAAGCTGGACGGGGTCGCCGTCCGCGTTCCCGTGGAGGACGGATCCCTCACCGACCTCGTGGTGGTGCTCAGCCGCGACGTCACCGTCGAGGCGGTGAACGAGGCGTTCGCCGCCGCGGGCGCTGGCCCGATGGCGGGCATTCTCCGCTACAGCACCGATCCCCTCGTCTCCCGCGACATCATCGGCGACTCCGCGTCGTGCGTGTTCGACTCGGCGCTGACACAGGCGTCCGGGACGCTGGCCAAGGTGTTCGGCTGGTACGACAACGAATGGGGTTACACCTGCCGGCTGGCCGACCTGGCCGCCCTCGTCGGCGGCCAGTTGTAACCTGGCACCCCGAACGGGATTGGGCCGCCTCCCGTGCGGCCCAATCCCGCCACGGGCCATGGTCCCGGCCCACCGGCGCCGCCGCCACTCTCATCCACGTAACCGGACCAAGGTCCCCCGCCTGCGCGGCGAAGGTCCCCCGCCTGCGCGGCGAATGGCCCTGGCCGACGGCAGGCACCGGCCTCAAGCTGGTCGATGAAGCTCAAGGTCACTCGCCCCGGGCTTGCTCTCCAGGCTCAAGGAGATCCGTGATGAAGACGATAGATGATCTGGCGGTCGCGGGCCGGCCCGTCCTCGTGCGCGCCGACCTCAACGTGCCGCTCGACGACGGCCGCATCGTCGACGACGGCCGCATCAGGGCGAGCCTGCCCACCCTGGCCGCGTTGACGGCCCGCGGCGCCAAGGTGATCGTTTGCGCTCACCTGGGCCGCCCCGGGGGCAGACCCGACCCTAGGTACTCGCTGGAGAACCTGCGGTTCGACGGCGGCGAGACCAGCCCCGATGACCTGGAGCGGGGCTTTTTCGCTGACCGGCTGGTCGCACCGGTCGACTTGTACGTAGCGGACGGCTTCGGCGCGATGCACAGAAAGCACGCCAGCGTGTACGACGTCCCCCGGCGCCTGCCGAGCGCCGCCGGTTACCTGGTCCAGGCCGAGGTCGCTGCCCTTAGCCAGCTGACCGGGGATATCCGGCGGCCGTACGTGGTGGTGCTAGGCGGAGCGAAGATCACGGACAAGCTCGGCGTGATCGGCAGCCTGATCACCGCGGCCGACCGGATCCTCGTCGGCGGGGCCATGGCTTTCCCCTTCATGGTCGCGCAGGGCTTCAAGGTTGGCACCTCCCTGCTGGAAGAGAGCCAGGTCGAGGTGGCCGCAGGCTACCTGGATCAGGCGGCCCGGGCGGGCACCGAGATCGTGCTGCCGCCCGATGTCATCGTGGCCGCCGAACCTGCCGCGGACACGCCACCTGAGGTGGTGGCGGCCGACGCGATCCCGGCGGACCGGATGGGTCTGGACATCGGGCCGGAGTCGGCCAGATTGTTCACCGCCAGCATCGGCGGGGCCCCGACGGTCTTCTGGAATGGCCCCATGGGCGTATTCGAGCGGCCTGCCTATGCCGGTGGCACCCGGGCCGTCGTCCAGGCGCTGGCCGGTAGCAGCGCCTTCACCGTCGTCGGCGGCGGTGACACCGGCGCGGCCATCCACGCGCTTGGCTACTCCGACAGCGCGTTTGGCCATGTCTCCACCGGCGGCGGCGCGAGCCTGGAGTTTATCCAGGGCCGGACCCTGCCCGGCCTGGCCGCGCTGGAAGAGCCATAAACGAGCGCGGAAGGAGTAATCCGAAACATAGCGCGTGAGCTTGTCAATAGGTTATGCCCTCTGCGGCGCAGGACGAATAACGTAAGGATCTGGTACTGATGTCAGCAGGACTCACGAATGGCGCACCCCGGATCGTCGTGGGAGTAGATGGTTCTCCCTCATCGCGAACCGCGCTGCGTTGGGCCGTCAGGCAAGCCAACCTCACGAACGGCACGGTAGACGCCGTCATGGCCTGGGAAATTCCGATGGTGCTGCAAAGCTATGGCTTTGCGCCTATCTACGTGGAAGAAGACGGCAGCTTCGAAGAAAATGCCAAAAAGACGATTGAGGCCGTGATCAGCGAGGAAACTGAACCGACCGACAGCCAGCGGGTGCGGAGCCTGGTCATCAAGGGGCATCCGGCGCAGGTGCTGCTGGACGCCGCGGCCGGCGCGGATCTGCTCGTGGTCGGTAGCCGCGGTCACGGCCAATTCGCCGATGCCCTGCTGGGCTCGGTCAGCCAGAATTGCGTGCACCACGCGCCCTGCCCGGTACTGATTCTGCGCGGCGAAGGCGGTCAAGCCGGACCCGTGACATCCTCCCTGGCCTGAAGGCGGGGGACTCCGACCCTACAATCGAGAAGCTCGGCGGTGATGTCCGATGACAGAGGCCATGGCAGCGGCTCTGGCCACTCATCCGTTCCTGCACGGAATGTCCCGTGACCAGCTGGCCATCCTCGCGGAGTCTGGCTCGGAGGTCACGTTCCCGGCCCGGCACCGGCTCATCGAGGACGGCGGCCACGCCAGCCGCTTCTGGCTGATCCGGTCCGGCTGCGTGGCCCTGGACCTGAACGTCCCCGGGCAGGGCCTGGTGCGGATCGAGACCATCGGCCTGGGCGAGCTGCTCGGCTGGTCGTGGCTATTCCCGCCGTTCACGTGGGCCTTCGGCGCGGTGACCGTCAGTCCTGTAGAAGCCTTCGAATTCGACGGGCGGGCGGCACGGGCCAGTTGCGCGGCCGACCCCGCATTCGGTTACGAGCTCACCCGGCGGTTCACCCTGGTGATCGCGAACCGGCTGCAGGCCACCAGGATCAGGCTGATCTCCGCCTCGGCCCGGTCAACCAGCTTTCCGGGGTGAGGAGGCGGTCATGGTCAGCAGGCCGGTCGTCGTCGGCGACGCTGCCCGGCCTGGCCGCGCCCGAAGCGCTGGCCACCCCGGCCGGACCGTACCCGGGCGCTGGCCGTACCGCCTGATCGTGCTGCGGCACGGGCAAAGCGAATGGATGGCATGACCCTTCTCGGCTGCGAGCTGAGCTGGCGGCCCACTCTTCCTATCGTCCCGGCCAGCCCGGCGGGACCCGGCCGGGGGTCATACCGCGTCGCGATCACGCTGACCCGTCCGGACGCGCAAGGCGCTGTCCACGGTGGACACCCAGATTTTCCCGTCGCCGATGGTCTCGGTACCGGCATGCTTGGCGATGGCTTCGACCAGGGTTTCCGCATCGTCATCGAGGACGAGGATCTCCAGGCGAACCTTGGGCCGCAGGGCCGCCCGGCAGTTAACCGCGTGGCCCGCGGCATCGGGATCCGCGTCCGCCCGGCCGTCGGCACGCTGACCGAGCTGCCGGCCGAACCCCCGTACGTCAGTCACGGTCAGCCCGTGTGCCTGGTTGTCGATCACGACTTCGATCAGTTCGCCAAGCTTTTCCGGCCTGATGACCGCGGTGATTAGTCTCATGGCGCCTTACTCCGCTTCTCGTTGCTTCCCTGCCCAGATCCTGAGCGTGCGATCTGAGGTGGATCGCGTACTCGGCCTCAGGATTAGGTGCGCGCTGGCCGGGCTGTAGGGTCGAAGGTCGGCCCAGCTGCGGACTCAGGTCCCGTTGCTCCAGCCGTGGTGCACCCCGCCGAGGCAGCCCAGGTGCCTTGCACCCCATAGCGCTGCCGCCGCCCCTCGGGCCGCCGGTACACCACCGAGCCGAAGGCCTGAAGTCCCTTACGTTCGGCCTGACTATCGGGCCGGAAGGCCCTATAGTCCGCGGGCCTGCTTGCTTAACGTCGACAGTAAAAGGTGATAAGGAAAGTGAGTAAAATGCCGAAAATTGTAGTAGGGATAGACGGCAGGGCGTCTGCAAAGTCCCTTCTTTCGTAGCTGGCTGATTCGATTGCCTGCTTTTGCGCTGGCCACGGGGTTGCGGTTCGGGATCCTGCCGCGGGCCGGGCTGTTCTGGTCTCGTCCCGGTCTC
>JALYVS010000069.1:0-2471 GCA_030853115.1 Actinomycetota bacterium
GCCCAGCAGCCGGGCCAGCTCGCCGGCGTGCGGCGTGATGAGCGTCGGCGCCGGCCGCGGGAGCAGGCCAGGGACCTGGCTCAGGATCGTCAGGCCGTCGGCGTCCACCAGCACCGGGAGGTCGGTGCCGAGAATCGCCGTCAGCCGCGCCACCGCGTCCGGACCGGTCCCCATGCCCGGGCCGGCCACCCAGGCCTGGACCCGGCCCACCGAGCCGAGCAGGTCCCAGCCGGGGTCCTCGGGATGCACGGTGAGCACCGTTTCCGGCCACACCTGACGGACCAGCGCGGCGGCGGCCGGCCCGGTTACCACCCGGACCATCCCGGCCCCGCCGTGCACCGCCCCGCCCGACGACAGCAGCGCGGCGCCGGTGAAGCGGTCGCTGCCCGCGAGCAGGCCGAGGACACCGCGGCGGTACTTATCCGATTCCGGCCCCGGCCGGGGCAGCAGCTCGCTGATGTCGTCCCGCTGCGGCGCACGAGCACTGGGAGCGCCGGTCAGGTAGGGGCGCAGGCCGATATCGACGAGCTCCACGGTGCCCGCGTGCCTGGCGCCCGGGTCGATGAGCAGCCCCGGCTTGATCGCGCCGAAGGTCACGGTGACGTCGGCCCGGACGGCAGGCCCGTCGACCGCTCCGGTGCTGGCGTCGATGCCGCTGGGCAGGTCGACGCCCACCACCGTGGCGCGGGCCTGGCGGGCCTGCTCGACCTGCCGGGCCAGGCCGGCGAAGGGCTCCCGGAGGCCGCCCTGGCCGCCGATGCCGAGCAGGCCGTCCAGGATCAGGTCGGCGCGGGTGATCACGGCCCCAGCCCCGTCCTCGCCTGTCATCCGGCCGCCCGCCGCGCGCAGCGCCGCGGTCCCGCCGGGATGTGACCGGGAACCGGGGGCGATCGCGGTCAGCGCCACGCCGCGCCGCGCCAGCAGAGCGCCCGCGTACAGCGCGTCGCCGCCGTTGTCCCCGCTGCCCGCCAGCACCACCACCCGGGCCCCGTACACGCGCCCCGGCTGCTGACCGAGCAGGGACGTGCATACCGCCGCGAGCCCCGCGGCGGCGCGGCCCATCAGCGTCCCGTCGGGCAGGAGTTCCATCAGGGCGCGTTCGGCCGCGCGGATGGCCGGCCCATCGTAAGCGTCTCGCATGAGAGCTCCTACTGCCCGGCGAGGGCCAGCCGAACCTCGTCCGCCAGCCGGGTGATGAGGCGTTCGGCCACGCTCGCGTCCTTGGCCTGGATCATCAGCCTGATCGTGGGCTCGGTGCCGCTGGGCCGGACCAGGATCCGGCCGTCCTGACCCAGCTCGGACTCCGCCCTGGCCACCGCCGCGGCGACCTCCGGGCCGAGCTGCGACGCGTCGCCGGGCACGTTGACGAGCAGCTGGGGATACCTCGGCATCATCTTCGCGGCCGCCGCCAGCGGCACCCCGAGGCGATTGACCGCGGCGAGCAGCTGCAGGCTGGTCAGCACGCCATCACCGGTGGTGGCGTGCTCGCCCATGATGATGTGCCCGGACTGCTCTCCGCCGAGCACGAAACCGCCAGCGCGCATGGCCGCGGACACGTACTTGTCCCCCACCGGGGTCTCGATCACCGCGATGCCGGCGTCCCGCATCGCCACGTGGAAACCCTGGTTCGACATCACCGTGACCACCACCGCGTCGCCGGCCAGCCGGCCCGCCTCTTTCAGCTCGATGGCGAGCACGGTCAGGATCTGGTCCCCGTCCAGCGGCTGCCCGCCGGCGTCGACCGCGAGGCACCGGTCGGCGTCACCGTCGTAGGCGATGCCCGCGTCCGCGCGGTGCTCGGCGACCGCCGCGGCCAGGGTGCCGAGCGCGGTGGAGCCGCATCCGGCGTTGATGTTCAGCCCGTCCGGCTCGACCCCGATGGTGATGACGTCAGCGCCCGCGCGGCGCAGCGCCTCCGGCGCGATGCGGTACGCCGCGCCGTGCGCGCAGTCGGCCACCACCCGCAGGCCCGCCAGCGGCGAGGGGCCGGGCAGCGTGGACATCAGGTGATCTAGGTACCGGTCGAGCTCAGCGGTGGCGTCGCCGATCCGGCCGAAGTCCGCGGCGGCCGGCGGCTCCGCCGTCCGTGGTTTCGGCGCCCGCGGCTCTGGTGCCCGCAGTCCTGGCGTCTGCAGTCCTGGCGTCTGCAGTCCTGGTGCCACCGGCTCTGGTGCTGGCAGGCGGGCCTCGATCTGGTCTTCCACCGCGTCGGTCAGCTTGACCCCGCCGGGCCCGAAGAACTTGATCCCGTTGTCCCGGGCCGGGTTATGGCTCGCGGAGATGACGACGCCGAACGCCGCCCCTAGCACACCGGTCAGGTAGGCCACACCCGGCGTCGGGATGACTCCGAGTTGCCGGACGTCGAGCCCCGCGCTGGCCAGCCCGGCGGTCACCGCCGCCTCCAGGAACTCGCCCGAGGCGCGCGGATCCCGGCCGACCACGACTACCGGGCGCCCAGAACGGCTCGGGCC
>JALYVS010000069.1:2481-19142 GCA_030853115.1 Actinomycetota bacterium
GGCCACACCGAGATCCATCGCCAGTCGGGCCGTCAGATCAAGACCAGCAACGCCCCGGACACCGTCCGTACCAAAGAGACGGCTACGCTGACCCCCCGCTTCACCCATGTCGCTCCCGCTCGTTGCTCCGCCCGCTGGCCCGGGCTCGTGTGCGCTGGCGTTGTGCTCGACAGGCTGGGCGCCTACCGCTTGGAGTACTGCGGCGCCTTGCGGGCCTTCTTCAGGCCGTACTTCTTGCGCTCCTTGACCCGGGCGTCCCTGGTCACGAAGCCGGCCTTCTTCAGCGCCGGGCGGTTCTCCGGGTCCAGCAGGATGAGCGAACGGGTCACGCCGAGGCGCAGCGCGCCCGCCTGCCCGGTGACGCCACCGCCGGAGATCCGGGCCACCACGTCGAACTGGCCCTCCGCGCCGAGGGTCACGAACGGCTCGTTGACCAGCTGCTGATGCACCTTGTTGGGGAAGTACACGTCGAGCGTCCGGCCGTTGATCGTCCACTGGCCGGAGCCGGGCAGGATGCGAACCCGGGCGATCGCCTCCTTGCGGCGGCCGGTGCCGGCCGCGTGACCGGTTACGACCGGGCGCCGGGTCGCGGCACGCGTCGAAGCGTCCTGCGCGGTTTCCGTCGTGTACTCCGACGGAACGTCCGCGCCGAACTCATCGTCAGTCGACTCGGCGTCGCTTTCGGCGACTGGGGTGGTTGTTACGCCAGTGGGCTCAGCCACGGTGTCTTCCTCGTACTTCCTGCTTGTCTACTGCGCGATCTGCGTGATCTCGTACGGCTGAGGCCGCTGTGCCTGGTGCGGGTGGTCAGGGCCCGCGTACACCTTGAGCTTGCTGAGCGTCTTGCGGCCGAGCGTGTTCTTCGGCAGCATCCCGCGGATGGCCTTCTCCACGGCCCGCTCGGGGTTGCTGGCCATCAGGGTGGCGTAGGAGACCGCCCGCAGGCCGCCCGGGTAACCGGAGTGCCGGTAAGCGTGCTTCTGCTCCAGCTTGTTACCGCTGAGCGCCACCTTGGCCGCATTGATCACGATCACGAAATCGCCGGTGTCCACATGCGGGGCAAAGATCGGCTTGTGCTTGCCCCTGAGCAGCACGGCCACGTGGCTGGCCAGGCGGCCGAGCACTACGTCTGAAGCGTCGACGACATGCCACTGCCGCGTAATGTCACTGTCTTTCGGGGTGAAAGTGCGCACAGTCCTAAGCCTTCGCGTATGTATCGTGATCTTCTCCGGCCTGCACCTGCTGGTGCCGGCCGCCCTGGGCGCTACGCTGGCGCACCGCGCCGCACGAACAACGTGCGTACGAAGGGCACACCGCGTGCATGCCCGTAGCGCATGACGCCAATGCAGCATACTCCGGTTCACCCAGTGATGCCAAAGCGATGCTGCCCGCAAGCCGGGCTGGTGGCCTGGCTGACTGGCGGGGAGCGGCGCACCGGACGTAGGTAAACCGTAATCTTCCGCGACCACCATACCGGAACCGCACAGGACGCTACCCTCGACGTTATGGACCACCAGGGCGCGGGATGGACCGGTCCGGCCGCGGATACCCGCCGCCAGGCCTCCTGGCCATGGCCGCAGGACGGCGCCCAGCCGGCCGGGGGTTACCGCACCGGGGCCCAGCCCGTCGTAGATGACCGCACCGGGCCCCAGCCCGTCGCGGGTTACGGCGCCGGGGCGCAGCCCGTCGCGGGTTACGGCGCCGAGAGTCCGGGCGGGTTCAGCTCCTGGTCCGCACCTCAGGAAACGGCCACGGACGACGACCGCGAGCAGGTCCCTGACCGCGGTTACCGGTCCTACGGGGTGGATCAGGACCCGGACCCGCTCGAGCACACGGACCCGATTACCCGGGTCGATCCGCAGCCCGCTCACACTGTCACGGTGCCCGCCGGCCGTCGGCGCGCCGCGAAACCGAAACCGAAGCCGAAGCGCCGACCGGCACTGGCCGCCGTCGTGGTGGTGGTGCTGGCCGCCGCCGGGTTCGGCGGGTACAAGTTCCTGTACGAGCCGCGGGTCAACGCGCCGGTATCGCCGTCGTTGCGGTTGCCCACGAACGCTCCCGGGTCGCCGGACTTCAATCAGTCCCTGGGCAAGTGGCAGCACATCGGGACCAGGACCCAGGACCCGGAACCGCTCACCGTCGACGTGCTCTTCCCGCCGCAGTTCGTGCTGAACGGCAGCTCCTACCTCAGGACGGCCGCCAGCGTGACCAAGAACTGCTCCCCGGTGGTCTACGGCGCGCAGCTGCAGGCGGCCCTGAAATCGGGCGGCTGCACTCAGGTGGCCCGGGCGAGCTATCTATCGGGCAACGGCCAGATGATGGGCACCGTGGGCGTGGTCAACCTGACCAGCACGGCCGCGGCGAGCAAGGCCGGCCAGCTCACCGGGCCGCAGGCGATCATCGCGCCGCTCAGCGCGAAGAAGGGCCCGACGCGGCAACTGGGCAACGGGACCGGGGTCGTGCAGGCGGAGGTCAAGGGCCACTACCTGATCTTGATGTGGGCCGAGTTCGCCAACCTGAAGTCACCGCCGAACTCGGCCGCCCGGCAGGCGCTCGAGCAGTTCGCCGCCAACCTCGTGACCGGCAGTGCCAACATCAACCTCAGCACCCGGATGCTGAGCGGCAAATCCTGACCGGGCCGCCCGGCGCGGTGTTAAGGGCCGCGGCCTTCGGCGAGCGGGGGAATGGCGAGTGGAGGCATGGCGAGCGGAGGCATGGCGAGCGGAGGGGCGAGCGGGGGAATGGCGCCGCCCGGGACCATAGAGCGCGAGGGAATAGAGCGCAGCGTGCGGGCTTCGGCGGCGCGGGCCGCCAGTTCACCCGCCGGGGGGTAGCCGACTTCCTCCAGGCACAGCCCGTGTGGCGCCATCACCCGGACGGCGGGATCGCGGACCCGGGCCGCGAGCACCTCAGCGGGCCAGCCAGCAGGCTGTCGGCCCTCGCCAACGGCGAGCAGCGCACCCACCAGCGCGCGCACCATGTTGTGACAGAACGCATCCGCCACCACAGTCGCCACCGCGATCCCGTCAGGGTCACGATGCCAGCCCAGGGTAAGTAGCGACCGGATGGTGGTGGCGCCTTCCCGGCGGCGGCAGAAGGCGGCGAAATCATGCTCCCCCAGACAGCACCGGGCCGCCTCGTTCATAGCGTCGATGTCCAGCGGCCGGAAATACCAGAGCGTTTCGTGCCTGCGCAGCGGATCCGCGGTCGCCCGGTCATCGCAGACCCGGTAGGAGTAGCGGCGCCAGAGCGCGGAAAACCGCGCGTCGAAGGCATCCGGAGCCAAGTCCGCGGCGCGCACCCGGACGTCGGGGGGAAGCAGCCCGGCGAGCCTGGCCATCGCCCGGCCTGCCCCCGCGGCCCAGGTCGCGGCGGGAACATCGCAGTGCACGACCTGCCCGCGCGCGTGCACCCCGGCATCGGTACGCCCGGCTACGGTCAGCTTCGGCGGCCCGGGCAGCCTTAGCAGCTGGCCGACCGCCGCCGCCACGGTTTCCTCGACCGTTCGCCGCCCCGGCTGGGCCGCCCAGCCAGAAAACCCTGACCCGTCATAGGAAAGATCAACCCGAAGCCGAACGGTCCGTAGTTCTTGCTCCAAGCTAACCTCACCCGGTCAGGGGCCCCAGCCGTCGAGGATCAGTAGCTGAGGATCAGTAGCTGAGGAATCAGCCGGCCGACGGCCGGTTAGGCGTCCTTAGCCTCGTCCTCGTCGCTGGCGTCACCGGCCGCGAGGTCGCCTTCGTCATCGATATCGACGCTGGACCCGGCATCGCCGGCACTGGCCCCGGTATCGGTGGCTTCGCCCGTCACGGGCGACGCAGGCGCCTCGCCAGCATCGGGTACGGCGGTCACCGTGGCCGGCCCCTCCGCAGCCTTCGGCTCGGAGCGCCGGGCGCGACGGCGGGGCTTGGCCGCCACCGGCTCGCCGCGGACCAGCTCGATGACCGCCATCGCCGCGTTGTCGCCCCGCCGCGGGCCGATCTTGGTGATGCGGGTGTATCCGCCGTTCCGTTCCGAGAATTCTGGCGCGATCTCGGTAAACAGATGGTGCACCACGCCCTTGTCGGTGACCACGGTCAGCACATGACGACGGGCATGCATGTCACCTCGCTTAGCGAAGGTGATCAGCCGCTCGGCTACCGGGCGCAGCCTGCGGGCCTTGGCCTCAGTGGTGGTAATCCGGCCGTGCTGGAACAGCGCCGTGGCCAGATTCGCCAGGATGTGCCGCTCATGGGCCGGACTACCGCCTAGGCGGTGGCCCTTGGTGGGCGTGGGCATACGGACCTCTCCTCGGTGTGCGTGGCCTCGTTAGTACGTGGCCCGTGCTTGTGGCGGCGCCACGTTAGTACTGCTCGGTCTCCACGTAGCTGTCGTCGTCATCGCTGTAGGCGCCCACCGCGCTGCTCGGGTCGAACCCGGGCGGCGAGTCCTTGAGCGCGAGACCCATGTCGATGAGCTTCTGCTTGACTTCCTCGATCGACTTGGCGCCGAAGTTCCTGATGTCGAGTAGATCCTGCTCACTGCGGCCGACGAGCTCGCCCACCGTGTGAATGCCCTCGCGCTTCAGGCAGTTGTAGGAACGGACGGTGAGGTTGAGGTCCTCGATCGGCAGCGCCAGGTCGGCCGCGAGCGCGGCGTCGGTGGGCGACGGGCCGATGTCGATGCCCTCAGCGTCAACGTTCAGCTCCCGGGCCAGCCCGAACAGCTCGACGAGCGTCTTGCCGGCGCTGGCCACCGCGTCCCGCGGGCGCATGCACGGCTTGGTCTCGACGTCGACGATCAGCCGGTCGAAGTCGGTCCGCTGCTCGACTCGGGTGGCTTCCACCTTGTACGTCACCCGCAGCACCGGCGAGTAGATGGAGTCAATCGGCACCCGGCCGATCTCCTGGCCCGGCTGCTTGTTCTGGTTCGCCGAGACGTAGCCGCGACCGCGCTCGACGGTCAGCTCCATCTCGAGCTTGCCCTTGGCGTTCAGGGTGGCGACGTGCAGCTCGGGGTTGTGCACCTCGACGCCAGCCGGGGGCGCGATATCGGCCGCGGTCACGTCGCCCGGGCCCTGCTTGCGCAGGTACATCACGACCGGCTCGTCGTGCTCAGAGGACACCACCAGTTCCTTCAGGTTCAAGATGATGTCGGTGACATCCTCCTTGACGCCGGGGACCGTGGAGAACTCGTGCAGGACGCCTTCGATCCTGATGCTCGTGACGGCCGCACCCGGAATCGAGGACAGCAGGGTACGCCGGAGCGAGTTACCGATCGTGTAACCGAAACCCGGCTCGAGCGGCTCGATCACGAACCTGGACCGGAATTCGTCGACCTGCTCCTCGGCGAGCGAGGGGCGCTGAGCGATAAGCATTATCTTCCCTTTCCGCGACGCCCGTCATATGACAGTCGCGATGCGCGGGCCGCTAGCCCGCACGCAGCCCCGCCGCCTTGGCGGTACCACGGTGATGCGAGGCCCAGGGATCTGAGACCCCTGGGCTCCGCACCCTACTTCGAGTAGTACTCGACGATCAGCTGCTCTTGAACCTGGGTGTCGATCTGGGCACGGACCGGGAGCGAGTGCACCAGGATCCGCATCTTGTCGGGGACGACCTCGAGCCACGCGGGAACCGTACGCTCGCCGGCCTCGGCTCGCGCGATCACGAACGGCGTCATCTCGAAGAACTTGGGCATTACCTCGACGATGTCGTTCTCGCTGACCCGGTAGGAAGGAATGTCGACCTTCTTGCCGTTCACCAGGAAGTGGCCGTGCGTCACCAGCTGGCGGGCCATGTCGCGGCTCTTCGCGAAACCGGCGCGGAAGACCACGTTGTCCATCCGGCGCTCAAGCAGCTGGAGCATGGCCTCGCCGGTCCGCCCGTGCTTGCGGGACGCTTCGACGTAATAGCCCTGGAACTGCCGTTCCAGGATGCCGTAGATGCGGCGCGCCTTCTGCTTCTCCCGGATCTGCTGCAGGTAGTCGCCTTCCTTCGGGCGGTTCCTGCCGTGCTCGCCCGGCGGATAAGGCCGGATCTCGATCGGGCACTTCGGCGAGTCGCACTTGGCGCCCTTGAGGAAGAGCTTGGTCTTTTCCCGGCGGCACAGCTTGCAGTCCGGGCCTGTGTATCGAGCCATCTGTCGCTATCTCCTGTCGACCCAGTCAGACCCGGCGCCGCTTCGGCGGCCGGCAGCCATTATGCGGAACGGGGGTCATGTCCTGGATCGAGCCGACCTCGATCCCGGTCGCCTGCAGCGACCTGATGGCGGTCTCCCGACCCGAACCCGGGCCCTTGACGAAGACATCGACCTTGCGCATGCCGTGTTCCATCGCGCGACGCGCGGCCGCCTCGGCCGCCATCTGGGCGGCGTAAGGCGTTGACTTGCGCGATCCCTTGAACCCGACCTGACCTGCGGACGCCCATGCGATGACGTTGCCGGTAGGGTCAGTAATCGAGACGATCGTGTTGTTGAACGTGCTCCTGATGTGAGCATGTCCGTGAGCGATGTTCTTCCGCTCCTTGCGGCGCACCTTCTTGGCGGCCTGGCTACGGCTTTTTGCTGGCGGCATATCTCTCTTTTGCGCTTCCTATGAGGTGATCGGTCCGTGCGGTTCCGGACTACTTCTTTCCGACCTTCTTCTTGCCGGCCACCGTCTTCTTCTTGCCCTTGCGGGTGCGCGCGTTGGTCTGGGTCCGCTGCCCGTGCACCGGAAGTCCGCGACGATGACGGATCCCCTGGTAGCAGCCGATCTCAACCTTCCGCCTGATGTCGGCCTGCACCTCGCGGCGCAGGTCGCCCTCGACCTGGTAGGTGGAGTCGATCCAGTCGCGGAGCTTCATCAGCTCTTCGTCGCTGAGATTGTTGACCCGGGTATCCCCGCTGACGCCGGTTGCCTCCAGCGTCTGCAGGGCCCTGGTGTGGCCGATGCCGTAGATATAGGTGAGCGCAACCTCGAGCCGCTTATCGCGGGGTAGGTCTACTCCAGAAAGCCTGGCCATGTCCGGGCAGTTCTCCTTCGTTTCGCGGAGGTCCTTCGCACCGCCCCCATGCCCTGCCCGGACATGGCCCCGGCCTCCGTCCGGGGGTCGCAGCGTGATCTAGCTGCTGCGGTGCGCGCTTGTGTCGTGCGGCAGGTGCTAGCCCTGCCGCTGCTTGTGCCTGGGGTCGCTGCAGATAACCATGACGCGGCCGTGCCGACGGATGATCCGGCACTTGCTGCAGATCTTCTTAACGCTCGGCTTGACCTTCACGGTGATATCCCTACTCGATGTTGCTTGCTGGTAATGACCTGTTACTTGTACCGGTACACGATCCGCCCGCGGGTGAGGTCGTAAGGGCTGAGCTCCACCACGACCTTGTCGTCAGGCAGGATGCGGATGTAGTGCATCCGCATTTTCCCGCTGATATGGGCGAGAACCTTGTGCCCGTTGTCCAGCTCCACTCGGAAAAAGGCATTCGGGAGAGACTCGACAACCGTGCCTTCAATCTCGATGGCGCCGTCTTTCTTGGGCATGTCCTCGCACTTCGCTTCTCTGGTAATGGCCCGCGCCTGAACGCGGTTTTGGTGGCCGTACTGTCCCGGGCGGCAAGCTTGCCCCGCCTGGTTCACGCCCACGCTGGCTTACGTCAGCGAGACGGTTTTTCACCGGGAAGAGCCAGTACCGTGCTCGCATACGAGACGCGAGCCCCCGTGTGCTGACCAGGTTGAAACCCAACAGAAGGGCCGGTGACGAGTGTACTCGACCCATAGCCCCAACGCGAACCGCCCAGGTGTATACGACAATGACCGGGCCGACCCTATTCCCGCGGTCGCTGCGCGCGCCGGACCAGCGCCCAGATCCACGGGATAGCGATCAGCGCCCACCACGGAAACCAGGTGCCGACGCCGACCACGGCCGCGACCGCCCAGATGGCGACGAGGGCCGAAGTGACCACGGCCCACGCACCCATAGCCACTGTACCCGGCGTGAACCTGATCGGGGCAGGCGAGCCCTCCGGATGGGCCGGCCGGAGCGATTGCCCCCGGTGCGGCGGGATCCGCCGCAGCGACGCGTCGGGCAACTGGTAGAGGTCGATGGCCGGCAGGTCCGCCATCAGCTCCTCGAGCTCGCCGAGGGTCCTGGCCTCGAGCGCCTGGTCCATCCGGTCGTGAAATTCCTCGGCGGTCAGCCGGCCCGCGGCGTGGTGCTCGCGCAGCAGTGCCGTGGTACGGTCGCGATCCGCGTCTGAGGCGCGGATCCGCGGGTCACCGGGCACCAGGCACCTTCCTAAGTCAGCGCATCTTCCTGAGTCAGCCCATCATCCTGAGTCAGCCCATCTTCCTGAGTCAGCGAAGCGCGCGCGATTCCACCTTCCCAGTATCGCCGAGCCGGGCTCCCCCTATGCCCCGCCCCCCAAGGGGGTAACGATCCTGGGGTCTGCGGGCCCCTGCGCCGGGACCTCGGGACCTACAGAGCCGTCAGCACCCGGGGGCCGTCGGGGGTGATCGCGACCGTGTGCTCGAAGTGCGCGGCCCAGCTGCCGTCCGCGGTGATGACGGTCCAGCCGTCGTCGAGCAGGATCGTCTCCTCGCCGCCCAGCATCACCATCGGCTCGATAGCCAGCGCCATGCCCGGCTGCAGCCGCGGGCCGCGGCCGGCCCGTCCGACGTTGGGCACCGGCGGATCCATGTGCATCTCGCTTCCGATGCCATGCCCGGTGTACTCCTCGACCACGCCATAGCGGCCTGCCGCGCGCACGCTCGTCTCCACCGCGTGTGAGATGTCAGTGAGCCGGTTACCGGCCCGCGCCTGGGCCAGCCCCTGCCGCAGGGCGGTCTCACACGCCCGCAGCAGGCCAGCATGCTCCGCGGAAATAGCGCCGACGCCGACGGTAATCGCCGCGTCGCCGTGCCACCCGTCCACGATCGCGCCGCAGTCGATGGAGATGATGTCGCCTTCGGCCAGGCGCCGGTCCTGGCTCGGGATGCCATGCACGATCTGCTCGTTCACCGACGTGCAGATCGAGGCGGGATAACCGTGGTAGCCCTTGAACGAAGGGATGGCCCCGGCGCCCCGGATTTCGTCCTCGGCGAGCGCGTCCAGGTCGGCCGTCGTGACGCCCGGGCCGATCGCCTCGGCCAGCGTGCGCAGCGTACGCGCGACCACCAGCCCGGCCGCGCGCATCATCTCGATTTGCTCAGGTGACTTGATCTCGATGATCAGCCCGCCGGTATGCCACATGCGGATCCCCCTCAGCGCACGAACGGGCGCAGCGCGGCCAGCGCCCGGCTGGTGATCTCTTCCACCGGGCCGGTCGCGTCGATGCCGATCAAGATGTTCTCGTCCGCGTAGAACGAGACGAGCGGAGAAGTCTGCTCGGCGTAGACCTCGATCCGGTGCCTGATGGTGTCCTCAGAATCGTCATCGCGCTGGAAGAGCTCACTGCCGCAGTCGTCGCAGAGGCCGTGGTGGGCGGGCGGGTCATACAGGACATGCCAGACCCGTTCGCAGCGCCGGCAGGTCCGGCGCCCGGACAGCCGCCGCACCACTTCATCCTCGTCTACCACCAGTTCGAGCACGACGCTCAGCCGCGTGTCCAGTTCCAGCAGCATCTTCTTCAGCGTCTCGGCCTGCAGCACGTTCCGGGGGAAACCGTCGAGCAGGAAACCCTCCTGGGCGTCATCCTCACCCAGCCGGTCCCGGACCATGGCCACCGTTACCTCGTCCGGCACCAGGTCACCGCGATCCATGAACTGCTTCGCCTGGCGGCCGAGTCCGGTGTGGCTGGTCACGTTGTACCGGAAAATGTCACCTGTCGAGATCCTCGGGATCGCCAGGTGTGAAGCTATGAACTGGGCCTGTGTCCCTTTGCCCGCACCGGGGGGCCCGACGAGGACGATGCGCACTATCGCAAGAAACCCTCATAGTTACGCTGCTGCAATTGGCTCTCGATCTGTTTCACGGTGTCGAGCCCGACGCCGACCATGATCAGCAGGCTAACCCCGCTGAACGGGAACTGGTTGGCGACCCCGATGGCGGACAGCGCCAGCAGCGGGAACAGCGCGATGACGCCCAGGTAGAAAGATCCTGGCGCGGTGAGCCTGCTGAGCACGTAACTGAGGTATTCAGCGGTCGGCCGGCCAGGACGGATGCCGGGAATGAACCCGCCGTACTTCTTCATGTTGTCGGCCACCTCAGTCGGGTTAAAGGTGATCGACACGTAGAAGTAGGTGAACCCGATGATCAGCACGAAGAACAACAGCATGTACAGCGGCGAGCTGCTCTGCTCGATGTAGCGGGCCACCCAGGGCACCCAGCCCGTCGTGGTGGTCGACTTCCCGAACAGCTGCGCGGCCAGCGTCGGAATGTAGAGCAGCGACGAGGCGAAAATGACCGGGATCACGCCGGCCTGGTTGACCTTCATCGGGATATAGGTCGACGTGCCGCCGTACATGCGCCGGCCGACCATCCGCTTGGCGTACTGCACGGGGATCCGGCGCTGCGCCTGCTCCATGAAGACGATGAACGCGACGATGGCGATCACGATCACGACGGCCATGGCGGCGTAGAAGATGCCCTTGTCCCGCTCGATGGCCAGGATCTCGCCGGGGATCACCGAGATGACCGTGGTGAAAATCATGACCGACATGCCGTTGCCGACGCCCCGGTCGGTGATCAGCTCGCCCATCCACATGATGACCGTGGTGCCGGCCACCATGGTGATCACCATCGTGACGATGGTGAAGACCGACCCGTTCGGGATCAGCGGGTCCTGGGCCGCCGTGCCGCACCCGTTGAACAGGGTGCCGGACCGGGCCAGCTCGATGTACCCGGTGGACTGCAGCACGGCCAGGCCCACAGTGAGGTACCGGGTGTACTGGGTAATCTTGGCCTGACCGGCCTGCCCCTCCTGCTTCAGCGTCTCCAGCCGCGGGATGACCACCGTGAGCAGCTGCAAGATGATGCTTGCGGTGATGTACGGCATGATGCCGAGCGCGAACACCGACAGGTGCAGCAACGCCTGGCCGCTGAGCAGGTTCACGATCTGCAGAACGCCTGCCGTACTGCTGCCCGCGGCGGTCGCCAGGTTCGAGCACAAGGTGACGTTTTTCTCGTCGATGCCCGGGGTGGGCAGCGACGCGCCGAACCGGAACAGCGCGATAAGGCCAAGCGTGATCAGCATCTTCTTGCGAAGATCCGGCGTCTGGAACGCCCGCACGAAGGCCGTCAGCATGCGCAGTCCTCGGTTCGGTTGATCGGGCAGTGCACGTATCTTACCCGGCAGGCCATGCGTTGTCTCCCTTGGTTAGGAGAGCTCGGTGACTGCTTAGGAGAGCTCAGTGACCGTGCCGCCGGCCCGCTCGATCTTCGCCGCGGCCGTGGCCGAGAACGCATGCGCGGTCACCCGCAGCGCCACCGCCAGGTCGCCCGTGCCCAGGACCTTGATCAGCTCGCCCTTGCGCGCCGCGCCCCTGGCCACCATGGCTTCCGGCGTCACGTCGCCGCCCTCGGAGAACAGCTCCGCCAGCCTGCCGGTGTTGACCACCTGGTAGGTCGTGCCGAAGCCCGAGTTCGAGAAGCCTTTCAGCTTGGGCACCCGGCGGTACAGGGGCATCTGGCCGCCCTCGAAGCCGAGACGGACCGTGTTGCGTGCCTTGGTGCCCTTGGTGCCGCGGCCCGCGGTCTTGCCCTTGGACGCCTCGCCGCGACCGATCCTCGTCTTGGCCTTGTGTGCTCCCGGGGCGGGCCGCAGGTGATGCAGCTTCAGCCCGCGCCCGGTCGCAGTGGGCTCGCCTGTGTTCGTCTCCGGCATGTCAGTGCTCATCTCCGGCTATTTCCTCTACCGTCACCAGGTGCCGCACGGTCTTGATCATCCCGCGGAACTCGGGGCGATCCGGCCGGACGACCACCTGGCCGATCCGGCGCAGCCCCAGCGACCGCAGCGAGTTCCGCTGCGCGCTGTTCCCGCCGATCTTCGACTTGATCTGTGTCACCTTCAGCTGTGCCATCTATCTGCTCCCCTAGGCCCCGGCCGCGGCCGCTCGGGCGCGCAGCATGGCCGCGGGCGCAACGTCCTCGATCGGCAGGCCTCGCTTGGCCGCGATCTCCTCGGGCCGGCTCAGGCTCTTGAGCGCGGCCACCGTCGCGTGCACGACGTTGATCGGGTTCGACGAGCCCAGCGAGCGGGACAGCACATCATGGATGCCTGCGCACTCGAGCACGGCCCGCACCGGGCCGCCGGCGATGACGCCGGTCCCGGGGCTGGCCGGCTTGAGCAGGACCACGCCTGCCGCCTCCTCGCCCTGGACCACGTGCGGGATGGTGCCGGCGATCCTGGGCACCCGGAAGAAGTGCTTCTTGGCCTCTTCGACGCCCTTGGCGATAGCCGCCGGCACCTCCTTGGCCTTGCCGTAGCCGACGCCGACCATTCCGTTGCCGTCGCCCACCACCACCAGCGCGGTAAAGCTGAAGCGACGTCCGCCCTTGACCACCTTCGCCACGCGGTTGATCGTGACGACGTGCTCAAGGTAGGAGGCCTGCTTATCGGCTGCGCCACCGCGCCGGTCGTCGCGGCGCTCACGCCGCTCGCCGCCGCCACTGCCGCGCCGCGGTGCTCCTGGCATTAGCCTTTCCTCATCTCTGAATAACGCTCAGCGGACTGCATAAGTGCCGTATTCACAGCTTCAGTCCGCCTTCCCTGGCGCCGTCCGCGAGCGCCGCGATGCGGCCGTGATAGCGGTAGCCGCCACGGTCGAACACCACGGCCGCGATACCGGCGTCCTTGGCGCGCTGCGCGAGCAGCTCACCGACCCGCCGGGCCTGGGCGGTCTTGTCACCCTCGCCCCCCCGGATCTGCGCGTCCAAGGTGGACGCGGCGGCCAGGGTGCGGCCGACGCTGTCGTCAACGATCTGCGCGAACATGTGCCGCGCCGACCGGTTGACGACAAGCCGGGGCCGGCTGGCGCTGCCGGTGACCCGCTTGCGGACCCGCAGGTGACGGCGTACCCGTCCGGCCGCCGTCGCGTGCGTCTGCGGACGCACCCGTCCGGTGGCGCGGGCATGCGACCTGGTCTTGGTGCCAGCCATGACTACTTACCAGCCTTCCCGACCTTGCGGCGGATCACTTCGCCCTGATACCGCACGCCCTTGCCCTTATAGGGGTCGGGCTTACGGAGCTTGCGGATTTGCGCGGCCACTTCACCCACCGCCTGCTTGTCGATACCCTCCACGGTGAACCTGGTGGGGGTCTCGACCCGGAAAGTGATGCCCTCGGGCGGGACGACAGGCACGGGGTGGCTGAACCCGAGCGCGAACTCCAGGTCACTTCCCTTGGCCTGCACCCGGTAGCCGACACCGACGATTTCCAGGGTCTTGCGGTAACCGTCGGTGACACCGACGACCATGTTGGCGATCAACGTACGGGACAAGCCGTGCAGCGCGCGCACGGACCCCTCGTCGTTGGGCCTGGTCACCTTGATGACGTCATCCTCGCGGACGACGTCGATGGGGTCGGCCACGGTATGCCGCAGTGTTCCCTTCGGCCCTTGCACAGTGACCTGGCGCCCGTCGATATCGACCTGCACGCCGCTGGGGATGGTCACGGGGAGCCGCCCGATCCTTGACATAGCAGCTCCTCCTTACCAGACGTAGGCGAGGACTTCCCCGCCCACGCCCCGCTTCTTGGCTTGCTTATCGGTCAGCAGGCCGCCGGACGTGGAAATGATCGCCACGCCCAGGCCACCGAGGACCTTGGGCAGGTTGTCCTTCTTCGCGTACACCCGCAGGCCAGGCTTGGACACCCGCTTGATGCCGGCGATGGAG
Source organism: Actinomycetota bacterium (assembly GCA_030853115.1). Lineage (GTDB taxonomy): Bacteria > Actinomycetota > Actinomycetes > Streptosporangiales > Streptosporangiaceae > Palsa-504. Next base: position 16,266 of record JALYVS010000069.1, read on the forward strand.
CGCTCGCGCTGGTTCCCGAACTTCAGGGCAACCACGAGGTTCTTGCCGACTTCGGCGTCTTCCACCCGCCAGGAGGCGATGTAGCCCTCCTGCTGGAGGATCTCCGCGATATGGGACTTGATCTTCGAATACGGCATGCCCACGGTGTCGTGGTACGCCGAGTTCGCGTTACGCAGACGCGTCAGCATGTCTGCGATCGGGTCGGTCATCGTCATGGCCAACAGGCCTTCCTCACCGCGGTTTCCCGCCGGCTTGCACCGGTCAAGGGACCTGCGGTGTGCTCGTTCTTCTTGGTTACCAGCTGGACTTGGTGATCCCGGGCAGCTCGCCGCGGTGCGCCATCGTCCGGAAACAGATCCGGCACAGGCTGAACCTCTTGTAGACGGCGCGCGGCCGTCCGCAGCGGGTACACCGCGTGTAGCCGCGGACCTTGAACTTGGGCGTCCGGTTTGCCTTGACGACCAGCGACTTCTTCGCCACTTCTCAGCCCTCCTTGAAGGGGAAGCCGAGCCGCCGCAGCAAGGAGCGGCCTTCGGCGTCGTTGGTGGCGGTAGTCACGACGGTGATATCCATCCCGCGCTGCCTGTCCACCTTGTCGGGGTCGATCTCGTGGAACATGACCTGCTCCACCAGACCGAATGTGTAGTTCCCGTGACCGTCGAACTGCCGGTCGGACAGGCCGCGGAAGTCGCGGATACGGGGCAGTGCGATGGTCAGCAGGCGGTCAAGGAACTCCCACATGCGGTCACCGCGCAGCGTGGTGTGCGCGCCGATGGGCATGCCCTCACGCAGCTTGAACTGGGCCACCGACTTCCTCGCCTTGGCCACCGCCGGGCGCTGCCCGGTGATGGTGGACAGGTCGCGCACGGCACCTTCGATAAGCTTCGCGTCCCTGGCCGCCTCGCCGACGCCCATGTTCACGACGATCTTGGTCAGGCCCGGGATCTGCATCACGTTGGCGTAGCTGAACTCATCCTTGAGCGCGGGTGAGATCTCGGACCGGTACCGCTCCTTGAGCCGCGGTATGGACGGGGCTTCGGTGGCCATCAGATGTCCTTCCCGCTCGGCCTGGCGACGCGGACCTTGGTGCCGTCCTCGTCGAACCGGTAGCCGACCCGCGCGGCCTTCTTGCTGTCCGGATCGGCCAGCTGCACGTTGCTCACGTCGATCGGCGCTTCCTGATGAGTGATGCCGCCCTCCTTGGCGCCGCGAGCGCCCTGGTGGGTGACCTTCTTGTTCTTCTTCATCACGTTGACGCCCTGGACCAGCACCTTGCCCCGGTCCGGGTAGGCGGCGATGACCAGACCGGAGCGTCCCCGGTCCCGGCCCGCCACGACAATCACGTGATCGCCCTTCTTGATCTTCATCACAGCACCTCCGGCGCCAGCGAGATGATCCGCATGAAGCGCTTCTCCCGCAGCTCACGGCCGACCGGGCCGAAGATACGGGTCCCGCGCGGGTCGCCGCCGTCCCTGATCAGCACCGCCGCGTTCTCGTCGAACCGGATATAGGAGCCGTCGCCGCGGCGACGCTCCTTACGGGTGCGCACCACGACCGCCTTGACGACGTCACCCTTCTTTACGCCGGCGCCGGGAAGGGCATCCTTCACCGTGGCCACGATGACGTCACCGATGCCCGCGTATCGCCGGCCGCTGCCGCCGAGCACACGGATGCAGAGGATCTCCTTCGCACCTGTGTTGTCGGCGACCTTAAGCCGCGACTCCTGCTGGATCACGTCAACTCCTGCTATCTCGCGCCGGCATCGGGGCCAGGCGGATCTGTTACTTGGCTTTCTCGATGATCTGGGCTACCCGCCAGCGCTTCGTCGCAGACAGCGGCCGGGTCTCCATGAGCAGCACCCGGTCACCGACGCCGCAGGCGTTGGTGGCGTCGTGCGCCTGGTACTTCTTGGTACGGCGCAGTACCTTGCCGTACTTGGGGTGCTTCACGTGGTCCTCGACCTTGACTACGACGGTCTTGTCCATCTTGTCGCTGACCACCAGGCCTTCACGGCCCTTGCGGTAACCCCGGGCGGTGTCCTGCGTCGTGGCTTCGCCCGTCGCCGCAGGGCTCTTGGCGTTCTCGCTCACTTGCCGGCCTCCTTGGCCACGTTATCCTCGGCGGGGTCTGCGGTCTCCGGCTCGCCGGATTCCTCGACCAAGGTGATGATCCCGAGCTCGCGCTCACGCATCACCGTATAAATGCGGGCTATTTCCTTACGCACCGCACGCAGCCGACCGTGGCTTTCCAGCTGTCCGGTGGCACCCTGGAAGCGCAGGTTGAACAGCTCTTCCTTGGCCTCCACCAGCTTGGCGTGCAGTTCTTCTTCGGTGGAGACACGCAGTTGCGCGGTCAGGCCACTAGCCATCAGCCCTCACCCACTTCACGCTTGACCACCCGGCACTTCATCGGCAGCTTGTGGATCGCACGGCGCAGTGCCTCTTTGGCTACCGGCTCGCTGATCCCGGAAATCTCGAACATGACGCGGCCCGGCTTTACGTTGGCGATCCACCATTCCGGCGATCCTTTACCCGAGCCCATCCGCGTCTCGGCTGGCTTCTTGGTCAGCGGACGGTCCGGGTAGATGTTGATCCACACCTTCCCGCCACGGCGGATGTGCCGCGTCATGGCGATACGGGCGGCCTCGATCTGCCGGTTGGTGACGTAGGAGTGCTCCAGCGCCTGGATTCCGAACTCGCCGAACGACACACGGGTCCCGCCGGTCGCGGCGCCGGTCCGGTGCGGACGGTGCTGCTTGCGGTGCTTGACCCTGCGCGGAATGAGCATGACTCAGCCCTCCTCGCCCGCGGCCGAACCCTCAGGGGCGCGGCGACGGCGCTGTGGCTCACGCGGGCGCTGCGGGCCGCGCTGCTGGGC
>JALYVS010000387.1 GCA_030853115.1 Actinomycetota bacterium
CGGCGGCGCTGGCCGCGCCTAGCCCCGGGGCGCTGGCCGCCCTGGACCCGGCCCTGGACCCGGAGCTCTTCATCGCGGGCCGGGCCGCCTGGCAGGTGCTGGCCGGCGCGGCGGGCCAGGACGATTTCGGTGCCGCCCTGAGGTACGCCGCGGCGCCGTTCGAGGTGACGTACTTTGTCGCCACCTGGTGGCGGGCACACTAGGGGCATGGACACGCACCTCATCGCCGTGGTGGGAGCCACCGCCACCGGCAAGTCCGGGCTGGGTATCGCGCTGGCCCGCGCCCTGGGCGGCGAGGTCGTGAACGCCGACTCGATGCAGCTCTACCAGGGCATGGACATCGGCACGGCCAAGGAGCCGGCCGCCGCCCGGCAGGGCGTGCCGCACCACCTGCTCGACATCTGGCCGGTGACCCAGGCCGCGAACGTGGCCGACTACCAGAAGCTCGCCCGCACCGCGATCGAGGACATCGCGGCCCGCGGCCGGGTACCGGTGCTCGTCGGCGGCTCAGGCCTGTACGTCCGGGCCGCCCTCGACGACCTTCATTTCCCCGGAACGGACGACGGTACCCGCGCCCGGCTCGAGACCGAGCTCGCCGCCCTCGGCCCCGCCGCGCTGTACGCCCGACTGGCCACGCTGGACCCGGCGGCGGCGAGCGTGATCCTGCCGGGCAACGGCCGCCGGATCGTCCGGGCGCTGGAGGTGATCGAGATATCGGGACGCCCGTTCAGCGCCACCATGCCGGCCTACGAGCCGGCGGGTCAGGTCCGCCCGGCCATCCAGCTCGGCCTGACTTTGCCCCGCCCCGAACTCGACGTGCGGATCGCCGGCCGGGTCGACCGCATGTGGCGTGCGGGCCTGGAAACCGAGGTGACTCACCTGGTCGGCCGGGGCCTGCGGGAAGGCAGGACCGCGAGCCGCGCCCTGGGCTACCAGCAGCTGCTGCGCTACCTGGACGGCGAGTTGACCCTCGAGCAGGCCCGCGCGGAGACGACCAAGGCCACCAGGCGCTTCGCCCGCCGCCAGGAGTCCTGGTTCCGCCGCGACCCGCGGATCCACTGGCTCGACGCCACCGCAAGCAGCGAGCACCTCCTGGCCGAAGCCAAACGCTTCCTCCCATGATCGCGAGGGCCTGACTTCTAGGCGGAGACTGTCAGCCCTTCGTGATCACGCGATCCGCTTGCGCGCCATCGCCCGGAGGTCACCCGGGAGCGCGTCGGCGGCGAGCAGGCGGGGCAGCAGCTCGGGTTCGAGCGTCATCGCGCGGAAAACCACTTCGATGCTTACGTCGTGGTCGGGACGGTGCACGATATCCACCGGGTCGCCGGTGCTGATCTCGCCCGCCTCGATAACCCGCAGGTAGGCCCCGGCCCGGGCCGCCTTGGTAAAGCGCTTGACCCAGCCGGCTTCGTCGAGCCAGCCGGCGAAGGTGCGGCACGGTATCCGGGGCTGGCACACCTCCAGGATCACCCCCGACCCGACCCGCCAGCGCTCGCCGATCAGGGCGCCGTTGACGTCCAGCCCCTCGGTGGTGAGGTTCTCGCCGAAGACGCCGGGCTGCAGCGGCCGGTTGAGCTCGGCCGCCCAGATGTCGAGATCCTCCCGGGCGTAGGCATACACCGCCTGGTCAGGTCCGCCATGATGCCGCACGTCGTAAACCCGGTCTCCGGCCAGCCCGACGATCCCGGTGCCCTTGGCGGGGGCGGGCGTCACCCGGACCGGCCCGCGGGTGGGGCGCTTGTCGATACCGGTCACCTTGACGTCAGCCCAGGGGCTCGGGCGCGGCTGGCCGACGTTCACCGAGAGCAGTTTCATACCACGACGATACGCACTTACCTTTGCTCGCCGAGCTGGTAGGCGCGCTTGGCGTTGTCGGCGCACAGCATGCGGGCCAGGCGCGCCACGGTCCGTTCGGTATAAAGGTCTTCGTCGAGCCCGGCACGTAGGAACGCCGACAGGGCGTCCCTGAACAGCGCCGCGCCCAGGTAGTACAGCTCGGGCAGGCCGAACGCGTCGGAGGAGTACAGGAACTTCCCGTACGGCGCGAGCTCGAGCGCCTCGGCGAGCAGCGCGGTGGCGCGGGTCCCCAGGTTGTGAGTGGCCAGTCCGGCGTCGACGTACACGTGCGGGAACACCTGGGCGAGGTAGCCGGCTTCGCGGTGATACGGGTAGTTGTGCAGCAGCATCACCGGCACCCCGGTGGGCTGGATTGCCCGCAGCAGTGGCGTGAGCAGCAGCGGGTTCCCGCGGTGCAGGTCGACGTCGCTGTCTCCGTAACCGGCGTGGAACTGGACTGGCAGGCCCAGGTCCACGCCGCACCAGATCAGGAACCGCTGCAGCGTGGCGTCCGCCAGCCGCGGCGGACCGCTGAGGGTCCCGGCCAGCCAGCGCCCGGCCGCGGCCCTGACCTCGGCGTCCGAGGGCCGTTCGGGGTTAAGGTCCAGCCCGGTGCGGTACGCGGCGATCGACTTCACGCCGACCGCCGCGGCGGTGCGCGTGGCCAGCGCGGAGCGCACCGCGTCGGCGAAACCATCCGCACCGACCCCGGCGGCCACCACGTCCTCGGCCCCCCGCTCGAGCCGGACGATCTCGTGCGCGGTCGCCCCCGCCAGCCCGCCGAGCTCGGCCGGGGAGGTCAGCGGCTCAGGGGTGAACCCGGTGTCCACGCAGAGCACCGACATCCCGGCCAGTGACAGGAAGCGCCTGTTCACCTCGGCCGCGCCGAGCTCGCTCCGGCGGGCCACGTAGTCGCGCACTTCAGCGTGCGGCGCCAGGCCGAGGACGGGTGGGCAAAGGCGGCGGAACGCGAACCCGGCTCGCGAGTCGAACACCGAGCCGCCCGGCCACCCGGCTCCCTCGGTCAGCATCGACGCCAGCGTGTCCTCGTCGGCGTCCCTGACCAGCACCCCGTGACAGTGGTGATCGACCAGTGCCTGCTCAGCGACGCACGGGAGTAGCTCGCGCACTGAAGCGTCCCCGCTCAGGAGGCCTCGTCCCGCGCGGACGCGAGCCTGCGGCGGCGGCGCATGCCCGGCGCCAACAGCGCGACCGACAGGCCCACCGCCGCCCACACCGACAGCGAACGTTTGAGTCCAGGGGTGCTGGCCGGAATCGCCTTCATGCCATCCTCCGTTACTCGCTCGGTCCCTTCAGTGTCTCTCCGGCCCCCGCAGCACGGAAGGGTCCCAAAAGCCTGGAACCGTTTAGGCGCAAAAATCCCGTGTGAACCTTTTTGCCCGATCGCGCGTCACTGTGAGTAGGAGCTATTTGTCAGGGAGGTGACCTACGGTGAGCGGTGCCTACCCGGTGCTTCCGTTGGGTTCCTTGGGATCTACCGGTCCCGTCCGGTTGATGCCAGACCAGCGGCGGTGGACTCGCACATTCCGCGGCACGCCCGCGTCGGTGCCGAAGGCGCGCAGGTTCGTGGCCGAACTGCTGGCGGGCTGCCCAGCCAGGGAAACGCTCATGACGTGCGTCTCTGAGTTGTGCGCCAACGCGGTCGCGCACACCGACTCGGGAAACGGCGGCGTGTTCATCGTCGAAATCGATTGCCTGCGCGACGGCGTGGCCAGAGTCGCGGTCACCGATGAAGGCTCCGATGACGTCCCGGCGGCGGGCGTTCTCGACCTGTCGGCCGAAGGCGGCCGGGGACTTGCGATGGTGGCCGCCTGCACCAGCCGGTGGGGCTTCGCCGAGGCCTACCCGGGCCGCACCGTCTGGGCCGAGGCCAGCTGGCCAGTAGCCGTACCGTCCCCCGGCCAGCCCCCCCGTCGTCGCTCGAGCCCTCGCTCGGGCCTCTCGGGCCTCTCGGGCCTCCGTTCGAACCTCCGCCCGGGCCTCCGCTCGGCCAGATCCCGCCGGTTCCCCCCACTCGAGGCCCCGCTCGAGCCCCCGCTCGGCCAGATCCCGCCAGCGGCCCCGTCCGCCCCAGCTGACCCAGACGGCGTCGCCTAACCCCGTAACACCGGCGCCGAGCCCCAGCCGGTAATTTGTGGCGTGCTGGCAGCAGGATAAACAGTGCATGGATGTCACATTCTGCACACCCTTTCGGATACGGTGTCACATCCATAACCAAGCGCATGACCCAGCTATCTTAAATATGAGATAGCTTAAACGGTATGAACAGCGAGCGGCGCCCGAGCCGAGCCGAACCCGCCGCGGATCCGCCCGGCCCGCCGCCGCTGCCCGTCATGCCGGGCTTCCGCGAGATGGCCAGGCGCCGGATGGCAGATGAACCCGCGGCCCGGATGGCCGATGATCGCGCCCGGCTCGTCCGCGAGCTTGCCGAACATCGCCAGGCCGCCGGCCTGTCGCAGACTGAGATCGCAGCGCGGATGGGTACCTCCCAGTCCGCGGTGGCCAGGCTCGAGTCGGGCACCGCCGACGTGCGGGCCTCCACGCTGGAACGTTATGCGGCCGCGGTCGGCGGCCAGATCAGCTGGAAACTCGACCAGCCCGGAACGGAAGAAGCCAGCCGATGACTGTGCATGCTCACATCCCGGGAGGGTGGCCGCCGGAGATGCCGCGTCGCCCTGGGATCCCGCTTACCCCGAACTGGCCGTCGCCGTCGCCGCCTGATCCCCTCCCGCCGACCAGGGTGTGGCAGTACCCGGCCGACGCCGGGCAGGCCGGACTCCACGAGCGGCTGCTGGAGAACCGGATCGTTATGGCCTCCGGCATCTTCGATGACGACGCGGCTGCCAGGCTCTCGGCTCAGCTGCTCACGCTGGACGCTGAGGCGTCGAAGCCGATCCGCCTGGAACTGCAGAACCTGCGGGCTGAACTGTCCGCCGCCCTCACCGTTATGGGCATCCTGGACGTCCTGCGCGTACCGGTGCACGCGTGCGTGAGCGGCGAGATCAGCGGACCTGCCCTTGGCGTGCTCGTCTCGTGCCCGCGCCGATCGGGTTACCCCAACGCTACCTTCGTGCTCACCGAGCCAAAGGTGCGGTTCGGCGGCACCGTGACCGCGGTAACCGCGCATGAGCAGCAGGTCACCCGCATGGTCGACACGCTGTACTTCAAGCTGGCCGAGGTGACCGGCCGGCCGGTCGGCCAGATCCGGGAGGACGCGCACCGCGGCCGCTCGCTGACCACCGCCCAGGCCATCGGCTACGGCCTGGTCCAGGCTCAGGAGAACGGGCCCCGCCCAGCTAGCGCGCCCCGCCCAGCTAGCCCGCCCGGCGGTCTCGGCTAGGCCAGCCTGAGGGGCGAGCGCAGTTCGCGCGGCTTTAGTCTCGCCTACCCCGGAACACCCCAGAAATTGCCCTCTGTACACACTCGCTCTCAATCGGTAACATCGAACCGCGGGGATGTCCCGTACGAACTAATTAGTGTGGATATCTGGCCCGCTAAGGCGTCTGCAAAAGTGCGTGAACTGGGGTCTGTAATGAATACAGAGAGCGACCAGTCAAGTGACGAAAGTAGTCATAGTGCCTCGCCAGCACAAGAATCCCAGCCTCAAAGCGCCGTCGGCTGGGGCGAACCGGTGGATCTGGTGCCCACCGAGGACGCCTGGCCCGGCGTCGCTCGCCCTGCGGAATGGTTCCTGCTTACCCCCCAGCCGCCCCCCGCGCCGGCGACCGTCCCCGCGCCGCAGGCGGTTTCCTCGCCGGGGCAGCGGCTCCCCGCCGCGAATGGCCGGGAAATCAACGTGATTCCCTCACCGCACCGGGAACCAGACGGATCATGGTCTTCACCTCTGGCCCCAGCCGCTCCGGCAGGCACTAACACCGCCCGGACCCTCGGCATCCTCGGCCCGACCAAGGCGCTCGGCGGCCGGGCCGGCGGCTC
>JALYVS010000388.1 GCA_030853115.1 Actinomycetota bacterium
CACCGGCCCGACCGCGACGGAGCCGCCGGCCGGCGGGGGCGGCAGGGGTGCCGGGGCGGGTGCCGGGCTCGGCGGTGCGGGCTGGCTGATCGTGGTGCCGAACGCGGGCGGCAGGGCGCTGGTGAGCGAGGTGTCCACCAAATCGGCCAGGCTCGGGGCATCGTCTAGCCGCGGCACGCCGAGCGGTGGAAGGCCGAGCAGGTCAAGCACGGTCTTTCCGATGGAAACGTGGGAGTTCCACCGGGAGTCGATGCCTGCCCGGACCGGGCCGCCGAACATCAGCAGCGGGACGCGGGGCCCGTAGGCGAGCTGGACGCCGTCCGGGGTGACCTCAACATCGGGAGTGGCCACGTGATCATCCCACCCGCCCCAGTCGTCCCAGGTGAGCAGGAAGACCGTGCGCGGCCACAGCCCGGCCGAGGCGATCGCGTCCACGGCCTGCCAGATCTTGCCCTGACCAAGGCTCACGTCGGCGACCGGGTGTTCGTCATTAGGGCTGTCGTGCCAGACCATGGCGAGCGCGGGCAGCGCGCCGGCCTTGGCGTCGGCGACGATCTGGTCGGAGCCGACGATATTCGCCGAGCTCTTGAGCTGGGTGTAGAAGCTGACCGGATAGCCGCTGCTGCCTGCGTAGACCTTCCAGCTCAGCCCGTGGTCCTGGGCGTGTCCTGGCAGCGAGGGCATATCCCATTCCGGTGGCGCCTGAGACTGGGGCGGGTTGCGCAGCGTCGGCGACTGGCCGCCGACGATAAGCAGGTGATTCGGGGTCGAGTTAGTCCCGAACCCCGAACAGTGGTTCTCCAGGAACGCGCCGGTGGCCGCCAGGTAGGCGTAGTACGGTAGCACCGCTTCGGTGTCGAACTGGGTGTGCGTAGCCGGGGTCGGGGTGCCTGCCTGCTGGGCATGCAGCCATTTAGCGTAGGCCACCCGGGTGTGGTTCTGATCGTGCGCCGGCGGGTTGGCCTGCACCGGCCAGCCGGCGGCCACGTTCGCGCCCCAGGCCCGCATCGAGGAGAAGTAATTATCGGTCGTGTGGTTCTCCTGGGTGAACACCACGACGTGATCGACGATCTGAGCCATTTGCTTACCCTCGCGTTAGCGTGGCTGCTCGCGCAACCAAATGCGGGTAAACATCTCGGCGTAGCCTCCCGCTTGGTCGCTCTCCTACGGCTGGCGTGGCGTACCTGCCGCAGCAGAAGCCGGAGGTGTATCAAAGACGCGGTAGCACGTCTCCGACTCATTGAAGAGGCGCCGGCAGACACGAACGTCACCCCTCTACGCAAAGGGGACCAACGGACAATCGTGCTGGTCAAAACTACGCCGGACCAATCGGCTACTGATTTTGCAGGGAGTCAGCATGACGGCAGGTACGCAGACAGACCCGGACTTCGCGTTCGCGGGGCTCGCCACGCCTGAGGCAGGGGCGGCGGGAGCGATCAAGGCGCTCGCGGTGGGACCCGATCCACTCGGGGCCCTGGCGGGTCTGCTGGGCACGTGGAAAGGCCATGGCTTCAACGCCATCTGGAGGCCGCACAATCCGGCCGGCCAGCAGGACCGCTTTCTCGAGCTGAACAAGACCCACGAGACGCTGGTGTTCACGCGGATCAACGGGCCGATCCCTAACCGCGGGCTGGCGATGGCGGACATCGAGATGTTCGGCCTGACCTACATGCAGCAGATCAGCGAGTCGAGCACCGGCGCGGGGCTGCACATCGAGCCGGGCATCTGGGCCACGGTGCCGGCCACGACTGATCCCAGCGAACCGGCGTCGGTGGTCCGGATGGCGTCGATTCCGCACGGCACGGTCATCCTGGCCCAGGGCGTCGCTGAGGTGCACCCGGGAGGTCCTCAGCACATCCCGGACAACAACATCTTGCCGTTCTTCTTCGGCAGCCCGGCGCCCGCGAACGGCGACTTCAACTCCGTGGCCCAGACGTTCACCGAGCTGAACTTGTCCCAGCCGACCCAGTTCCGCTCCGTGGCTCCCGGGGTGACGCAGAACATCGTCGAGAACCCTAACAGCGTGCTGCAGGCCGCACTCCAGTCCTCGGTTCAGGGCACGACCATGAAGAGCCGGACGTTCCTGCACGTGGCGACCGATCACAGCAGCATCAACGCCGGCGGCGGCACCGCCAACACGGCGTTCCTGACCACGAGCGGCAATCCCTCCGGAGGCAACGCCCAGGCCACGCTGACCGAGGCGACCTTCTGGATCGAGACGATCGCCGGCCTCGGGGGCCAGCCGGATAAGCACCAGCTGCAGTACACCCAGCTGGTGATGCTCGACTTCAACGGCATCCACTGGCCGCACGTCACCGTCGGCACGCTGGTCCAGCAGTAGGCCGCCGGCCCAGCAGGTGCAGATCTCGCGCCCGTCCGAGTCTCCCAGCGCTTCAACGGATTCCCGCAGCCTCACGCGGCATCGTCATCAGTGGCCCGTCTCAGCCCTGCGCTTGAGTCCCTGGGCGAACTGGTCGAACGACGGTCCGAGATCTGGCATCGAGCGCCAGACCAGCCTGACCAGCGGGCCGGTGTACTCCTCGCGTACCCGGAACGCCGTCCCCCCGGTACCGTCCGGCGACACCTCGAAGGTGCGGACGCCCCGGAACAGGGCCAGCGGCATGCCGCCACTGAACCGCAGCCGGGCCGGCGGATCAAAGTCCGTCACCTTGACGGGGAAGGGGCGGCCGGGCGCCGCCTGGGACCGGATAGTGATCTTCTCGCCGGGCCCGATATGGCCGTCGACTCCGTCGACGCCGGAGTCCCAGGACGGCCAGGCCGCCCCGTCCGCCAGCACCGCCCATACCGCCTCCGGACTCGACGCGATCGTCGAACTCGCTTCGTAGTACCGCATCGACCCTGACCCCCCTTTGGTAACATTAAGGTTACCGTAACGTAAAAGTTACCGATGGGCAACTGTTGCGAGCTGCTCAGCTGGCCGCGTTTGGGACGTACCGGTGTCGAACATGCTCGACGACCTCAAGCGGCTAGCATGAGATCATTTCGAAAATCGAGGCCAGCTGCTTCACAGCGGCTGGCCAGAGGGAGGCTCCTGATGCCCAAGGGATACGTGATCTTCACCGAGGACATCCACGACGAAGCGCAGATCAACGCCTACGGGCAACAGGCCATTCCGACGATCCTACGAGCAGGCGGCCAGGTCCTCGTAGCAGACGACGCCCCCGAGCTGATCGAAGGGTCCTGGCACGGTAAGCGGACTGTCCTGCTCGAGTTCGAATCCGTGGAGGCCGCACGGGACTGGTACCGGTCAGCTGAGTATCAGGGGATCGCAGGCCAGCGCCACGCGGCCGCGGACAGTAACGCGGTGATCGTCGCGGGTTTCGAGCTGCCGGCCGGCTGACCTGGACCTCGCCGGTGCTCAGGGGGTCGATGATTCCCGCGGGAGCAGGGCCCTGACCTCCTCCGGGTCTGGCCCACCGGATCCGATGAGCACGACGGCGTCATCGAAGCCGGCCCGGGCGTAGCGGCGGAGTACCTCGCCGACGGGCGCGAGGTCGTCCCGGCTGTCCAGCGGGATGGCGCACACGATCGCCCGCCGCCCGCCGGCGGCCCGGTAGCGCTCGTGGGCAGCGATGACCTGATCCGGCGTGCTGCGGTATCCGGAGGCCAGCCAGCCGTCGAAGTCCCGCGCTGCCCGCTCGACATTGGCGCCCCACGAGCCGAGGAGAAGGGCCGGCCCGCCGCCGGCCAGGGCGGCGGGGGTGAGGTCGGCGTGTTCGTCCCGCCCGTGAGCGAGCAGGACCCGGAGCCGGCCGGTGTCGCGGTGGAAGGTCGCGAAGCGAGCGGTGTAGTCCCGGTCCAACGTGGCGAAGTCGGTCTCCGTCGATCCTGGGCTGACCCCGAGGGTCAGCCGGTCGCCGCACACCGACATCAGGGAGAGCACTCGATGGGCGAGGTCGGCGGGATGGTAGAGCGGGACCTGCACGGTGGCCGTTCCCAGCTCGACGTCCTGCGTTACCGCGGCCGCCGTCGCGAGCGTTACGAACGGGTCCGGCACCAGTGACCCGCGCCCGATGATGTGGGGGGTCCACAGGCTCTCGAAGCCCGCCGTCACCAGGCGGTCAGCCCACCGGGCGACCGCAAACGGGGGCGCATCGGACAGGTGGGCGAGCGTCGCACCTAGGCGCACGTGTTCTCCTCGGCGGTTGCCTTCGGCCGGATCAGGCCGGCGAGGTGAACCGGTCCGCCCCGAACCGCTCGTACCATCGCAGGGCGTCGGGGTCATCGACGGACGCGATGTTGGCCGCTTTCTCCAGCGGCGTCCCGCGCAGCAGATTCTTGATCGGGACCTCGAGCTTCTTGCCGCTCAGGGTGTGCGGCACCGCGGGCGCCTCGACGATCTCATCCGGGACGTGCCGGGGGGTCAGCCGGGTGCGCAAGGTGGTGACGATCTGGAGTCTCAGCTCGTCATCCAGCGCGTGCCCGGGGGCGGGGACGACGAACAGGCCCAGCCAGTAGCCGTCGTCGGGCTGTTCCACGCCGATCACCAGCGTCTCGGATATCCCCGGGATGGTCTCGAGCACGTCATAGAAATCGCTGCTGCCCAGGCGCACGCCCTGCCGGTTGAGCGTCGAATCCGAACGACCGTGCATGGAGACGCTGCCGTCGGAGTGCATCGTCACCCAGTCCCCGTGGCGCCACACGCCGGGCCAGGTCTCGAAGTAGGACTCGGTGTAGCGCTCTGCGTCCGGGTCTTTCCACAGGGATACCGGCATCGAGGGCATGGGCTGGGTGACGACGAGGTCCCCCACCGTGCCGACCACCGGGACGCCGCCGGAGTCCCACGCCGCGCAGTCCACCCCCGCCAGCCGGCCGCCGATGCGCCCCGCCCGCACCGGGGCGTACTCGTTGGAGCCGACGAACGAGCCGCTGATATCCGTCCCGCCGCTGGTCGAGTCGATCCGCAGGTCCGCGCTGACGTGCTCCATGACCCAGCGGTAGCCGTCCGCCGGCAACGCCGACCCGCTGACCATGAGATGCCGCAGCCGGCTCAGGTCATGCTGTTGCCGGGGCGAGACGCCGGCGTTCGCCGAAGCGGTCACGACGGCGGCGCCCATCAGCATGACGTCCGCCCGGGTGCGTGCCGCGACCTCCCAGACCGCGCCCTTGGGGTGGTTCGGGCTTCCTTCGTACAGCACGATGCTCGCACCCTGGGTGAGCGCGCCCAGTTGCATGTTCCACAACGCCCAGCCGGTGGACGTATAGGTGAACATGCGTTCTCCGGCCCGCAGTCCGCAGTACAGCCCGGACCATTTCATGGCCTCCAGGGTGATCCCGCCCTGACCATGGACCAGGCCTTTAGGCAGGCCAGTGGTGCCCGAGCTGAACAGCACCCACAGCGGGTGGGAGAACTCGACCTGTTCGAATACCAGCGGTTCGTCCTGGGCCAGCACCGTGTCCCACGCTGTCGAGCCCTCCGGATGCGGGCGGTCGCTGAAGGCGTAGGGGACATGGACGAACCGCTTGAGCGCCGGGAGCTTGTCGCGCAGCTGCACGACGACGTCGCTGCGGTCGATCACCTTGCCGTTCCAGTGGTACCCGTCCGCGGCGATCAGCACGCTCGGCTCGAGCTGCGCGAGACGCCCGATGGTGCCGTCCGCGCCGAAGTCAGGGGAACAGCACGCCCACACCGCCCCGATGGCGGCAGCGGCGAGGCAGCCGATCACCGCGTGCTCGGTGTTCGGCAGGTACGCCGCGATGCGGTCACCCGGGCGCACGCCGGCCCGGCGCAGCCAGGCCGCCGCCGCCGCCACCGATCGGCGCAGGGC
>JALYVS010000389.1 GCA_030853115.1 Actinomycetota bacterium
CTATCGTTGGCATCGGGTGTGCCTTCCCGGCCGGCGTTTGCCCGCCGGCCTTGCTTGAGAACCTCTAAGGATGATCCGGGAAGGTACACCCCCTTCCCGGCAGATCCACAGGTTTCAAGCATTCCTCCGGGCCCGCATCATTCGGCGCAGCGCCCCTGTCTCAATTTCCTCCTTCAGCCAGACCGCCGCGTGCTCGTCACCGGGTGTGAACCGGTGGCTGAACCGCGCGCCGGGGAAGTCCTGAGAATTGAACAAGACGGCCACGCAGCGCCGAGCGCTGTAGCCAGTGATGACGACCTCGGCGTCGCCCGCCCCGTTGATGAACGGCAGGCGCTGTTGGGACTGGCCCGCTGGCCGCTCGGGGCTGTCAGCGATCCAGCCGCCGCGGAAGAAGGCATCGATGCGCGCCTGCTGTCGCTGCAGCTCTGCACTGCTCGCGGGGTGTGGCGGCACGGCACGATCGTAGGCACGCCCGCTCAGTCCGGCCACGATCATCGTGCCATTGGCGTTCTTAGCCGGGCGGTTGTTGCCAGGGCATGTCCGGGAATTTGTCCTTGACCTTGGCGAAGAGTTGTCCAACGGCCTCGCCGATCACCGTGAATTTCCATAGCAGGGCGTCGCCGCGCTGGTGGTCCGCTTCCAACTGGCTGAGCAGGCCCAGCAGTCAACTCCTGGGCCTGCTCGGCTGCATCGATCATCTCGGTGAGCAGGAGGACGTCACGCTGCATAGACAGGCCGAGCTTCAGCCAGCACCGATGGTCTGAGCATCGGATGCAGGGCGCGCAGGGACACCAGATCTACCCGGTGGCCGAACAATCCGGCGAGTTCGTCAGTGAGTTCCTCGATATCCCCAGCCCAGCCGTCGTCCAGGGCGCAATGTGTACAGAACATCGATGTCACTGTCAGATCCCGCGGGCCTGCGAGCCGAAGATCTTCAGATCGGCGATTCCATACCGGTCGCAGATTTCGGCCAGACGTCGCTCGTCAATGTCGACCCCGGGGATAACTGCGATAGTTTCAGGTTAGCGCTAGAAGGTTCACAGATGCCGCACCTCAATCAGAGGCCGTGTGAACCCAATGAGCTCGTCGGCGTAACCGGGGACTTACCTACGAGATTCCAGTCGGAGGCCTGACGTCATCACGGCTGCCGCGCGGAAGGCCTCGACGGCGTACAGCAGCCATGGTTAACGGGCTGACAGTGGTCACCCGTAACGTCAAGGACTTCCAGCGGTCCGGCATCCAGGTACTGAATCCCTTTTTGGATTAGTATTATTTTACGGTCAAAATATTAGTCAGCTGATGAGTTAGCGAACACCGGCGAGAACCGAGCGACTCGTCCCGCCTTTATCTGTCAGACTAGACACCTCGACCGAACGGGAGGCATGGCGCTCGTCGTTGTTGGGTTCCCAGCTGCCGCGCGGCGAACGGCGATGATGGGTGGGCCCATGGCTAGCTATGCGGTTGCGCATCTTGACGAGATCGAGGAATTCTCGGACGTTGGCTGTCACTACCGGCCGATCCGACACCACCTGGGCATCACGGCGTTCGGAGCGACTGCTTGGACGGCCCGAACGGCGGGCGACCTCGTCATTGACGAGCACGACGAAGATGACCCCACCGCTGACCAGGAGCTCTTTCTCGTGCTACGCGGCCACGCGGTGTTCGATCTTGACGGTGACCGGGTCGACGCGCCAGCCGGAACTCTCGTGTACGCCCCGCCTCGCACCCGGCGAACAGCCTTCGCCGCGGAGGCGGGGACGACGATCATCGCGCTGGAAGGCACACCGGGGAAGGCCTACGAGGCACGCGGCTGGGAACTGTGGGCTCCGCTCGCCCCTCTTTATCAGGCGGGCGAGTACGCCGAGGTCGCCGACCGGCTAGGCGCCTTGACCGCAGCCGCTCCGCAATACCCCATGTTGTTCTTCAACCTTGCCTGCTGCGAGAGTCAGTGCGGCCGGAAGAGTGACGCGCTCGATCACCTCCGGCACGCCATCGCGATGTCGGGGGAATTCCGCGATTCCGCAAAGAACGACTCCGACCTCGATCCGATCCGCGACGAACCCGCGTTCAAGCAACTGATCAGCGGCTAGCCTCACGAACCTTCCCGGGCATCCTGCCCGCTATGAAGATGCACCCAGGCAACACCACCCGGCAACCATGACTACTGTCTTGGCATCGTGACTGCTAGCGCGGAAGGCATATTATGTCATCAGGCAGCAGCACGCCTGCCCGCTTCCGAGCTGCTTGGCCCGCGCCAGAGCAGCACCGAGGACAAGGGGCCACGCCTCGTGTGCACCGGCTTGGTTCATGGTCTGACGGGCGGGCTGGCGCGGGCGGCACTGCCGGAAGAAGCGATCATGACGCGGGACAAGGCTGTGAAGAAGGCAGCCCGTGACCGAGCGGCTGGAACGGGCGAGTCATACACCAGGGCGCGGCGAGCGGTCGAAGCCGGATATCGGGCTCAGCGGATCCCGGAGACCCCGATCGTGAGCGGCGCACAGGATTGCGCCTCCGAGGACCAGGCTCGATGGTGGCGGGCTTACGTGCTGGCCGAGAACGACCGCATCAGTGAACTTCGCCAGCATGCTGAGGCGGGAGACGATCACGCCCGGCGTCAGCTGGCCAGCTGGCTGTCCGACCGGCGCCGGATCGACGAGGCCATAACGGTGATCCTCCCGCTGGCCGACGCTGACGACGACATCGCTCAGCTCTGGCTGGCTCGCTGGCTGGCCGAGCGCGAGGATGCGGACGAGCTCCGGCGGCGTGCCGGGACGGGGGACCCTCACGCTCTGTGGCACCTGGCCAGCTGGCTGGCCGATCAGGGCACCCTGGGCGAACTACGCGACCTGCTGACTGATCACCGGGAGTTGCTCACATCGAACTGGGAGACCCACGGCCAGCATCTTATGAAGGTGCTGCGCCTGAAGGCGGATCTCGGAGACGATCACGCCCGGCAACGCCTAGTGCACTGGCTGGCCAGGCTGCGGGAGCGGGCTCAGGTGCATGATGAGTATGCCGAGCAAGCGCTGGCCGAATGGCAGGACCTGCAAGGCTAGCTGGTGCCTGGCCGGGCACGCACGCGGCGGGTTCAGGTTTCCGTCGACCTGGATTTCCACGGTTGGCGACGGACGCGGCGACGAGTACCGCTCATGCTCGCCGCGACGAGGCTCGCAGGTAGGTCAAAGCTGCGAGGTCGAACACCGTGAGCACCGCGCCGACAATGATGAACGTGGCCAGGATGCTCGTGTCCGCGACGCCGAACCCGGCGCCGATCACGGGGATCGTGAGCCCGACGTAGGCGATGAGGTAGAACAGCGAGCTCACCTGGCCGCGTTCCCCGTCGCCGGCCACGCTCAAGGCGGTGGCCAGGCCGCCGGAGAACGCGGCCCCGATGGCGATCCCGGAGATCACCGTGCCGGCGAGAAACAGCGGGTAGGAGGCGATGTCCAAGCTCGCAGTGAGCACCCCGAGGCCCGCGATCAGCACCACGAGTCCCAGTTCGATGGCCAGCCGAGCGCGCAGGCCGCGGAGGAAAAGCTGGGTCAGCACGGCTGCACCGAACTGTAGCGACACGCTGGCGCCGATCACCCACGGATGGTGCTGGCCGATGACCTTCTCCAGGAAAGTCGGGACGAGCGCGGTGAAGAGTCCCAGCACGGCGAAGGTCGTGAAGCCGCCCAGCGCCGCGGCGATGAATGTTCCCCGCCCGGTGTCCGGGAGACCAAGCGACGGCCGGCTGACGATCATCACCGGCGCGGTACGTACTGGCCGGTCCCGGTAGGCGAAACCGAGCCCGAGGATGACTGAGACGGCCAGCACGCCCAGGTGCACCTCGAAGGGAAGGCGCGTGGGTTGTGAGGCGGACTCGGCGAGCACACCGCCCAGAACCGGCCCGATGCCGAGCCCCAGCAGGTTGACGGCGCCGGGAACGACCCGGCTCCACAGCGGCGCCGTGCCCGCAAGGTCGATGAGTGTCGCGGTCGCCGCCGCGGCAGCCAAGCCTGCTGAGAAGCCGGATATCAACCGCGCCGCGAACAGCATGGGGAGCCCGTCGGCGAGCAGGAACAGGACCGATGACAGGGCCGACGGCCAGCGCAGGCGATCAGGACCGGACGCCGTCCGTCGACGTCTGAGTCGCGGCCCGCGAACAGCAGCGCGGCGATCACCCCGACCGCGTAGGCGGCGAACACCAGGGTGGTGACAATCGGCCCGAAGCCGTAGCTGCGTTCCCAGAATGCGTACAGCGGCGTGGGCTCGGTCGTGGCCATCATCACCGAGACGAACAGGACGCTGATAGCCGCATAGGCCCAGCCGCGCTCGGGTCTACTCATGACAGGACGCCCGGTCCGATGGCGGCTTCATTCAACCCTCGCACACGTTCAACTCCTAGCACACCTGGCGCGTACGCCCGCCTACCGGGTCCTGGGCGTGGAACAGCGCCGGCGGCTACGCTGCTGTGCCGTGCACCAGACGCGCCTGGACATGGCCGGATCCGGGCGGCTCGCCGGGTGATCGATCTGGTTTTCCTCAGCTCCCCGCTGTACCGCTGCGAGGCACAGGAGCCCGGCCTCGGGTGCACGTGAGCATCAAGCTCGAAACGGCGAACCCGGTCCGCAGCTTCAAGGCCTGCGGCCAAGCTAAATCGCATCCGCGCCCTGGACGCCAGGCTGGAGCGGGTGGACGGCGACTTCGACATGGCCCGCGAGCGGGCGGCCGCGCTCGCGCGGCACGACGGCATCCGGCTGGTCGAAGACAGCCTGGACATCGAGACCTGTGAGGGCGCGGCGACCATCGGCCTGGAACTGAGTAGAGGCCGTGCCGTCGTTCGACGCCGTCCTGATTGCGCTGGGCGGCGGAGCGCTTTTACGACGCGACCAGCGCGTCGGTCAGGGGGTCGATGCCGGCCAGGTTCGCCGCCAGCTCGGCGCTCAGGCCGTAACGCGCGGCGATCGCCGCGGGCGAGTAGTAGGTGACGTTCGTCCGGCTGCCGTCAGCCCAGATCAGCACCTTGAGCGGCAAGTCAAGAGCCGCTAGCGGCGCGGCATCCATGACTGGCGTTCCGGCCACCGGGTTACCAAAGATGACCAGCGTGGTCTCGCGCAACCGCAGCCCGGCCTCCTGAGCCTGGTCACTTTGGTCGATGACCGCGAAGACCTTCATGCCCTTGGCGGCCAGGATTCCCGTCAGCCGCGAAACCGTGGCCGTGACCGATCGCGGGCTTAGCTTGGTCGTGACCTCAGTCTCGGTCCAGGCGGTCATGTCTGAGTCCTTTCCATCAGTGCCTCGGTTGTTGCGGCATGCTCAGGGTGAGACGCCCTGGCGCAGCGCCTCAGCCACGATCTCCACCCGGCTTTTCGCATCGAGCTTGGTCAGGATCCGGGAGATGTAGGTCTGCACGGTGCGCCGGGACAAGAACATGCTCCGGGCGATATCCGAGGTCGAATCGCCCTGGGACACCAGGGCGGCGATCTTGATCTCAGTCGGAGTGAGCGCCTGCCAGCCGAAGGTCGCGCGCGGGCTGCGCCGGCTGCGCGGGCCGCGCTTGATGCCATAGGCAAGAAGCCGGCTCTCAGCCCGGCGGATGTCCCACCGGGCCTGCATGCCTTCATACAGGCTTGCGGCCTCGTTCAGTGCGGCCCTGGCCTCCTCCTTCCTGCCGCGCTCAGCCAGCACGACCGCCAGGTCCTCTAGCGCCGCGGGCAGCTCGACGGCCGGGCCCACCGCGCGGTAATGCCGGACAGCGTCCTGAAGCGGGCCTGAATCGGACTCGAGC
>JALYVS010000390.1 GCA_030853115.1 Actinomycetota bacterium
GCCGCGGCCTCCTCCGCGCCGGTGGCCCAGGTCTCCGCGGGCGCCACCCGATCCGCGGCGCCCGCACCGGCCCGGGCCCAGCACGATCCGTTCGGAACGACCGCGACCTCGTATCTGTCCACCCGGACGGGAACAGCGCTGGCCGCCGTCTACGACGTCAAGACGGGCCAGACCTGGCGCCTGGGGCAGGGGCAGCCGCAAGCCGAGGCGAGCGTGGTCAAGCTCGACGTGCTGGAAACGCTGCTCGCCGAACGCGGCCACGGTGCCGGGCTGGCGGCAAGCGACCAGGCGCTGACGCGGCAGATGATGGAGGATAGCGACAACACCGCGGCGACCAGCCTGTGGTACGAGGTCGGCGGCCCGGCGCGGATCCGCTCGTTCAATACCGCGGCCGGGCTGACCCAGACGGCCATGTCCTCTTGCGTGGTCTGCCGCGGGTTTTCCTGGCCGGGATGGGGGCTAAGCACGACGACCCCAGGCGATCAGATTGCCCTGCTCAGGAAGCTGATTACGCCCGGCCCTCAGCTGAGTGACGCCGAACGCGCCTATGCCTTGTCGCTGATGGAAAACGTGACCCCGGCTCAGCGATGGGGGGTTTCCGGTGGTGTCCCGGCCCAGGTCACGGTGGCCCTGAAGAATGGCTGGCTGCCACTGGAGGGCACCGACAACGACTGGCAGATCAACAGTGTCGGATGGGTCTCGGGCAGCGGAAGAAACTACCTGATAGCGGTGCTCACCACGGGGAACCCGACCGAGCAGTACGGCATCGACACGGTCGCCCGGCTGGCCGCTACGGTCTGGCGGGCCTTGAACTAGTGCCGTAGCCGGTCACGTTTGCTCTGTCCCGCGAGCGGCGATGAGTCCTGCGGCGTCCGGCGGTCATACTCTCGAACCCGTTACTAAGGAGAACTCCTGATGCGCAGCGTGACCTATTCGATGGGCGTCTCACTGGACGGCTACATCGTCGGACCGGACGGCGGCTTCGACTGGTCGGCGCCCGACGAGGAGGTCTTCCGCTTCGTCACCGACGAGATACGACAGGTCGGCGTGCACCTGCTGGGGCGGAGGCTGTACGAGACGATGCTGTACTGGGAGACCGCCGACCAGGATCCGTCGCTCGAGGACTCAATGCTCGAGTGGGCCGCGATCTGGAAGCCCCTCCCCAAGGTGGTGTTCTCCACCACGCTGCCGGCGGTGCAGGGCAGTGCCCGCCTGGCCACCGGCGGCCTGGCGCAGGAGATCGAGCGGCTGCGAGCCGAGCCGGCGCCGGGCGACATCGCGATCGGCGGCGCGGCTCTCGCCGCCGAGGCGGCCGCGCTGGGCCTGATCGACGAGTACCGGGCCAGGGTCTACCCGGTGCTGGTGGGCGGCGGCATTCCGTTCTTCGCTCAGCGCGAGCGCCGGGTAGACCTCGAACTCGTCGAGACCCGCACCTTCAGCTCCAGAGTCCTCTACCTCCGCTACCGCGTGCCGCGCTAGCCGGCTCCGCAGTTAACATTTCGGGCTATGCCGGAAATTCCTGGGATTCGGCGGCACACTTTAGGTAATGCCGTGGTATTCGTGAGACGTGCGTTTGCGGGCCCGCCTATCCATGCAGGCAACTGTCACCGGTATCACCTAATCCGCTGTAAGGTATTGCGTAACAGTAACGCTAGCGGTGAAGTTATTGCCCATCCGCAAGCCGCTGGACAAAGGCGCGCAAAATTGGCAGTAACGGTTCCTTTCGCTTCAGGAGGTGGAGCAGTTGAGCTGCCCCCAATGTCAGGTCAGGAACAGGCCAGATTCCACGCGCTGCCATCATTGCGGCGCTACCCTGACCGGCCAGTCCCGGCTATGGGAACGAGCCGGGCAGCTTCCGCCGCCGGGCATGCCGGCGGCTCCCCCGGCCGAGGCGTACCTCCCGAGCATGTCGGCCAGCCAGTACCCCCGGACGCCGGGTGAGCAGTTCCTTCCGGACAACCGGGCCGGCCAGCACATTCCGGGCTTAAACGCTCCGTCCAGCCAGTTCCGGCCGGCCTGGCGGCGGCTGACCCGGGTCGAGCAGACGGCGGCCGTCGCAACCCTGACCGTTCTCGTCTCGCTGTTCCTGCCTTGGTTCGGCTTCAACCAAGCCGGTACCAACATCAGGGTTAGCGGGACAGGTGCGCACGGATATCTCGTCGCCGTGGTCCTGCTCTCCGTGCTGATGGCGGGTTACCTGCTCCAGCGCTCTGGCTGGGAGGAATTCCCGGTCCGGATGCGGGTCGCGCACGAGACAGTACTGATGGCGGGCGCGGGCCTGCAGTTCCTCCTGGTGACCATCGGGTTCTCCGAAGTGCCGATAGCGGGACTCAGCTGGGAATTCGGGGCTTACCTGGCCCTGATCGCCTCGGCCGCCGGCCTCGGCGCAGCACTCCTGCCGGTGCTCCGGTCGCGACCGGGCCGGCCAGGACCGGGCTAGGACCCACGTCCCGCGGCGCGCCGGCCGTCATCCGTAGAACAGGGGCTCCATGACCGAACGAGCGCGGCGGGCGGCGCGCCGGTAGTCCTGTTCGAGTGCCTGCGCGGCGTCGCCCGGCGGGTAACCGAGCAAGCGGGCGACCGCGTTGAGCTCGGCGTGCCGGGCAGGCAGGATATCGGAGGGCCTGCCGCCGACCAGGACGACGGCGTTCCTGATCCGCGCGGCGAGCTCCCACGCGGTCATCAGCGCGGCGGCGTCCCCGGCGGGCAGCAGGCCCGCCTCGACGGCGGCCGCCATCGCCGGGCCGGTCCGGGTGGTCCGCAACCCCGGTAGCGCATGGGCGTGCCGCAGCTGCAGCAGCTGGATCGTCCACTCCACGTCGGACAGGCCGCCGGGTCCCAGCTTGACGTGCAGCGCCCGGTCCGCACCACGCGGTATCCGCTCGGCTTCCATCCGTGCCTTGATCCGGCGGATCTCGCGGACGGCCGCGAGGTCGATGCCGTCCCCGGAACCTTCACCGCCGGATCCGGAACCTTCCGGGTAACGGAATTCGGCGATCATGGCGACGAACTCCGCGCCGAGCTCGGCGTCCCCGCCGGCGGGCTCGGCACGCAGCAGCGCCTGCGCCTCCCACGGCGCGGACCAGCGGCGGTAGTAGCCGTGATAGGCCGCCAGGGTGCGGGTCAGCGGCCCCTGGCGGCCTTCAGGCCGCAAATCGGAGTCCACGACTAGAGGCGGATCGGGGACCGGCAGCGCCAGCAGCCGCCGCAGCTCCACCGCCACCGCGAAGGCGGCGTCCGCGGCCTGCCTTTCGGGATAGCCGGGCAGCGGGTCGTGCACGAAAAGCACATCCGCGTCGCTCCCGTAACCGCACTCATGCCCGCCGAAGCGGCCCATCGCGATGACCGCGAACCTGGTCGGCAGCGGCCCGCGCAGCTCCGCCGAGATCTTCCGCATGGCGACCGCGAGCGCGGTCTCGACCGACGCCCGGGTGACGGCCGTCAGCGCCTCCGCGGTCGCCGCCAGGTCCCCGGGGTGACGCAGCACATCGGCGGCGGAAGTCCGCAGCAGCTCACGACGCCGCACTGAACGCACGGCGGTCACCGCGCTCTCCGCGCCGTCCTCGTAGCGCTGGGCGGCCGCCATCATCTCCGAACGCAGCGCCGCTAGGCTACGGGGGGCGAGCTCGGCATCGTCGCCGAAGATCGCGACCGCTTCGGGCGCGCGCAGCAGCAGGCCCGTCGCGTACCGGCTCGACGCGAGCACCCGGGCCATCCGCTCGGCCGCCTTGGTCTGGTCCCGCAGCAGCCGCAGGTACCAGGGAGAGGACCCCAGCTCCTCGCTGACCTGGCGGAATGCCAGCAGGCCCGCGTCAGGCTCGGCGGCGTCAGCGAACCAGCCGAGCAGCACGGGCAGCAGCGTGCGCTGTATCGCCGCGCGGCGCGAGACACCCGAGGTCAGCGCGTCGATGTGATGCAGCGCGCCGGCCGGGTCCGCGTAGCCAAGCGCCTCCAGCCGCGCCCGGGCCTCGGTCGGCGTCAGCCTGGCCGCCGCCGAGGGCAGCCGGGCCACCGCTTCGAGCAGCGGCCGGTAGAACAGCTTCTCGTGCAGCCGCCTGACCTGCCGGGCGTGGCGGCGCCACAGCTCGTCGAACTCCACTGCCGGGTCGGGACGGATCACGGTTTCGGCGGACTGCCACCAGGGCTCGTTCGGCCCGTCGATGAATCGCATCGCCCGGCCGAGCCGGCGCAGCACGGCGGGATCCGCCGGCAGCGTGTGCGTGCGGCTCAGCCGGTGCAACTGCAGCAGGTGCTCGGTCCGGCGCAGGAAGCGGTAAGCGGCGGCCAGCTCGTCGGCGTCGGCCCGGCCGACGTACCCGCCCGCGGCCAGGGCGGCCAGGGCGGGCAGCGTCACAGGCGAGCGAAGCGCCTCGTCGATCCGGCCGTGCACCAGCTGGAGCAGCTGGACCGCGAACTCGATGTCCCGCAGTCCGCCCGGGCCGAGCTTGAGCTCACGCCCGGCCTGGCTAGCCGGCAGCGACTGCTCCACCCGGCGGCGCATCGCCTGCACGTCCTCGACGAAGTTCTCCCGGCGGGCCGCCTGCCAGACCAGCGGACCGAGCGTGTCCGCGTAGGCCTGCCCCAGGGCCATGTCGCCCGCGACCGGCCGGGCCTTCAGGAGTGCCTGGAACTCCCAGGTCTTCGCCCAGCGGTGATAGTAGGCCTGGTGGCTGGCCAGCGTGCGGACCAGCGGGCCGGACCGGCCTTCTGGCCGGAGGTTCGGGTCGACCGGGAAGATGCTGCCCTCCGGGGTGGAACGCGCGCAGACGCCGATCAGGCCCGCGGCGAGCCGGCTCGCGGTGGCCAGCGCGGCGGTCTCGTCCTCGTCCTTGACCGGTTCGGCCACGAAGATCACGTCGACGTCGCTGGCGTAGTTGAGCTCACGTCCGCCGCACTTGCCCATGGCCAGCACGGCGAGCCGGCTCGGCGCCGCCTTGGGGGGCAGCTCGGCCCGGGCGATGGCCAGGGCCGCCTCCAGCACCGCCGCCGCGATGTCGGCCAGCTCCTCGGCCACCGCGTCGACGGTCGCGACGCCGGTCATGTCCCGGGCCGCGAGGTGCAGGAGACGGCGCCGGTACGCCGCGGCCAGGGCGGCCGTCGGTTCTTTCCCGCGGGCCACCGGCTCGTCAGGGCCGGCGAGGTCTTGAGGGGCCGCGCCGACCGCGGCCAGCATGTCCTCCCGCAGTTGCGCCGGCGTGGGAGGGCTGACCGCGCCGCGCAGCACCTCGCAGTCCTCCGGATGCCTGGCCAGGTGATCGGCCAGTCCCGCGCTGACACCGAGCACCGCGGTCAGCCGGTCACGGAACTCCTGCTCGCTGCGCAAGGCCGCGCGCAGGGCGTGCGGGTGCTCGGCGACGTCGAAGATCCGGGCCAGCCCGGTCAGGGCCAGGTCAGGGTCGGCCACGGCAGCCAGGGCCGTCACCAGCACGTCCGTCCTCAGCTCGGCGGCGGTGATGCCGAGATCAGTGAGCAATAGGCGCTCGGCCCGCGCGGCATCAGCAAATCCCATCCGCGCCAGCCACCCTGCCAGCGTGGTTCGCGAACCACTCACCTGAGCAATTTAACTTATCCTGGCGAACCAGGAGCCAGAGGGGCGCGGCAATGCCGGGACGAAGGAGTGACGGGGGAAGGCAGTGCCTTAGTCGTAAACATTCAGGCCCTGGGCTTGGTGTTGCGGTGGGTGATCGTGGTTACGTTTTGGCAGCGGGCGGGGTGTTGCCGGGGTGGCTGGGAGTGGTTTCGGGGATGATTTCGGGCCGTGACCGATGTG
>JALYVS010000391.1 GCA_030853115.1 Actinomycetota bacterium
CGCGGGACCACGATCCATGCGCCGAGCACGATCGCGATGACAGCCGCGGCCGCGGCCGCGGGCAACAGCCAGCGCCTCGCGTCGGCGCCACGGCGACCTGTGCGGCGGTCAGTGACCGACAGTAGCCCGGTCTCGCCGGGATCGCCGGCCGCCCCGGCATCGACGGGGACCGCGATGCCACTGGTCCGCTCTCGCTCCAGGTGGATTTGCTGAAAGCTGGCTTGACCGAGCTCATCGTTCCAGCCGCCAGTGAAGGCGCTGACCGGCACGGGATTGGCTGACGCCATGATCTCCCGAATGTGTTTCACGTTCTTCTCGGCGCGGTTCATGTCGTCTCCTGTTCCGCCGGTATCCGGGCACGGATGGATTCTGCGGGGTCGGCGGCCTCGACCGCGCGCACGGCCCGGATCATCCGACGGCGGGCGCGGTGCAGGCGGACGGCCATCGTCGATCGCGAACAGCCCATCGCGATCGCGGCCGCGGCCAGGTCCAGCTCTTCCCAGCCGACCAGCCGCAGAACTTCCTGGTCTATTTCCGGGAGCGACTGGAGTGCCTGCCGCAAGCGTGCCCGCTCGATCACGGCGTCGGCCAGATCCGGTGCATGATGAGCGCTCGTGCCGCTATAGGTCAGCCGCGCAGCGAGATGCTCCGATCTGCGGCGAGACCGGTCGGAGTTGGCCAGGACGCGACGGGCCACCCCGTACAGCCACGGCTGCGCGTCCGCCGGGTCAGCCGGAACATCCGCCAGGCGCCGCCAGGCGACGAGGAACGTCTCGGCGGCCACGTCGCGCGCCGAGTCGGGATCCGTCCTTCGGCACGCGTAGCGCAGGATCGCGGCATAGTGGCCTTGGTACAGGGCGGCGAACCGCTGATCTGCATCCACCATGCCGCCCTTTCCGCTCGCCTTCGCCGGCCGGCCCGCCGCTGGTCCTGCGTATTAGCCCGGCACCTTGATATGTCCGGCAGGCCAGCATCGATTACCGTTCAGTCGACCTGATCGCCACAATGCCTGAGGGTGCAGTTCGGCGGGAAGCCCGGCTCGCTGACCGGTCAGTACGGCAGGCTGGTGGGATGACAACGGACCAGGCAGGGCAGGCCCCGCGGCTGGCGGAGAGCACGCGCGTTGAGGCGTTCAGCGACGGGGTGTTCGCTATCGCCTTGACCTTGCTGGTGCTCGATCTGCGCAGCTCGGCTACCGGACCCGGCAAATTCGCCGGCGTACTGCTCAGCCAGTGGCCTGCCTATGCCGCCTACCTGGCGGCCTTTCTCAACATCTCGGCGATCTGGATAAATCACCACGAGCTGTTCACCCTGGTCCGGCGAGTAGATGCCCGCCTGATCTGCGCGAACCTGCTTCTGCTGCTCGTGGCGTCACTATTCCCGTGGCCAGCTGCCGTCATCTCCGCGGCCGTGCGGGATGGCAACCATGCCGACCAGGTCGCGGCCACAGTGCTGTACTCCGCCGTCGGGTTCCTGGTCCCCCTGGCCTGGATCGTCCTGTACCGGTACCTGGCCCGCTCCCCGCACCTTCTTGCCGACCCGGCAGCGGCCGGCTACGCGCGGCAGGGAATCCGGCGGTCTCTGCTCAGCGTCGTCGCCTACCCGGCAGCAGCAGCCATAGCGTTCGCCGCGCCACTTGCGGCCCTGATCGCTTTTGCTGCCCTGCCGTTCTTCTTCATCATGACCGTGGTCCGCCCCTTCCGTGGCGATTACCGTCCCGCCCAGACCGGCTGACGGCCCAATCTGGGCGCTGGTGCCGGGTGCGTTCGTCGGGGGCTGCGCTGAGCTGGTCCAGGGTGTACACGTGCACGCCGGTCTAGGCCCCTTGCTGTCCGTCCGCGGTGCCGGATTCCCGGGTCAGCACGACGCCGTGGTCGTCGTCGGCGATCAGGCCGGCGATCTCGACGCGCACGGTGCCGCGGTAGACGTCCGTCATCTTGCTGAAGAACTGCGGCACCTCGTCCTTGCGGTAGCTGCCGGCAAGCGGGCCCAGGGTGGAGTCGGTCCAGGTCATGTCGTCGCTGAGAATGCTGAGCATCGGGTGCAGATCACCATGCTCGATGGCCTGGTAGGCGTTCTGCAGGAGCCGGGCGTTGGGGTGGCTGGTCATGGCGGGTGTCTCCTTGTGGTGAGCGATGTCTGGTTGCCTCTGCTGGGGTTCCACTACTTTCGACGTTCGGAGGCGGCGAGGATCGACAGACCCGGGCGGTTTCCGGGGCCGGTGATCTGGCCGCCGATTCCTGTCAGCCACGTCGGCTAGCAGGCCTCGGCCACCACGGCGTCCACCGCACCCGCCAGCCGGCAGAACTCGACCGGGCTAGGAGGACTAACACGGCATGGCCCGGTAAGTATCGGACGGGACCTCCGGGGGCCACGGACGCGTACGTCCGCCGCCTGGAAAGTTCGTCGAGGCAGGGAGAGAAGTAATGATGAAGCGTTTGCTGGTTCTGGTCGTGTCGTTGGGCCTGGTGATGGTGCTCGCGACCGGGTGCAAGAGTTCGTCGACGGCCGCGTCAGGCGGCGGCGTGTCGGCCACGTCGGTGGCCAGCGCGGCCGCTACGCCGACGTCGTGTCCGACCGAGGCGACAGGGTTCGCGAAGACGACGTTCCTCGCGCACGCGGCGCTGGGTTTCGGCGCTTTCCACCGCTATATCTACAAGCCGTACCGGGCCGGAGCGTTCAGGTCTGGAGCGCATGGGCGGCTAACCGCGTTTATCAAGGCCGGGCTGGCTGCGTTGTTTGTCAAGCGTGAGGTTCGCCTGGCGTACGCGGCGGCGCACAACAGTCCGGCGTTGTGCAAGCTCATCGTGACCCCGCTGCAGACGGTGAGCGAGACCGTGGACGCGGCCGTGTCGAAGCTCAAGCAGGGCGACGTGTCGGGCGTCGACGCGGTCCAGGGCGCGGTCTCCCAGGTGGAGTCGCAGGTATCCAGCCAGGGAGCGAAGATCGTCGAGAACGCCAGCGCGCCCCTGTCTTGACCTGTCGGTCAGCTTCCCGGCCATAGGCCAGGCCGGGCGGGAAGCTGGCCGCTACAACTGCCAGATCGGGTGGCTGGCCCGGCGTGGCAGAACAAGTGCGCCGCGCCTGAGCTGGATTTCTTCGCCCCGCATCAAGCGCGAAGCCTGGCCGCAGCGTCCCGCAACGCCTCATCCATCGCGATCGGCTGGAGCCCGAACGTTTCGGTCGTCACGTGCGCATCGAGCACGAACGGCCTGGTGAACTGGTATCGAGTCGCCCGCAGCTCTTTGATCAGCGAAGAGAACAGGCCGCTCACCCACATGACCGGGTACGGGATCTGCGTTACCCTGGCCCGCGGGGCGCCGTTGGCCGCTGCGAACCTGACTGCTAGCTGGCGCATAGTCAACGGCGGGTTGGTCGGTACCAGCCAGGCCTGGCCGTAGGCCCGCTCATCGGCGGCGGCTGTGACCAGGGTCCGGGCGCAGTCGTGGATCGAGGTCCAGCTGTGCGGCACGTCCAGGGGCGCGGGCGCGTAGGCCCGCTTCCCGGCCAGCAGCGGCTTGCCGATTACGGTGGACAGGATCGAGTTTGCCTCGATGTAGTCGCTGCCCCGGATCTCGGTGGTGCGGATCCGTCCTGCCTCCTGCGCGGCGAGCTGATCGTTCCACATCTGGGCTCGCAGCCGGAGCTTGGGGTGAGTCGCGGCGAGCGGGGTCTTGTGGGTAATCGGACCGTCCACCGGCCCGTAGCCGTACAGGTTGCTCACCGACGCCAGTACCGCGCCGCTGCGCTCCGCCGCGGCCAGGAAAGCCCGGGCCAGCGGCGGCCAGTCGGCGAACCACTGGTGGTAGAGCGGGCTCGCGCAGTTGTACAGGGCCGCGGCGCCGGCCGCCAGCTCCGTCAGCTTCTCGGCATCGGTTGCATCCGCGGCGACTCGCTCGATCGCCTGATGCTCCGGACCGCTGCCGCGGCGGCTGACCATGCGGACGTGCTCGCCCCGCTCGGCCAGCAGTAGCGCCGCGGCCGAACCTACGGCTCCCGCTCCGACGATGACGTGCTCGGACATTGCTGCTCCTTCATTTCATAAGGCGTCTGGCATTTCATAGGGCGTCTGGCATGTCATAGGGGGTCTGGCATGTCATAGGGCGTCTGGCATGTCATAGGGCGTCCGGCCATCCGATGGCGCCCGCCGTCGAGAGCAATGCTCTCGATTGTAAGCACGAGTCTGCCATAACCGTTCAGATCTGACAAGAGCACTGCTCTCATTTGTGTGCGATAATCTCCTCATGTCAGCAGGGTCCATCCGGGCGCGCGTCCGCGCCGAGATGATCGCGGAGATCAAGGCCATCGCGCGCCGCCACCTGCAGACGGACGGGGCGAATCTGTCGCTCCGGGCCGTGGCCAGGGACATGGGCATGGTGTCGTCCGCCTTGTACCGCTATTTCGCCAGCCGTGACGACCTGCTCACCGCGCTGATCCTGGACGCCTATAACGCGCTCGGCGAAGCGGCCGAGGCGGCGGACGCGGCAGTGACCGACCGCAGCCAGTTGCGGGCCCGGTGGCTGGCCACCGCGTGCGGGATCCGGGACTGGGCGCTGCGGACGCCCACCGAGTACGCCCTGCTGTTCGGTACTCCGGTGCCCGGCTATGCCGCACCCGCCGACACGATCACCGCGGCCACGCGGACCCCAGTCGTGCTGATCAGGATCCTGGCCGACGGCTTCGCCTCGGGTGCTCTTACCGGTGAATCGCCCCTCCGCATCGGCGCTCCCGCTAGCGGCCCTGGCGCGCTGGCCGGAGCCGGCTCAGCCCGGCGGCCGCAGGCAGCGGGCATCGCCGGACGACTTGCCGACGCGGTACGGGCGGACCTGAGCCGGGCCCGCGGAGACATCGCCCCGGGACTGCCCGACGAGCTGATGCTGGCTGGGATCACCGGCTGGGTTCAGCTGTTCGGCATGGTCGGCTTCGAGCTATCCGGCCAGTTCAACAACGTGATCGAGGCCCGGGCTGAATTTTTCGGCCTGCAGATGGAGCTGATGGCCGATCTCGTTGGGCTATAGACGGGACCCTGCGAGCAGCCGATTATCTGTCATTTCCAGCGCCGTAGCCTTATCCCGGCCTGCTGGGGAGGTGCCGGAATCCGGCGGGGATCTGCGGGGCGCCCAGCTTGTTCACGGTGCCAGGCTCGGGGGCAAGCCAGCGGAAATCGCTCTGGTTGATGCGCTCGCCACGATGGGAGGTCGTGAGCCGGACCGCAAGGTAGGTTGACGGGCTTACCCACACCGTGGTGACCCACGGCCGCGCCCCGGCGCCTGTCCCGGTCAGCTTGACCGCATTCACGCCGGCGATGTCGTCATGGCCGGCGATGACGAATGTGCCGCAGGCGAGCAGTTGCGGGACCGGGACCGGGACCGGCCTGCCGGTAGCTTCCCGGCGGATGGCGCAATTGCCTGACGGGGGCGGGGTGGCTGGCTGTGCTGTCCGTGACCATGACCTGGTGGAGTAATCCACTGTCGTGGTGGTGACCGTGCCGTGTGCCGTCGCCGTCCAGGAGCGGAGTTCCAGTTGCCTGTCCGCCGAGTACACCCAGGCGCTGGACCGATCTTGGTATATCCACGCTTCCAGGTACCCGGAGGCCTTGGTCCCCGTTGAATAGAAGGCCTCCTGGAGGAACTCGACGCGGTCGCTTTGACTTCGCGTCATGGCCTGGGCGGCCTCCCGGACAATGTAGGCAGCGTCCTGAGCGGTGACGGCAGCAGGCGGCCCGGCCCGGCCCGGTGCGCCCAGGCCGCCGGC
>JALYVS010000392.1 GCA_030853115.1 Actinomycetota bacterium
GGTCGCGCCCATCCGCGCGCTGCGCGAGGCGCCGCCGAAGATCGTCAGGCGATCCCGGGGGCGGCTGACCGCCGGAATCACCGGGCTCGCGGCGGGCACGGGCGCGATGGTGACCGGGTTTGCCTCCCAGAGCAGCCAGAACACGGTGCTCGTCGGGGCCGGGGCGCTGGTCGCCAGCGCAGCCCTGGTGACAACTGGCCCGGCGATCGCTGGACCCGTGGCGCGTCTCGTTGCCGTGCCGCTAGCGCTTGCCCGCAGGTCTCATCGCGGAGGGCGGGTCTGCGTCCGGCTCGCCCGCGACAACAGCGCACGGAACCCCCGCCTGACCGCCGCCACGGCGGCCATCCTGACCATCGGGCTTGCGGCCGCGGCCGCGGTCAGCATCGTCGCCGCGTCGGCTCGTGCCTCTGCCGCCGACGCCGTCAACGGCAGCAGCCGCGCCGACCTTTACCTGGGGGGCATTATCAGCCCCGGGCTTGCCCGGGGCGTCGCCGCCAGGCCCGGCGTACGCGCCGCCCTGCGCGTCGACGACCCGCTGGTGGTGGTCGCGGGCGCGGACACCCGCGTCGACGGCATCGACCCCGCCAGCGCGGCTCTCCTGATGGACTTCGGCGTGCGCACCGGCGCCCTTACCGCCCTGCGCGGCAACGGGCTGTTCGTCTCCACCGTCCAGGCAGCCCGCCGCGGCTGGCACACCGGAAGCCATGTCACCATCGACTTCGGCCACGGCCCGGCCAGGACGTTCCGTGTCGCCGGGACCTTCGCCGATAAGCGCTTCTTCGGCGACGACTACCTCATGTCCATCACCACCTTGTTCCGTGACATGCCCAGCGAGCAGGATGACGCCGGCGCGCTGCTCATCCGGGCAGTTCCCGGGACCTCGCCGGGCTCGCTGCGAGCCGCGGTCGCGGCTCTGCTTTCCGGCAACCCCGAAACCACCATGACGACCGCCGCCCAGTATCAGCAGGGCCGGGCGGCTGACCTCGGCGACCTCGGCCAGGTTCTTGGCCTGCTCACCGCGCTCGTCGTGCTCACCGTGGTCATCGCGGTGCTCGGCATCGCCAACGCCCTCGTCCTCTCCGTCACCGAACGCACCCGTGAGTTCGCGGTCCTGCGCGCGCTGGGCCTCACCCGCCAGCAGCTAGCGGCGATGATCCGCGCCGAATCGGTGATCACGTGCCTGCTCGGGGCGCTGCCTGGCGCCGTCTTCGGCGTCGGCGCGGGGACCGCCCTTGCCGCCACCCTCACCCGCGACCAGACCGGCGTCGCCACCATCGCAGTGCCTCCCGCTCAGCTGGCAGCGGCATTCGCGGCCACTTGCCTCGCTGCCCTGATCGCCGGCATCATCCCTGCCCGCCACGCCGCCCGCATCCCCATTCTGGAAGTCATCAGCGAATAACGGGCCCCTGCCGAGCGCGGGATACGGCCATCGCTAACTTGGGCGCCGCTGCTTTTCGACGCCGCATGGCCTACCGCCGCTGACCGGCGGCGCTGGCTTGAGCCCTTCCTGGAACGGGCAGAGCGTAGCTTCGGGCACCTGGTCCTGGCCGCCTTGCCAGCCGCCGGTCGGCTGCAGCTCGTATGGTCAACGAACTTCGACAGGTGCGTGGAGGATGCGCACGCCCGGCTGGCCGGGCGGACCGGGGCATTGACAGTGGCGACGTGCGAGCCACCAGAGCCAGCGGCGGTAGCGCTGGCCGACTCTCCTACTGAACCGGTTGGGCTATCCGATGAGCGTAAACGAGGATAAAAAGCGCTCGCGGCAGTCCCATGCCGAACGCCTGAGCCACAACCGGACCCGATCAGACCACCAACTAAAATATTTGAGCGGGACCACCTACGGGAGCGGGTTCAGGGCGCTGACGTGCTTGGGCGGACCACGTTGAAGTGGCGCCACGTCAGTCAGCTTCAGTCGTTCCGCTCCCAAATGACTGAGGCATCGACGGCGCCGAGCGGCAGGCTGGCGTAGGTGCGCACAAGTTCAGCCATCCGTGCCAGGTCGGCGGCGGTGAGGGTGACGTGCCCGAATTCGCCCGCTGCGACCGATCCCAGGAAAGCGCCTCGATGACGGGGCGTTCTTCCACCAGCCAGCAGACCTTGACGATCATTGCGGCAGGGATCAGCAGCGGGCCGTCAACAGACTTCGGGAGGGCGGCGCAGCGAGCATGGTGCTTACCGGAGCGGCCGGGGGGCTGCGACGAGTGGGCCGGAGCCGGACAGCGTTGTCACGCAGGCCGCTCTAAGCGCCCGCGGATGTCTCGTCGTGCCGCTCGGAGAGATCGCCGCGACCGGACTCCCATGTCCCGATGATGGACAACCGTCGCTGTGCCGCCTGCTCGCCCCCCGGTTCGGGGGTGGGTGGGAGTTCGGGGTCGGACGTACGAGCACGCGCAGCCGCTCCGCCTGTCCCGGACGGGCGGAAGGAGCGGTGCGCGAAACCGCTCGCTTTTGGCGATTAGGTGGCCGTTGGCCGCGTTTAAGAAGTCCGTTGTACCGTTACCTGGCTTCCTACCTTACCGGCTCGCCTAGCGGGTGTCATGGGGGCGCTTCCCGGCGGATCCTTCGCCGTCCTGCTCCCTGCGGGCCGCTGGCCGGGTCCGGCTCGTGCCACCGGTCAAGGTCGCGGCCATGAAGCACCGCGCCGCCTACGAGACCCGCACCATCCCGATCCCGCCCGACCTGGTCATGCTGCTACGCGCGCACATCAAGAGGTACGGCACGACCCCGGACGGGTGGATCTTCCAGACTGCGCGGGGCGGGATCCTCCAGGACTCGGCTTACGGCGCCAGGTGGGCTGAGGCCCGCGCCAAGGCGCTCACCCCGGCCCAGTGCCGGTCGCCGCTGGGCCGCCGCCCCTACGACCTGCGGCACGCCGCGGTGTCCTTGTGGCTGAACTCCGGAATACCCGCCACTGAGGTGGCCCGCCGCGCCGGGCACGGCGTCGCCGTCCTGCAGAAGGTCTACGCCCACTGCATCGACGGGCAGACTGACGCCGCCAACCAGCGCATCACCGACGCTCTCAGCGCCCAAGACACCCAGCCCTGGCCCGAACGCGGTGATCAGGGAGACGACGGCAGCGAGCAGGAGTCCTGAGCCGTTGACAAAGCCGTGCCGCGGCTCACCCGCCGGGCGGGGGCACGGCTTTCTTCCTCGCGCCGCTGCTCATCGAGCCGGTGAGCACCACCGTCTTCGCGGCTCACCCGTGACCGCGCCCGACCGGCAACCGGGAAGCGGACGCTGTACCTCGGTACAACTATTGCCGAGCAGCTCGGCCAATGGCGAACGTGCCGCGCGCATCCCGGCGAGCGGCGCGCGACGCATGACCGCGACCCCCGCACCGTCCGGGCCGTGCCCCATGTCGAGGCCGCCCGGCAGGAAGCCGAGCGGTTCGGCGGCAAGCGGCAGATAGGCCCGGAACTCCCTCGACAGGCCTGGTGGCCGGGTACTTCACTGTGCCGAGGGCAAACCTGACCGGCATCGCGGGTCCGATGTAGCCGGAGGGAATGATGACGGCGGCGCGTCGGCCCGCATCTAAGATGGGCGGGCGATGAGCGCGATACTCACGGCCAAGGGCCTTGCCGCCGGCCATGCCGAGCGCCTTCTTTTCTCTGGCCTCGACTTGGTTGTCGCTCCCGGCGAGGTCACCGGCCTGGTCGGTGCCAACGGCGCGGGCAAGTCCACGCTGCTGCGCATCCTGGCCGGTCTGGTCCAACCAGATCAGGGTGAAGTCGGGCTCAGCCCGCCCGCCGCGACCGTCGGCTACCTTTCCCAGGAGCCGGAGCGGCGCCTGGGTGAGAGCATCGACGGCTTCATCGCCCGGCGCACCGGCGTCGCCCGCGCGCAGCAGGACCTGGACGAGGCCACGGCGCTGCTGGTCGAGGAGAAGCCGGGAGCGGACGACGCCTACGCCACCGCACTGGAGCGCTGGCTCGTCCTGGGCGGCGCGGACCTGCAGGACCGCGCCGCCGCGGTCTTCGCCACCCTCGGACTGCCCGCCGGCGCCGGCAGCGAGGCGATGACCAGCCTGTCCGGCGGCCAGGCGGCCCGCGCCAACCTTGCCTCGCTGCTGCTGTCCCGCTACGACGTCTTCCTGCTCGACGAACCGACTAACGACCTGGACATCGCCGGGCTGGAGATCCTGGAAGGGTTCGTCCGGAGCCTGCGGGCCGGAACCGTCCTGGTCAGCCACGACCGCGCGTTTCTCGAGCGCACCGTGCACCGGGTCCTGGAACTTGACCTGGCGCAGCAGCAGGTACGCCTCTACGGCGGCGGTTACGTTGCCTACCTGGAGGAGCGTCAGATCGCCAGAGAGCACGCCCGCGAGGACTACGAGAAGTACGCCGGCACCCGTGCTGGGCTCCAGGAACGGATGCGGACCCAGATCGGCTGGGCCGACAAGGGCGTCCGTCAAGCCAGGGCCAAGGCGACCGACAACGATAAGCACATCTTGCACCGGCAGGTCGCCCGTTCGGAAAAGCTGGCAGGCAAGGTCAAGGCCACGGAGCGGATGCTGGACCGCCTGGACGTCGTCGCCGAGCCGCGCAAGGAGTGGCAGCTCAAAATGGAGATCGCCGCCGCGCCCCGGTCCGGTACGGTGGCCGCCACGCTGCGCGACGCGGTGATCGAACGCGGCGGTTTCCGCGTTGGCCCGGTCAGCCTCCAGGTCAACTGGGCCGACCGGATCGCCATCACCGGCCCGAACGGGGCCGGCAAGTCCACCCTCATCGGAGCGCTACTCGGCCGGCTACCGCTGGTATCGGGTCACGCGTCACTGGGCAGCGGCATCGCAGTGGGCGAGGTGGACCAGGCCCGCAGCCTGTTCGACGGCGAGATCCCGCTGTTGGAGGCGTTCTCGGCGCAGGTCCCGAGCCTGCTCCCAACGGACATCAGGACACTGCTAGCCAAGTACGGGCTGGTGGCCGGCCACATGCTGCGCCCGGCGAGCTCGCTGTCGCCGGGCGAGCGGACCCGGGCGGCCCTGGCGCTGCTCCAGGCCCGGGGCGTGAACCTGCTGGTCCTCGACGAGCCCACCAACCATCTCGACCTGCCCGCGATCGAGCAGCTCGAAGGCGCCCTCGAGACCTATCCGGGCACGTTCCTCCTGGTCACCCATGATCGCCGGATGCTGGAGGCGGTCGCGGTCACCCGCCGTATCGCGGTCGCCGACGGTCACGTCACCGAACCCGGCTAAGCGCTGCTCCTGATGCCCCGCGCCCGCGTCGCCCGCGTTGGCGACCGGGTCCAGGGAGTTCACGTGGGTCGCCAGCCGGACGAGCGGGGCCGGAACGCTGCCTGCTCGTCCCCCGGCAAGTACCCGAGGAGCCGCTGTTCGGCCGAGCGAACAAGCGGATAAACCGACGCCTGGGCACCCAGGACACTCAGTCCGGTCCCGAGCCCGGCGATGAGAGGATGGCGAGCAGGTATCCTGAAATGCCAGGTCAAAGGCAAAAATCCGGGCGGACGGTCAGCGCAACCGTTCCCACCGCCCCCGTCCGTGACTTTTCCGCCGCCGTCCGTGGCTCAAGCCCGGTGCGCACGGACACATGGCGGACGGCGGCGGCCCCAAATTCTGTCTCGGAACGCATAATGGCAGGTTAGGGGCATAAGACTCGGGTAGGAGCGATGGTCTGACCAAGAAATAACCATCTCAGCCCGCTCGGGTGACCGCGGTTCCGGGCATGACGAGATGGCCCCGTGGCAAGCGCAGCCCGGGGCCTGCGGTGGCGGCTATCTGGTTGTCGCTGGGTCCCGGA
>JALYVS010000070.1 GCA_030853115.1 Actinomycetota bacterium
TCGTTGCGGGCCGCCGGAGCGGCCCTGCGGGCCAGGCTGCCCTTCACCGCTCCGCACGCGCAGGAGCGGCCGCGTGCCGCCGATGGCCGCAGGCACTGCGGTTCGATTGAGCGCATCCTGTGGCGGCAGTGGGACGCGGCGGCCCCCCCGCCCGCCGAGGTGATCGAAGCGGTCGACCGGCTGGCGGAGCTGCCCGAGCGGATCAAGGAGCGGCTGGCGGACGGCCTCGACGCTATCTTCATCGGTCCGGGCGGGGTACCGGAACTTGATGAGATGACCGGGCTGCGCGGCGTCCCGCTGCCGGCTGGGCGGGCTACCTGGGACGCCTGCGCCGGCGCTTACGGCGAGCGTAAGATCGTGGTCGGCTCCCAGCCGTCCCCCACCCCGGACGTCATGTGCCACGAGGTCGGCCATGCGCTCGACGATCTCGACAGCCCGCCAGGTAAGTGGCAATCCGACTCTGCGGAGTTCCGCATGGTTTACGATCAATGCCAGCCACACCTCGCCAGTGATTTCCACCGCCAGCCTGGTGGCCTGGGACGCAAAGAGTTCTTCGCGGACGCATTTGCCGCCATCGCGTCCCGCCAGCGGCCGGCGCTGGTGGACATGCTGAGCGGGGATACGCGGACTGCGCTCCGGGTCATGCTGTACTTCAACCGGCGCTACAGCATCTAGGGTGATCAGCAATGTTTGTCATACGACTGCCGAACGGGAACCTCAGAGTCCCGCAGTCCGCGATCGGCCATGACGGGCGCATCCTCGGCGACGTGTACGTGGAGATCAGCCCTCAGGACGCCGACTACTCACGGCTGGCCGAGCAGGCGCTGACGCCGGAAGAGGTCGAGCAGCGACGTGACCGTTGGCGGCAGGACGACGAGGCGCTGCGCCAGGAGTTCCTTGAGTTCGCCCGCCAGCACGACGGAAACCCCTGGCCGGACGGCGACAAGTCCTGAGTCAGGACAGCGTGAACGGTCGCGACGACCAGATGGCCAAGCGGAGTCAGGCCACCGGGTGGCCTGTCGGTGACGGTTCCGGGTCGCCTCGTAGCAGGGCGCGCACTTCAGACTCACGGAATCTGCGGTGCCCGCCGGGCGTGCGAATACTGGTGATGCGCCCGGAGGCCGCCCACCGGGTGACAGTCTTCGGATCCACCCGGAACAGCGCGGCTACCTCTCCCGGCGTGAGCAGGCGCTCGTTGTTGCCGTCCACGTTCAGTCCCCTCCGACTGTCACCTTTTGGCCTCTGGTCAGATAATCCCTCTAGTTTGGCGCTTAACGAGTACTTTCTACCTAGATTTCTGGAAATTAGATCGGTGATTCACGCGCTACTTTGCGACAAATAGTAAGTTTTCTACTACTTTGAGTAGTAACCGCAGTAGTTTGCATTTGTTTCGCGCGGCACTGGAGTCTCAGAGCGCACCGGGGTCACCGTGCACCAGGCGAGAATAGACCTGAAGCGGGACCGGCGGTGATCCGGGCAACGACGCGAGGTGACGACAAGAGGCGACGGGATGAGCGACGCGGAGCCAGGGCTGGTCAGCCTGGCCGAGATGACGGAAGCGGCCCAGCGGCTCGCGCCCGTAGCGGTCCGCACGCCGCTGATCCCGTTTCCCGGGCCGGAGCCTCGTCTTCTGGTCAAGGCTGAGTCGCTGCAGCCCACCGGATCGTTCAAGCTACGGGGCGCCTATAACGCGATCATGGCGAACGAGCCTGCGGCCAGGCGGTACGGGGTGGTCGCTCATTCCAGCGGGAACCATGGCCACGCCGTGGCCTACGCGGCTGCCCTGCTCGGCGTGCCCGCGGTGGTGGTGGTGCCCAGCACGGCACCTAAGGTCAAGACCGACGCGATTCAGTTCTACGGCGCCGAGCTGGTGACGGTCGCCCCGACGCTGGCGGCCCGGCTGGCCGCCACCGGGGAACTCGTGGCTAGGCATAAGTACGTACTGATCCCGCCGTTCGATGACCGCCAGGTCATCGCCGGGCAGGGCACCATCGGCCTGGAGATCGCGGCCGACTGCCCGCAGGCTGATCTGGTGATCGTGCCGGTCAGCGGGGGCGGGCTGATTGCCGGGATCGCGGCCGCGATCCGGGCCTGCCGCCCGGGCGCGGCCGTGGTCGGTGTCGAGCCGGAACTCGCCGCGGACGCCCGCGATTCCTTCCGACGCGGCGAGCGGGTGGCCTGGCCCGCGGCCGAGGTCCAGCGCACGATCGCGGACGCGCTGCGGGTAGAGCGGGTCGGTGTACTGCCGTTCGCGCACATCCGCGAGCTGGTGACCGATATCGTCACGGTGACTGACCAGGAGATGCTC
This sequence comes from Actinomycetota bacterium, assembly GCA_030853115.1. Classification (GTDB taxonomy): domain Bacteria; phylum Actinomycetota; class Actinomycetes; order Streptosporangiales; family Streptosporangiaceae; genus Palsa-504. Next base: position 2,309 of record JALYVS010000070.1, read on the forward strand.
GCCGCGGTCAGGCGGCTCGCCAGCCAGGTCCGGCTGGTCGCGGAGCCCGGCGGAGCGGCTGCGGTCGCGGCCTGGCTCTTTCACCGGAACGAACTGCCTCTGGCCGCCACGCCGGTGGCCGTGCTCTCTGGCGGCAACATCGACCCGGAGCTGCTGGCCAGGATCCTCGCCCCGGACTCGGACCGGCCATGACCCGCCCGTTAGGTGGCCGTCAGGCAGGTCAGGTTCTTAGGTGCGTGACGGCGAACCACGTGCCGTTCTTGCCGTTCCCGAACGTGTCGGACGGCTGCCGGTCTCCCGCGTAGGTGTACAGCGGCCAGCCGTCAAAGGTCACCTGCGAGCCCCCGTCCGGACGGGCCACCTGACCCAGCTTGCCCTTGATCAGTGGTGGAAGCCGCAGCGCTGCGCCGGCCTCCACCCGGAGCGGCCGCCAGGTCTTCAGGCACGCTCCGGCACAGGCGACCTTCCCACCCGATTCGGTGATGAACCGGTACAACGTCATGCCCCTGAGATTGGCCAGCACCACGCCGAGCTCGGGTGAGTCCATGGCCTCCACGGTGATCGGGGCCGGGGCCGGGCCACGGTCTTTCGGGCCAGGGAGCCCGGAAACGCCGGGACTCCTGCTGCTTGACGCGTCGCCCGGGACCGTCGATGCGGCCGCCTGAGTCGTCGCGGTGCTTGATGATGCGGAATTAGGTCCTGCAGACCCGGCGGCGGTGCAACCGGCAGTCGCGGAAAGCGCCAGTAGGAGGAGACACCCGGACGTGATGCGCATCGGCATGGTCCTTCGTTCTCTCAACTTCCTCCCCCTAGTCGGGTCGGTGACATCGGCCTAAACGTATAGCTGTCCCGTCATCGTGAGGTAAGGCCCAGGCTAAGGATGAGTGAACTCCTGGCTCAGTCAGGTTGAGGGACCGGTAGATGTGGTTTAGTACCGCTACGTCGTAATGGGGCGGCTCAATGGCGTCGGCCAACATGAGGTTGGCCCAGGTATGGAGGCATCGGCGCCGCCATCGCGGGACCGGTGGGGGGAAGATCAATGCGAGCGCTGGCCCGTCAATCGATCATGGCTGCCGCGGTGGCCGGGCTGGCTCTGGCTGGCCTGTCGGGGGTCGGCTCTGGCTCCCGTGCTCAGGCCGACGAGACGACCGTCTCGGTCGACAACCTGCGGACCGGCTGGGATCAGAACGAGCCGAACCTGTCGCCCGCGAATGTGACCGCGAGCAACTTCGGCTCGTTGTTCTCAACGCAGCTGGACGGTCAGATCTACGCCCAGCCCTTGGTGGCCGCGGGCACGTTGATCGTGGCTACGGAAAACGACAAGGTGTACGGGCTGGATCCAGCGACCGGGGCCATCCGGTGGACCGACAACGCCGGGCCGGCCTGGCCGGCCTCGGCGATAGGCTGCGGCGACCTGACCCCGAACATCGGCGTCACGTCGACTCCCGTCTACGACCCGGCCTCGAACGCGGTGTACTTCACCTCCAAGGTCAATGACGGACCGGACGCACAGCACCCGCATTGGTACATGCACGCTGTCGACCCGGGCACCGGGGCGGAACATGCCGGCTTCCCAGTGACGATCGCCGGCGCGCCGGGCAACGACCCGGCGACGCCGTTCGACCCGGAGACCCAGCTGCAGCGCCCGGGTTTGCTGCTGCTCGGCGGCGTGATCTACGCCGCATTCGGCTCGCACTGCGACTTCGGGCCCTACCGGGGCTACGTGGTGGGCGTCAGCACCAGCACCGCGAAGATGACCGCGATGTGGACGACCGAGGCAGGCGCCAGCAACAGCGGAGGGGGCATCTGGCAGGCCGGCGGCGGCTTGGTCTCTGACGGGCCGAACCGGATCCTGCTGGCCACAGGTAACGGGATCAGCCCGCCGGCCGGACCGGGTTCGGCTCCGCCGGGCACGCTGTCCGAATCTGTGGTGCGGCTGCAGGTGAACGCGGACGGGTCGTTGTCCGCGGCCGACTTCTTCAGCCCGTCCAACGCACCCACCATGGATCTCAACGACACTGATCTCGCCTCGGGCGGCCCGATGGCGCTACCGGCGTCGTTCGGCACCACTGCATACCCGCACCTGCTGGTTCAGGCCGGCAAGGACGGGCGGGTATTCCTGCTGAACCGCGACAACCTCGGGGGACGTTCCCAAGGTGCCGGCGGAACCGATGCGGCGCTCGGCGTGACCGGGCCCTTCCAGGGCCAGTGGGGTCATCCCGCGGTCTGGGGCGGGGACGGCGGGTATGTCTACATGATCGGCAACGGCGGCCCCCTGCGCGCGCTGAAGTACGGCGTCACCGGGGCCGGGCTGCCCGCGCTCAGTGCGGTCGGCGCCAGCAGCAGCACATTCGGATACACCAGCGGCTCACCGGTCGTCACCTCCCACGGGACCGCCTCGGGCAGCGCCGTGGTCTGGATGGAGTCCTCGACCGGGCCGACCGGAGCGGGCGGCCTGCTGCTGGCCTTCAACCCGGTCCCCGACGCCAACGGCGTGCTGCAGCAGCTTTACTCGGCACCGCTCGGTAATGTCTCCAAGTTCGCGGTGCCGGCCACCGATTCGGGCCGGGTTTATGTGGGCACCCGCGACGGCGTGCTGATGGCGTTCGGCCAGCCGTCGCAAGCCGCGCTCACCGGCGCACCGGCCAACCTGGGGTCAGTGCCGGTCGGCAGTACCGGGACCGGCACCGTCACCTTGACGGCGACCCGCACGGTGACGGTCAGCGCAGTCGCCGCGGCGGCACCGTTCGCGGCCACCCCCGGCTCGCTGCCGCAGACCCTCGCCGCCGGGGCCCAGCTGACCGTGCCGGTGAGCTTTACCCCGACCACGCCCGGAGCCGTCAACGGCGTCCTCACGGTCACCACCAGCACCGGCACGATCGGGGTCGGGCTGCAGGGTCTCGCCGTCCAGCCTGGGTTGCATGCCTCTCCCAGCAGCCTGACCTTCACCAGCCAGCCAACCGGCACCACCAATACGCTCAACGTCCAGGTGACCAATACCGGCACCACGGCGGAGACCGTTCGGTCCTCGACGAGCCCGGCCGCGCCCTTCACCGCCGCTGGCCTGCCCGCGGCGGGTTCCAGCATCGCTCCCGGCGGCTCGGTCGTCGTCTCCGTGACCTACGCGCCGACCGCGGCCGGGAACAGCACCTCCAGCATCACCATCACCAGCACCTCGGGTGCCATGTCCATCCCGATCTCCGGTACGGCGGTCAGCGGCCAGGGCATGCTGACCCTCAGCCCGCCCACCCTGGACTTCGGCTCGGTTCCGGTGGGGGGCTCGCGCACCCTGAGCTTCAACGTCACCAATACCGGCAACGTCCCGGTCACCATCACCTTGGCCAAGGCCCCCAGCGGGGATTTCAGCACCACCACGCCGCTGGCTGAGGGCCTGGTCCTCGGGCCAGGTGCGGTAGCCCACCAAGCGGTTACCTTTACCCCGTCGAGCACAAGAGCGGAAACGGCCAGCTACGAGATCGCCGGCGACGCCGGCCAGGGCGCCATGTCCGAGAACCTCGTCGGCAGCGGCGGCCCGGCCAACTCCGTTCCTTCTCCGGCCAGCGACACCTGGACCTACAACGGGACCGCGACCGCGGCCGGCTCCGCCGTCCAGCTCACCCCCGCCAGCGCGCAGGCCGCCGGCTCGGTGTTCTACAACAAGGCTCTGCCCAGCGCCGGGCTGAGTGCGACGTTCACCGTCCAGATCGGGCCGGGCACGGGAGGTGACGGCCTTACCTTCGCCTTGCTGGATGCCACCAAGACCACCCCCACCGGGATCGGTGCCGCGGGCGGCGGTCTGGGCTTCTCGGGTCTGCCGGGAGTGGCGGTGTCGCTGGCCACCTCCTGGAACGCCCAGTCCAGCTCGACCAACTTTACCGGGGTCGCCATCGGCCCCGGCAATGGCCTGGACAACGTGACCTACGCCGCGACCGCCGCGGTGCCGGCACCGCTGCGGACCGGCACGCACACGGTCACGGTCACGGCCTCCGGCGGAAACCTGGTGGTGACCGTGGACGGCACTGAGCTACTCAGTACCGCCGTCACGTTGCCGCCGCAGGTCATCGTCGGATTCACCGCGGGTACCGGCTCGCTGGCCGACGTCCACGCGGTCAGCGGCGTGCTGATCACCACGCCGTCGGCGCCGCCTCCGGGCCAGCCGCTCAGCGCCGCCCCGACCTCGCTGTCCTTCGGCAGCATCGCGGTCGGCTCCACCGCCAACCAGAGCGTCACGCTGACCAACGTCGGCGGAGCGACAGAGAAGATAAGCGCCGTGACGCCGCCGACGGCCCCGTTCGCGGCCGTCTTTCCCGCGACCGGGACGACGATAGCGCCCGGTGCCTCCGTGGCGGTTCCGGTCAGCTTCGCCCCCGCCGCCACCGGCGGTTTCGCGTCCAGCCTCGCGGTCACCTCCACCAGTGGCACGGTCACCGTGCCACTCACCGGAACCGGGGCCGGCGGTCCCCAGACGCTGCCTGATTTCACCAGCAGGACGTGGAAAGCCAACGGGACTGCGGTAGTGTCCGGCGGCACCGCCACGCTGACCACCGACGGACAGCGGTTCGCGGCGGCCAACGTGATCAACCCGCAGACCATGGCGCCGATCGGTGTGCACGCCACGTTTACCGAGTCGATCAGCGGATCGGCCAGCGCGGGTGCGGACGGGCTGACCTTCGCGCTGCTTGATTCCTCCGCGACCTCGACCGGCTCGCTCGGAGGCTCAGGCAGCTCGCTGGGGGTCGGCGGGCTGCCGGCGGTTTTCGTCAGCTTCCAGACCTACTCAGGCAACGGGGTGTACGCCGGGAATTACGTCAGCGTCGGCACGTCAGTGGCCGGCAGCTCCGCGCTGACTCTGGTCAGCACGAACAAGTCGATCCCGACGCTGCGAGGTACCCCGCACGCGATCGATATCCGGGTCACCAGCGCCGGTCATGTGATGGTCAGCATCGACGGCACCCTGGTGCTCGATGTGGCGGTGCCGTCCCTGCCGTCCAGCGTCCGGGCCGCGTTCACGGCAGGAACCGGATCACTGACGGACACCCACGCCATCAGCAACCCCACGATCACCTACGGCGGCTGAGCACCGCGTGCCCGACGCCATCCGGGCGCGCCAAAGGAAAGCACTGGCTGCTGCTCACCGTGAAGCACGGTGCACGTTATCCGCGTATGGGCGCCAAATTTGCTCAGTGGCGAGCTAGGCGCCTGTACAGCTATTTCATGAACTCCAGGCGAACTATTAAAACTGGCAGCTGAGGAATATGGACTGGCAAGTTAAATATTTTGGCAGCTGAGGACCGCTATGTGAATTCCCGGTTAATCCACTCGTGACAAATCTCACTCAACTGGGCAAATTAGACACGGGATGGCAAGGTGAGCCGTGGTCTCAGATGCCCGGCTAGGCGTCATATAACACTCTGACCTGGAGTTATAGATATCCGCAGGATTGGTTTCTATTCATGTTTGCCTAAAAAACAACATAAGGTACTCATCCAGCCACCTTGTAAACTTTCCTCCTGGTAGCTACGTCTTGTAGCTGTACGCGCGGATATCACCGTTGAGGGTCCGCACCTAGGTGAGACGTCTGGTCGGCCCAGGCTTACGGGAGGGGAACTCGTGACAGGCGCTGGTTTTACGCTGCCCAAAATCGCTGCGCATTGCTTATTGCGTAGTGGTTTGCCGCCTGCTATTCGCCAAATTGCCTCGAGCTTGCCGCACGGATAGATACCTACCGTCGTTGCCGCATCACCCGAAACGGAGTTCAATGAGCGCCGACGTCAGACTGCCCCTACGTGCTCCCGCTGCGCTTGTACCCGGGACGGGACCGGCAGACCAAGGACAAGGTGCCATCGGTGCTGTCCCGCCGGGCCGGGGGCATCATCTGCGTGGTGAGGCCGCGTGAACGCCCGGCGGCCGCCTCCAGAACAGCCGTTCCTGATACCCGGTGACAGCCTCAGCGCCCCTGCGTTCCAGCCGGAAGTAGACGCATCCTTGCAGCTGGCCGGGCTCGAAGCGCCGGTGGGGGTGACATACGCACCGCGCCCTGACGCCAACCCTGACGCCAGGCCGGCCGGGCTGGCCGGGCCGCCGGGTTCCAGACCGCGGAAGACCCGGCTAGCCGCCGCCCCTGCCACGCACCTGCCCTTGACGCGCCTGCAGAGCTGCGCGCTGGCTCTGATGGTTACTTCGGTTGGCGTAGCAGCCTTCTTGGGCACCCTGACCTCGAGCACCCTCAGCCAGTTCACCCTGTCAGTGCTCCTAGGCGGCGTCACCTGGAGGATCTCCCGCTGGCTGCTTCGCGCTTGGCGAGCAGCGGTGAGCGATCCTGGGCCACGGCGCTACCGGCTCGGACAGGCCCTCGTGCTGCTAACTGTGGCGGCAGGTCTGCTCTGGCGCTTGGGCTGGCATGTCTGGGACGGAACAGGGTCCTGGAGGTATGTACTGGTTACTGCCGTCGCCGTAGCCCTCGCCAGCCGGAGACCCGCCTGGCTGGAGCGCCGTACCGCTGCCTTCGCCCGGGTGCCAGCAGACGCGCGGGCGATGACCGGTCTGCTCTTGCTGCTGAATATCCTGATCATGCTGGCGCTGCTTGATACCGCCAAGCTGTCCCATGGCTTCTGGGGCCCGCACGCGAAAATTGTTTTCGTCGTCATGTCCTGTCTGGACGCCCTGCTGCTGAAGACCAGCCACTCCGCATCGACGCGCGCGGTGGTGCCAGCTTCCCGAAGCTATCTCTTTGCGTCCGAAGGGACTGCCACCAGCAAAACCGCGGACCTGAGCTCCGGCGGCCGGGGCAGCGCGGCGGAAGGACCCGCTCAGCCTGACCTGGCATCGGCGGCATCTGCCGTAAGCCGGACACCCAGGCGATCAAGACTTCAGCTGCTACATTCCCGGGTCAGTGCCCGTAAGGTGCTGGCGGTTGCTTCCGTGGCGCTGGCCGTCGGGTGGATCGGCTACGCCCACCCAGGGCCCGTGGTGGTCCTGGGTATCCTGGTGCCCGCGGCGGCGGTGCTTTCCATGATGGACGTGAGCCGGCAGCAAGCGATCACCATGTTGCTGGCCATCGGCACGGGAGTCGCCACTGTCGACTATCTGAGCTGGCGCTTGGCCGTGACGAACTGGCAAGGCTGGTGGATTGCCGGCCCGCTGCTCTTCGCCGAGGCTCTCGGGGCAGTCCACACCCTTGGCTTTCAATCCACGGCCTGGCCCCGGCCCACGCCAGTGATTGAACCCGAGGAAGACCCCACCCAGCATGCGATCTTCATTCTGGTCCCTACCGCCAATGAGGGAGTCGCGACCCTGCGACCAACGCTTGACGGATGTATTGCCGCCCGCCAGAAATATCTGGCCCAGTATCCCGACGGGCAGGTGACCATCGTTGTCTGCAATGATGGCCGCACGGCTAGTTACCCGCGCTGGGCCGAGATAGACACACTAGCGCAGGAACTCGACGTCAGCTGCGTGACCAGAAGCAGCGGCGGGGGCGCGAAGGCAGGTAACATCGAAAATGCCCGCCAGCTCTGCGGGGCTACCGGGAATTCACTTCTGGTCATTTTCGATGCCGATCAGGTAGCAAAGCCCGACTTTCTTCTCAAGACGATCCCGGCCTTTGCCGACACCAAGGTGGGGTGGGTTCAGACCGGACAGTATTACGCGAACCTGAATAATCCTGTCTCTCGCTGGGCGGATGACCAGCAATCGATGTTCTACAACGTGCTCTGCCCGGGCAAGGCTGCGGTGAACGCCGCGTTTATCTGCGGGACGAATGTAGTTATACGGGCCGCGGCGCTGGATGAGATCGGCGGGTTGCCGCAGGACTCCGTGACCGAGGACTTCGCTGCCTCGATCGCTATTCACCCACGCTGGCGCAGCATTTACCTTTCGGACGTCCTCGCCACTGGCCTGGGACCGCTAGACATTCCGTCATATCTGAAGCAGCAAGGACGCTGGGCGCTCGGCACCCTGAGCGTATGCCGCGATCACTGGCGCGATATCTTGCTGCCCAAGAAGAACGGGCTGCGCTTCGAGCAGCGCGTGCAGTACTTCCTGGCCTGCACGCATTATCTGTGCGGCTTGCGCGACCTGATCTATCTGCTGAGCCCGATCCTCTTTATCTTTACCGGGATCCCGGCTGTCCATACCGCCACCCTGAACAATTACCTGTGGCATTTCCTGCCGTACTGCGCGCTCGGTATCGCGGGAATGTGGTATGCCACTCAGGGCCTGACCGGCGTGCGCGGAATAATTATCGGCTTTGGCTCCAGTCCAGCGCTTATCGGCAGCCTTATCGCTGCGGTCCTGCGCCGGAAGAGGCCGTTCGCTGTGACCTCCAAGGAGGCCGGAGGCCGACGGTCCCTGCGGTATCTAGGTATTTACGTCTTCTTCCTGCTGCTCTGTGTCTTTACCTTCGCCTGGGCTACCCAGATTAGCGGCAGACAGGCGACCTCCATGTTTATCAGCATGCTGTGGCTCATCTATTCTCTGGTGTTGCTGGCAAGTTTTCTCTGGCTGGCGCTCGCGGACATACGCGCGCACCGGGCCGAACTGACTAGAATTACCGGCAAGCAAGCCTACCCGGCTAAGCTGCTTACTCAGAAAAAGAGCATCAAGCCGGTGCTGAACCTTGGCCTGGCCGCCTTGATAGCCGGTCCCGTCCTCATCGGTACCCGGCTGACATCACTGCCGATATTCGAGAGCGCAGCGACTCCTTTTGTTATCACCGAGCAGCAAGTAGACGCGCGGTACACCGGCCTGACCCTTCCTGTTCAGTCACTGATCAGCGAGCCGCCGGTGCTCGAGCATGACCTAGGCATGCGTTTTTCGATCATTGGCCGCACGCAGGAGATTAATGATCAGTTCGATACGGCGTGGGCCGAGAAGCTGGCTACCCAGGGTGCCCGCCCATGGGTGGTCCTCGAGATGGGAACTTTCGGCCCCAACCACGAACCGTCCCTGACGGCCGGCTTGCCTGCGATTTACAACGGGGTGGACGATAGCGCCCTCACCCGCTGGGCTGACGAGATCCGCGAATTCGGCAAACCCGTCTTCCTTACCGTCCTTCTGCAGACGGACAAGAACTGGTCGATATCGTCGGGCGTAGCGAACGGTGGTATTCCGGAGGATGTGCCGAAAGCCTGGCTCCACATACAATCAGTATTCCGGGCGGCCAGGGCAGGCAACGTATCCTGGGTATGGGCACCGGCGGATCCGGCCCATGATCAACGGTTCGCGCCACCATCATCCACCATCGACGTGGTACTTCAGGACTTCATCAATTACCCGGGTACGCGGTGGAAAGATCCGAAGCAGGTGCTCAGCAGCCTAGCTAGGCGGTACCCGGGAAAACCCCTCTTCGTCGAAGTCAGCGTCTCCGGGCGCGCCAGCCACAAGTCAGCGTGGCTGGCGCGGCTGGGACAGGCAGTCGATGCCAGTCCTCAGGTGTACGCCCTGCTTTACCACGAGGGGGGACCAGGACTCAAGCCAAGCCCCGCGCAAGCGAAGAGCTGGTCGCTGGCCTCGGATGCTACCTCGCTGGCTACCTGGAAACAGATTCTGACCAGCCTGCATACGGGAGTACCCGATGGTAGGTTACGCAGAACCGCGGGCCTCCGTGGAGACTCGCCCGGTGGCGGCACGCCCCCTCTCGTGGCCATGGCCGCTCATCGGAATTCTGGGCCTGCAGGCCGTGGTTGGCCTGGCCACGCTGCATAACACGGCTTTTCAGGATGAAGCGCTCTACCTCTACGCAGGCCGGCAGATCATCCATCACTGGAATGACGGCCCCGTTCCCCTGGATAACTATGCATCGTATTTCTCCGGTTATCCGTATGCCTACCCGGTCATTGGCGGTTTCCTGGACATGGTCGGCGGCCTTGAGCTAGCGCGCGGCTTCAGCCTTGCCTGCATGCTGGGCGTAACCGGGATCGTCTACTGGGTGACAGGCCGGGTCTTCCACCGGCCCGCGGCGATCTTCGCCGCCGCCGTCTATGCGTCGACCGGCGTCGTTCTCTTCCTCGGGCGCTTGGCCACCTACGACAGCTTGTGTCTTTTCCTCATCGCACTGGCCACAGCTTTCTCCGTTTACTCAAGCACCAGCAGGCGCCCGTGGGCCGCCATCGCGGTCGGGCCGGTGCTTGTGCTAGCCATCTTGGCAAAATATGCCGCGCTGCTGTTCGTCCTGCCCGTGTTCGGCCTGCTGGCCTTCTTGAGCATCGCTTTCGTGGCGTGGCGAGGGGTGCTGCTGCGCCTCGCCCTGTCACTGGCAGGTTTCGCATTCAGCCTGAGCATCGCTTACGAGACCATGGATAGAACGGCGCTTAAGGGTCTCACCAGCACTACCACGAATCGGACAGCTCTGCTGACGGAGCCACGCACTGCGCTCTTTATTCATGTGCTGCTGATGGGTGGCATAGTTTATCTCATCGCCTTCCTCGGCCTGCTGCTTACCCTGCGGGCCGGCTGGCGTCTCCGGATTCTAGCGGTGCTTTTGTTCGGTTCCTCATGGCTGGCACCTGTTTATCATATCTATACTCAGGAATCAGTTTCACTCGACAAGCACATCGCCTATGGCCTGTTCTTTGCCGCGCCGCTTGCTGGCTATGCTCTCGCCTGGCTTTCCGGGTATGAGCGGCGCCCTTTCCTCAGTTCACACCGGGGTTACTGGCTAGCCGGGCTTGCCGTCGTCATGGCAGTCTTCGCGATAGGCCTTAACCAATCTCGTACGCTCTACGCAAATTGGGCCAATACGTCAGGATTGAGTTACGGGCTGCACACGCAGCTGCGTGACGGAGCGGGCAGGATTCTGGCCGAGGATATCGAGGTGGCCCGTTACGACGCGATAGATGTCACTGAGCCATGGCAATGGAACAGTTTTTATTATTCCGATTACGTTGATCGTGCTGGCCAGCACCTGTCCGGCGATCCGGCGCTGGCCCAGGAAGTTAAGGATCGTTATTACACCTGGGTGGAACTCAGCCTCAACTACCTTCCGCAGCAGGCATATTTCCTCGCCGGGCAGATGGCGGCCACGAGAAATTATGACCTGGTAGCGGTAATCCCTTTCGAGAACTCTTACGGTAAAGGCCATTTTTATCTGTGGCGCAGCGCGTCAGCGGCCGGCCGGGGCAATTTCAAGAGCCTAGCGCAGCTGCGGACGAAGGTCTGGCCGTGAGTGGACAGATTCCCGTTCACAAAGAACCGCCGTCTGCGGCAGCGCCCCCGGCGCCGTTGGGCGCTAGCAGCCGGTTTCCTCGCGGTAACGGGTATCGTGAGCGTCTGCATAGTGGTAGCGAAGATGAGCGCGGCTAATCCGGATCCGGGTAAAAGTGACCCGTTCTCCGGCGTTCAGCTGTTCGTCGACCCCCATAGTCCGGCGGCTCAGGGCGAAGCGTCCCTGGACCATTCGGACCCAGCCGGGGCCGCGCTGCTGCGCAGAATTTCAAGCCGCCCCGCCGGGATCTGGTTCGGCAGCTGGAACCCCGTGGCCCAGGTGGCCTCAGCCATCCGAACCGTGATGAACGAGGCCGCGGCCCGTCATTCGGTGCCGCTGCTGGTGCTCTATGCCTTCCCGCGCCAGGGCTGCCGGGACGGTGCCGCAAGCACCCTGGCCGGGCCAGCGCTTTATGAGCGCTGGATCGGCCAGGTCGTCGCGGGAATCGGGACGGGCCAGGCGGTAGTGATCCTAGAGCCCGATGCGCTCGCCCAGTACGTACGGCTGCCGTGCCTGCCGCCGGCCGGGCAGCAACAGCGGCTTACGATGATCCGCCGGGCGGTTGACCAGCTGGCCGCATTGCCAAGCGCGGTGGTCTACCTTGATGCCGGAAACTCGCGCTGGCAGCCAGCCAACGTCATGGCCGCGCTCCTGAATGCGGCCGGCGTCGGCGAGGTCCGGGGGTTCTCACTTAATGTGAGCAATTTCAATTCCACCGCCGCGGAGGAATCGTATGGCGATAACCTCAGCGCGATGCTGCACGCTGCACATTACGTGATCGACACGTCAAGAAACGGGACAGCGAGCGCCAAGACGTGGTGCAATCCGCCCGGCCAAGCTCTGGGCCGGCCGCCAACTGCTGACACCGGCAATCCGATGGTGGACGCATTGCTTTGGGTAAAGCCCCCAGGGGCGTCCGACGGAACGTGTAACGGCGGTCCTCCGGCGGGGATATTCTGGCCTTCTTATGCGCTCCGCCTCGCTGCGAACGCGCAATGGTGAGCTACCGCGGTCTGGTCAAGAATTATTGACATGACGATTCTAACCCTACCTTGCCAGCACAGAAGAAAACACGTTGAAAGGACCGCTATGGCTATTGTCCAGCGAGATATGAAATCTGTGCGCACGCCAGACCTGCCAGCATCCTGGCGCTCAGCAACACTGACCATCATCCTGCCCACATACAACGAAGCGGCCAACCTTCCGGTGATTACTGCGGCGCTGATGGCCCTGCCGCTAACCGGGCTGCGAATCCTGGTCGCAGACGACAACTCGCCAGACGGAACCGGTGCGGTAGCCGAGGAGCTGGCCGCGTACTATGGTGCGGCCCGGATGGGGGTCATCCACAGACCAGGCAAAGAAGGTCTCGGGCGAGCCTACGTAGACGGCATGACCCGCGCCGTCCGTGCGGGCGCTGAGTTCGTGCTGCAGATGGACAGCGACCTGTCGCATCGGCCAGAGTACGTGCCCCAGATGCTCGCCGTCCTGCTATCGACCGAGGCTGATGTTGTCATTGGCTCGCGTTATGTAGTCGGCGCGGGGGTTGCTAGCGAGTGGTCCTGGTACCGGAGAGCGCTTTCGAGTTTTGCAAATACTTACGTCCGCGCTCTCCTGAGGCTCGGCATCCGAGATGTAACGGCCGGCTTCAAGCTGTGGCGTGCCTCGGCGCTCGAGGCAATCGACTTCGCCAGCGTTTACAGCACCGGTTATAGCTTTCAGGTCGAGATGAACTACCGGGCAGTCAAGCATGGCATGAAGATCATAGAGCTCCCGATCTACTTCGCCGAACGCAGTGCGGGCGAGAGCAAGATGACCCTTCGCGTGCAACTCGAATCAGCCCTGATGCCTTTCTTGATCCGGTACCGGAAGCGATAGCCGCGGCGGTCAACCCCGATATCAGGACGACGCTCCGCCGGGCGCGTGCCGACGGCCGGGCCAGGGTAGCTATGCTGAGGTCGCCATGCGTGCCACACTCGCTTACACGTCCGCCCGGATCTTGTTGCTCGTCGGCTCCATGATCCTGCTCTACCTGCTGGGTGCCCGCGGCCTGCTGCTGCTGGCGCTCGCGTTCGTGGTGAGCGGGGTCGCCAGCTTCGTCCTGCTCTCCCGGCAGCGGGACGTGATGTCAGGCGCCCTGATGGGGCGGCTCAGGAACCGGCGCCAGCACGCGGGCGTGCGGGCCAGGCTCGACGAAGGCGCCCGCGCCGAGGACGAAGACTGAGCCGAAGACTGCCGGCGCCGGTTTACCGCCGTCGGTAGCAGAGCCCAGCCGGACCATCGACCCCGGTGTCCCGGTCAGCGGCGTTCCACTGGGCTCGGCGGCCTGAGGGGGGAAGCGGCCAGCCATCCGCCGCTGGTGAGCATGTCCAGGACGGCGTCGATGGCCCCCTGCCGTGTCATGACCGAGGTGTCGAGCACCAGGTCCGCGTCCCGCGGCTCCTCGTAGGGATCCGACACCCCGGTGAACTCCTTGATCAGCCCGGCGCGCGCCTTCGCGTACAGGCCCTTGCGATCCCGGGCCGCGCACACCTCGACCGGGGTGGAGACGTAGACGAGCAGGAAGTCCCCGACCTTGGTTACCATCTCGCGAGCGGTCGCGCGGGCCTGGGCGTAGGGCGCGATCGGCGCGCAGATCGCGATGCCTCCGTGCCGTGCGACCTCGGCCGCGACGTAGCCGATGCGTGCGATGTTGAGGTCGCGGTCGGCCCGGGAGAAGGTCAGCCCGGCCGAGAGCAGGTGCCGGACCTGGTCGCCGTCCAGCAGCGAGACCGTCCGGTCACTTCGCTCGAGGAGCGCTTCGGCCAGCCCCCGGGCGACGGTGGATTTGCCTGAGCCGGAAAGGCCGGTGAAGAAGACGGCCAGGCCGCGCTCAGCCCGGGGCGGCCGGGCGCGGCGCAGCTCACGCGTCACGCCCGGCGGCGCAAACCAGTCCGGAACCTCGGCGCCGGAATCGAGCAGCGCGCCGAGCTCGGAGTCGGTCAGCTCGTCCTGCTCGGCTCCGGCCTCGATCAGGGCGAGCGGCCGCCACACCTCAGAACGCGGATCGTAGGCCCATTCGCCGGCGCTGACGACCGGGATGGGCACCCCGGGCAGCGTCACCGGGCCGTTTTCCTGGCCGCCCGGCGAACCTGCTGTCCCGGTCAGCGCGGGCGACTCCACCAGTAGATGCGTGGCGCCGTAGGCCGCGGCCACGACCGCCGCCACGCGTAGGCCGGCGCCCCCCTGGCCGGGCCCGGCCGAGCCGAGCCTGGCCTGGTCCGGGCCTGCCTGGCCGGGCCCTGCCTGGTCTGTGCTTGCCTGGTCCGGGCCCGGCTGGCGCGGTGCCAGCGGGACCGGAACGACGAGGGTGCTCGCGGGCAGGTGCGGCCGCGCCGCGAGCACGGCGCGGACCAGCGCTTCGGGCCGGGTCACGACCAGCGCGGGTCCGCCGATGAGCGGCAGCACGAGCAAGCGCGCGTTCAGCTGGCCCGCGAAATAACGCAGCTGGCCGATATGACGCTGGTTCAGGGGGCGGCGGGTGGCGTAGGCGAGCACGTTACCCCCGGAAACCCCGGGAGTTCCCGCATCGCCGGAGAGCTCAGCACGAATCTCCGCGGGCCGCCGCCGCAGCTGGCGGAAGGGGCCGTGCTCGGGCTCGCGCAGCGCCGTGACCGGGCCGGCCAGCCGGACGACCTGCGGCCCCGCCGGATCGTCCGGGCCGGGCCGGTTAAGCCGCTCGGTGATCGAGAGCACGGCCAGCGGCGAGCCTTCCTGGTCCTGCAGCACCAGGTGATCCGCGTCCGGCGGGATCGCGCCGGCCGGTACGTCCAGGGTCACCGGAACGGGCCAGGGCGTGCCGTCGGCGAGCGTGCCGCGCTCGCGGACCGAGGCGGTGGCGGCGGCGTCCATAAAGCCGCGCAGCGGCGCGAACACCCCCGAGGTGAGCAGCTCAAGATCACCCAGCTGGGTCTCACCGAGCGTGAACGCTGGCCAGTCCGCTAGCTCCGCGGGCAGTCCAGGCGGCGATTGAGCGGTCAGGGTGCCTCCGAACATCGCTTCCGACACGTCAGGCCATCGTGCCGCGAGCGCGTCCGCGACGTAGCGTATCCGCGCCAGTTAACGATACGGAACGGCCGTCGTGACCGGAGCGGGAAGGGGCCAGCCCTGGCCGGACGTCACACCAAGCGCGCGGAACGATCCTGGGGCTTTCTTATCACGTAAAGCACCTCGTCGTGCGCGTCGGTCAGCCGGCCGCGGGTCAGGCGGGCGATCAGGCCGCGAACCGCGGACGCCGCCCAGAGCGCCTGGCCCGGTCCGGCGGCCCAGGTCGCCGCGGTCTCACGCTGGCAGATGACCAGGCCCTGTCGCTGCATGTACGCCTGGATGCCGTGATCTGAGCCGGCCGGCTCGTACACCGCGCGGAACGGGCCGGGCTCGCCCGGATGCAGGCGGCGCCACAGCGGCCGCCTGAGCCACTGCGGCGCGATCCGGTCCGCCAGCCCCGCGGCGCAGTCCCGGTCGCGAATGCGCAGCAGGAACAGCCCGCCGGGCCGGAGCGCCGCGGTAAACCGGTCCATGACCAGCTCGACGTGCGATACCCGGTCGAGCAGCAGCGCGCAGTGGATGATATCGAAGGAGCGAGGCGGTATCGCGATAGTACGCAGGTCCCCGACGATGACCTCGCCTGCGCGGGCCAGGGCTGCCGCCGGGTGACCGTGGCCGGCCGGGCCGGGTGACCCGGCGGATGGCGGAGCTTGCTCGTCGACGGTGACCACCGCGATCTCGAAGCCGGCCTCGCGCAGCCGGGGCAGGCCAAGTTCGTCCAGCGAGGTCAGGTACCCGGCCCGGAGCAGCCGGACGGGCCGGCCGATGCACCGGTGGGCACAATCGCGGACCGGGAGCGCGAACATTTCCCGCACCAGCGTCTCGCGGTACGCCCGGCCCGCCGCGGCGATCCGCGCCTGGCTGGCGGCGTGCCGCGCCCGCAGCACCGCCCGCTGCGCTTCGGCCCGCTCGCCACTGGTGGTCATGAATTCGCAGCGTAATGTACTGAGCACCCTTTGCTGCGCAGGCGCTCCCGGGCCGGTGTCCGAACCCGGGGCCCGAACCGGCGCCGGGCCCGATCCGCACCGTGCGGCGGCGGACCGGACCTTTAGCCGGGGCGCGTCCGCGTGCCGCCCG
Organism: Actinomycetota bacterium; assembly: GCA_030853115.1. Classification (GTDB taxonomy): domain Bacteria; phylum Actinomycetota; class Actinomycetes; order Streptosporangiales; family Streptosporangiaceae; genus Palsa-504. The sequence continues at coordinate 18,672 of JALYVS010000070.1, forward strand.
GCGGAACGCGTAAACTTAGAGGGTTCCGTGAAGCGCCGGGGTGCGGAAAACCCGGCTGATTTGTGCTGCCCGCACCGGCTCACGGATCTCACGCGAAGGTCCTCAGCGCAGGCCGGCCAGGACCAAGGTACACACAGCGATAACAAGGACATCATGAGCCTCGCAGGACTGCTCACCATTCTCGATGACGATCCGCAACTCCACGATGTGGTCTCGCGGGCGGACTATGACTCCGTCCCGGAGCGCGGTTCGCCGGCTGGCACCGGGCTCGCTAGCACCGGGCTAGCTGGCGAGGACCTAGCTGGCGGGGACCTGGCGGGCGGGGACCTGGCGGGCGAGGACCTGGTCGCGCCGCCCACGCTGCGGCCGGTCCTGGCC
>JALYVS010000003.1 GCA_030853115.1 Actinomycetota bacterium
ACTTCGACGCCTACTGGCGCTTCCACCTCCGCCGCGAGCACGAACGCATCCACCACGCGAAATACCGCGACAGCCATGTCCTCGCAGCGTAACCAGCTCACCTCACAAGAGCCGCACCCATCCGTAAACCGCGGCCGGATGATACGTAACACCCGGCGCTGCGTGGGGTGGGGGTGTTCTAGGCACAGGAACCGCCAGCAATCGTCGCGCAAAGAAATCCTATTAGTGACCAGAGCTGGCAAAATGACATATTCCCCAAGATCCCAGAATAGGTATCGGGGCGCCCCGGACCCGCGGTGACCGTCCAGGCGTTGGTCACGCCATGATCGCGCCCGATGCCCGGGCAGCGCGCTTCGGCGTGTCTGGCCGCCGTAGACGCCCAGACACGGAGGAAACGCGAGCGACCACTCGGCCGATGGAGGCCCGGGTCGCGTGAGCCGTGTTAAACCGGAGGCCGATGTCACGATTGGGTCGCGAGCGGATAGCAGTACATCTACAATCCGTCCTGGGCTGTCCACGAGTGTCAATAGTCGTCAGCGGATCTACTTGTTCGCCCAAAACCGTGTTTGGGCCACCGCCAACGTGTTGGCTTCATCTGTACCGCCGCCGGCGTGAGTCCATGTGCCATCTTTGGGCATGCGACTGCATCCCGCATCCGTTGGCGGCCGTTTCGGTTGGGTCTTCGACCCGTCGCGGGATGCGTCTTCGGAGGCGATGCGGCGAGCGCGGGCTCATTTATTTTTCCGCAATCATCCGGAGATGCGATATGAGTTCACAGGAAAAGATAATAGTGACGGCAGTGCCCGATTTGAGACAGTTTTCGCTGGACCAGCTAGCGGAGCTCGGCGCCTCGCCGCTGGCGCACTCCATTGCCCTTTACCGGGAACGGCTCAAGGAAAATGGCGTACCGCTAAGTTCTTTTAATGCGAGAATATAGGACCAGACCGATGAAAAGGGTCTCCGCGTTTAAGACCCACCGGCTACCGGACACAGCATTTACCGCTCTCGCCGCAGGCGGGGGGGAGCCGGCCGTCATTCGCCTGTTGTGCGAGACGCAGCAGAGCAAGCACACTATGCTGCTGCACGCCATCGCCGAAGCCGTCGGCGATGCCGATCTAGTCGATCCCGGCATAGCCGCCTTCCGGGCCGGCTATGACCTGCTCACCCGGATCCAGGCGGCGGATCCTGGCGCCTGCGCATGGCTGCTGAGCCTACCGCACCTGGGCGGATGGGCTCATGACGGCTTGATACGCCTCGAGCAGGGCATGCCTCCGGACTTCGCCTACCTGGCCTGCGCGGCGGCTTCTGGCGCGGTCCGCGCAGGTGTCCCGTTCGATCTCGACGTCCCGGTCCGTGACGGCTGTGTCCTGCTACCTGGCCTGGGCCGCCTGGACGCCGGCGGCGGCACCGCGTGGATCCGGCTGCGCTACGACGGCGAACAGCTGGCGGCCGGCGATGGTGCGGCTGCCCGCCGGCTCATTCTGGGGCCCGACTACGGGTCGGACCAGCCGGTGCCGGGCTGGCGCGGGACGCCCGCCCTTCGCGCGCAGGCGAACGGCCTCGCGTGGGACGTCCTGCTGGTGACGGACGACCCGTACCTGGATCGCTATACGCTCCCGATGTCCGCTGGGCTGTCCGCCGGTGAACTGCGGCGCTGGCGGCAGCGCGTTCAGTCCGCCTGGGAGATACTGGTACGCCATCACCGCTGGGCCGCCGAGGCGATCGCGGCTGGAGTCTCGGTCATCGTGCCGCTGACCCCGCAGTCGGAAACCGACCTCATCAGCGCGACCAGCCCGGCCGCGTTCGGCGCCATCGCGACGTCTTGGCCACCCGACCCGGTGACGTTGGCGGAAACGCTCGTCCATGAGTTCCAGCACGTCAAGCTCTGCGGCCTGCTGGATATGGTGCCGCTGACCGAATCCGGCGGGGAGAAGGTTTACGCACCGTGGCGGCAAGATCCGCGTCCGGCAGCCGGGCTTCTTCAGGGCGTCTACGCCCACCTGGGCATCGTCCGCTTCTGGCAGGCGCAACGGCAGGCCGAAACCGATCCGGACGACATTCTCCGCGCTCACGTGCAGTTCGCCCGCTGGCGGCCGACGATCGGCACCGCTGTCAATACTTTGCTGCGGACCGGCTCCCTGGCGCCCGCGGGCGCGCGGTTCGCGGGTCTGCTGCGCGACCAGGGCAGCCTCCTGGCCGACGAGCCAGTCCCCGGTCTGGCCGAACAGATCGCCCGGGAAGTTGCCCTAGATCACCAGCTGACCTGGCAGATCCGGCACCTGGCGACCGACCAGGCCGCCGTGGCGCGCCTCGCCGAGGCCTATCGCCACGGTGAGCCATTCCCAGCACAGCATCGCACCGCGGTCTGGGTGCAGGAAGATATCCGCAAGCTCAGCTCGAGCGTGCGGAGCCGGTTGCTGAACATGAGCTACTTGGAGCCCGCGCGATACCGCGAGCTGTGCGCAGACCGCGTTGTCCCGCTCAGTAAGCCTGACCGCCTGCTGCTCGATCGAGCGGCCGAGGCGGCCGCAGCGGGGTACCGGGACCTGATTACCGGCTCCGCCGATCCGCAGCCGGACGCCTGGGTCGGCCTGGCCCTGGCGCTGCACCAACTCCCGTCGTCGCCGCTTCGGCATGCCTTCACCGTTCACCTGCCGGCCCTGTTTGACGTCCACTCCTGTCTCGGCATCGGGTGCGATCCGCTTGACCTGGGGGGCTGGTTCGGATGACCGAGCACCCGGCCCGATGGCCGCTGCTGGACCTCGATATCGCGAACGCACGGGAAACTGGCCACACACCCGTTCCTTTTCAGCAGTTCATCCTGAAGGTTCACAGCCGGTGCAACTTGTCATGCTCGTACTGCTATGTATACGAAATGGCAGATCAGGCCTGGCGTGAGCAGCCTCGGCTGATGAGCCCGGCGGTCACCGAGATGGTGGCCAAGCGCATTGATGAGCACGCCCGGGGGCATCACCTGTCCAGCGTCGATGTCATCCTGCACGGCGGCGAGCCCCTGCTGGCCGGAGCGGCATGGCTGACCGAGCTGACCGGGCTGCTGCGCGCCCGGATATTGGCTCAGGTGAACGTCACCATCCAGACCAATGGCACTCTCCTGCACCGGCCCATGCTGGAGACACTCAGGGATCTTGGCATCCGGGTCGGCGTCAGCCTAGACGGTGACGCCGAAGCCACCGGACGCCATCGCCTGTATCCCAGCGGCCGCAATAGCTACGACGACGTAGCCGACGGGCTGCACCTGCTCGGCTCGCCTGAGTTCCGCGAGATCTACGGCGGCATCCTGTGCGCGGTTGACGTCCGCAACGATCCGGTCGCCACCTATGAGTTGCTGCTGAAGTTCGGACCCCCGGCGCTGGACCTACTGCTGCCGCACGCGAACTGGGGCTCCCCGCCTCCCGGTTCCGGCTATGCGGACTGGCTAATCGAGATCTTCGAGCGTTGGTACTCCGCGCCCGTGCAGGAGACCCAGATCCGCCTGTTCACCGAGCTGATCCAGCTCATCCTGGGCGCCCCGGGAGCGGTGGAGAACCTGGGCCTGAGGCCGGCCACGCTCATCGTGGTCGACACGGACGGCACGATCAAACAGCTCGACTCGCTGAGCTCGGCCTATCCCGGCGCCCCCGACACCGGATTGCACGTCCTCACCGGCTCCTTCGACGCCGCCCTCGACCACCCCACCACGGTGGCCAGGCAGATAGGCGCCGATGCTTTGTCCGCTCAGTGCCGGGCCTGCCCGGTCATGGAGATCTGCGGCGGGGGCCTTTACCCGCATCGGTACCGCGAGGGCACGGGATTCCGTCACCCCTCGGTCTACTGCGCCGATCTGATGCGGCTGATCACTCACGTCAGAGAGCGGGTCACCAGCGACCTCGCCGACCTCAGTTCGGCTCGATCTCCGCGGTAAGCCTGGTTCCCAGCTGGGCCGCCCGGGCCTCGGGATGCTCCATCGTCAGCGTCTCCGCGTACCGGCGCAGGGCATCCTCACGGAGCTGCTCCGCTCGCGCCTGCCCCCCTGAGGCCGCCACGTCGATGGCCAGGTTGACCGTCGCCATCAGGGTGTCCGGATGGTCCGGCCCCAGCATGCTGCGGCAGTTGGCTACGGTGGCCTGGCCGATCCTGATGGCCTCAGCCAGCTCACCGCACGCAGCCAGGTCGGAGGCGTAATTGATGTTGGCGGCCAGGGTGAAGGGATGCTGATTCCCGTAGATGACCAAGAGCGCGTCCCGGGCCTGCAAGTCAAGCGGGCATGCCTCGTCCGGGCGGCCTGCCGCGCGCAGCACCGAGGCAAGATTGACCATCGCGGCGTACATGATCTCGACGGGAGACGCCACAGCGCTGGACCGCTCACAGATTTCCACGCCCAGGTCCTCGGCGATGGCGAGTTCACCCACCGCGCGCCGGTCGTTGATGAGGTTGGCGGCGGCCCGCAGCGTATGGGCATGATCCAGGCTGAGGTAGTCGCGGTAACGCTGGACCACCTCCTCGCTCCACTGCAGCGCGTCCCAGTGGTGCCCGGCCTTGCGCAGCGCGGCGGCAAAACCCGTCCGCGCGTTGAGCCAGTCGGGATTCTCCCGGCCGCCCGCGGCCTCGAACGCCGTGACGACCCTGCGCGCGATGTCGAGTGATTCCTGGTAACGACCCAGCCCGCGCAGATCGATGGCCACCATGTCCTGCGAGCCCAGGGTGCGCGGGTCGTTGGCACCTAGGACCCGGCGCCGGTCCTCGAAGGTGCGCTGGTCGATCTCTAGGGCTTCGCCGAAACGCCCGAGGCGCCGGTAGTCCGCGGCGATGTTGTTTCTCACGTTCAGGGTACGTTCGTGTTCCGGGCCGAATACCGCCTCGAACTTGGGCCGCAAGGCGCGGTCGAGTTCGAGCGCCTCGTTGAACTGGCCTCGGGTGCGCAGGTCAGCACCGTAAGCGTTGTCGCACAGCAGGGTGACCTCACGCTGCTCGTGAGTAATCTCACGCCGGACGTCGTTATGCTGATCCAGCGTCGTCCGCGTCTCGAGGATTAGCTTGCGGGCGTCGGCGGCGTGGCCGTCCATCTGCATCGCGATCGCCACCTCGACCGCGAGGGCGAGCACGTGCAAATTATCCGAGCCGAGGCGTTCCCGCCAGATCCGGAGGATGTGCTGGCCGAACCGCATCGCCTCGACATGGCCACCGCGCAGGTGCAATCGCCGCACCTGGTCAATGATGAGACGCCGCAGGCCCGGGTGGGCCGTGTTGAGGAAACTGCGCTCGGACTCCAGATGCTGCAGCGACAGGTCATAGACCGTATCGAAGCTGCCGCGGTCGGGGTTACCCGGATTGGACTCGGCCAGCAGGATTTCGACGGCGTCCCGGTACGCCAGGAAGGCGTCATGGCGATTCTGCCTGAGCTGCCCTCGGGTGACGGCCTGGACCACCCGGTGCATCTGAATCTGATCCCGGGCCCCGTCCAGCTTGGCCAGTGACAACCGGTGCATCAGGGTGGCCGCAGCCCGGAACCGGGGCGGGGAGGAAAGAAGATCGCGCAGCCCGGGCGGATCGCTGACGACCCGGGCGTGGTTCAGGCACAGCTCCACGGCGATCGGCTCGGGGGAGAAGAACGCGCAGAGGTTGAACAGGTGCACGGCGTCTGGGGTCAGCAATTCAGTCGACATCGTCCACGTGGCCGAGACCGAAGCGGGGAATTCCCCGAGTTGCTCGTTGAGCAGGCCGTGAGCGTTCTCATCGAACCGGCTGAGGTAGCCGTCTACGCTGTGACCGGTCTCGGCCAGGTAGGCGGCGGCGTGCTCGATCGCGATGGGCAGGTGCCCCAGCGCCTCGGCCAGGCGTCCCGCCTCGCTGATGCGCCGTTCGCCTTCGTCCGCGCGCAGCCTCGGGTTCGCGCCTAGGGCAGGTACCCGGCGGCGCAAGAAGTTGATGGCCTCGTCCTTGGTAAAAGGCGAGACCCCGACGTTGTCTTTTTCGATGTAGCCGGGCCAGTTCTGCAGCCGCGAGGTAATGATGATGTGACCGCCCGGAGGGCAGGCAGGCAGATATTTCTGCAGTTCAAGCGGCTGAGCGGCGTTGTCGTAGACCAGCAGCCAATTCGGTCGGCGGCCGGATGCCAGGGCGTCAAGAACGGCCGCGATCGTCCGATCACGGCCCCCTTCCGTGCCCGCCGGCCGTACTTCCAGCCGTTGCCCCAGCTTGACCAGCGCGTCCCTGACGCGATCGGTCTGCTCGGCGCGGATCCACCAGATGATCTCGTATTTGTGTCGATTTAGATGAATATATTCGGTTGCTATTTCGCTTTTACCGACGCCGCCCATGCCGGAGATGAGCTGAGCCACCGGATGCGGCCGGTTATCCCGGGTGAGGTTCGCCCGCAGCGCCTCCAGTTCGGCGATCCGGCCGGTGAAGTGCATATTTCGCTGCGGAACCTCGTTCGACCATATCCGGTGTGCCGTCCCGGCCCCCGCGGGCCCGGTCAGAGCCACGTGCACCGAGCTATCGGGCCGCCCAGCCGGATCCGGCAGGACCGCCGTTTCGCCGCTGCCCGCCCCGCGCGTCTGCCCCGGGTTATCCGCGGCCTCCTCGGCCAGTCTGGCTGCCTGCCACAGGTCCCGGAACTCCGCCACATTGCCACGCAGCGCCTCGACGACTAGCTCGAGAAAGCCCCACTTCGGCACCCGCGGACCGCGGAACATGTTGTGGACAGTCGACGAGCTGACGACACCACGCCCGGTCATGGTCGCGATCTGACGCATCGAGGGCTGGCCAGCGGCCAAGTGGATGGCATACAACCGGTCGAAAAGATCGGTTATCGGCCCGGTCGGAGTTGGTTCACGCTTAATAGCCCCCACCGATTGAATCCTCTCAAGGTCCAGCGATGTCCAAGCCTGTCAAATCTTGTACACGTTATCAATAGGTGATTTCGCTGCATGCCCGTTCGCGGTGTTCACGCCTCGTGCAAAAAAAAGCGTCCAGCATGGTGCGGCCGTGCCCACTTTCGTCACATGGAACGAAGTCGGGTTCATGCTTGGAAGAACGACACCGTAACCAGCGGGGAGGGCAGATGAGCATTCTGCTCGCAGCGGCGACAACCAGCCTGGACGTCCGGCTGCCCCACGGCCCTGTGCACCGCCTGATATTTGCGGTCGACATCGAGGGATCCACCGAGCGCACCAACCCGGCCAAGGGCGAGCTCCGGCGCATCTTGTACGAGGTACTCGACCGGTCGCTGGAGGCGGCCGGGATCGGCACCAGGCACCTGGAGCCGTTCACCGATCGCGGCGACAGCGTATTGATCCTGATCAAGCCGCACGACGACGTGCCGAAGACGCTGGTGCTCAGCCAGCTGGTACCGATCCTGAGTGCCTTGCTCGCCGAGCACAACGCCGTGGTCGCGCGACCGGAACTGCAGATGCGTTTGCGGGCCGTGGTACACGCCGGCGAGATCCACGAGGACGACAAAGGCTTCTACGGAGACGACCTGGACGCCGCCTTCCGGCTGCTCGAAGCGCAGCCGCTGAAGAAGGCGCTAAAGGAGGCCGCGGCGTCGCCGCTTATCCTGGTGGTCTCCGAGGAAATCTTCCATGGGATTGTCCAGCAGGGCTACCTGGACGGCGCGTCATTCCGGCCGCTGGTCCGGGTCCGGGTCGGCCGCAGGCTGCGCCGGGGCTGGGCAAATATCCCGGGTCCGCTCACTCCCGACCGCCCGGCCACAAACCGTCGGCCGACAGGCCAGCTGCCGTCCACGCAACTGTCCATCGCGCCGCTGAACGGCCGCGTCCCGCGTCAGCGGGGCACCCCGCGGCGCGGATCTCAGCGTTAACGGGCGCGGAGCGCCTCGATCAGGGCCGGGACGACCTGGTGCAGGTCGCCGATGATGGCGTAATCGGCGTGGGCCAGGATGGGGGCGCCCGGGTCGGTGTTGATCGCGACGATGTGCCTGGCGCCCGCGCAGCCGGCTATGTGCTGGATGGCGCCGCTGATGCCGCAGGCTAGGTAGAGCTCCGGGGTGATCTTGGTGCCGGTCTGGCCGACCTGCTGGCGGTGCGGGCGCCAGCCCTCGGAGGTGACCACCCGGGACACCCCGACCACGCCGCCGAGCAGCTCGGCCAGCTCCTCCAGCGGCGCGAAGCCGTCGGCACCGCCGACGCCCCGGCCGCCGCCGACCACCACCCGCGCGGTGGCCAGCGAGACGCCGCCGGCCCGCACGGCCGATTCGGTGGCTCGCACGATCAGGTCCGCCTCGGCCAGCTCGGGTTTATGTACCTGCACGTGGACGGCGGACTCGTCTGCGGACCCGGCGACCGGCACTGGGGCCACGGCGTCGGTGGCCACCGTGAACAGTGCGACCGCCGCCTCCATGACCGCGTCCTGGAGGAGCAGCCCGGCCCACCGGTGCCGGACGAGCCGGTGCGTGCGGCCGCCGTCGGGGGTGACGACGGTGCAGTTCGCGGCCATCGGCAGGCCGGTGATCGCACCTACGTGCGCGAGCACCTCATGGCCGCGGTCGGTACCCGCGGCCAGCACGGCGCTCGCCCCGGTTTCCGCCGCGAGCCCGGCCAGCACCCGCCCCCAGGCCTGCGGCGCGTAGCCCTCCAGCGCGGCCGGCTCGATCACGTACACGTCGGTGATGCCGTAGGCGGCCAGCGCGGCGACGGGCACGTCGGCCGCATCGGCGAACACGACTGCCCCGACGCTCGTGTCACCCAGGGTCCGGGCCAGGGTCAGCGCCCGCAGCGAGGCGTCGGCTGGCTCGGCACCGTCCAGTTCGACCAGGCACAGCACGGTCATAGCAGGATCCCCCATTCGTCCAGGACCCGGATAAGGTCCGGGACCGCATCCGCGCCGGTGCCGAGCACGGCGGCCTGGTGCTGAGCCGAGCCGGGTACCCGGAGCGTTTCCTGGCGCAGCCCCTCGGCCGCCCAGACCGGGGAGGAACGCTCGACCAGTGCCCGCTTGGCCCGCAGCCGGCCGGGCAGCGACGGGTACCGCGGCAGGTTGATGCCCTCCTTGACCGTGATCACCGCGGGCAGCGGCAGCTCGTACGCCTCCTCGACGCCCCGGTACTCCCGGCGGGCTACGACGCCGCCGGCCTCGGACACCTCCAGGGTCTTGATCCCGGTGGCGACCGGCCAGCCGAGCTCGTGCGCGACCCGGATGCCGACCTGATAGTCGCCGGTATCAGCCGCCTCGTTGCCCAGCAGCACCAGGTCATACCCGTGCGCCCGGACCTCGGCGGCGATGGCGGCCGCGGTCGCGGTGGGCCCGTACTCCCGGCCGTCGGTCTCCAGCAGCACCGCCCGTCCGGCGCCCAGCGCCAGAGCGCCGCGGAGCTGCTCGATCGCCTCCTCGGGTCCCAGGGTGAGCACCGACACCGCGCCGCCGAGCCGGCCGGTGATCTGCACCGCCTCCTCCACCGCGCATTCCTCGTGCGGGCTGATGGTGAACCCGGACATCCGGGTGTCGACCTGCTGGCCGTCCGGGGTGACCGTAATCTTGCCGCCCACGGTGGGGACGCGCTTGACGCAGACGAGTATCTCCATGCCGGAACGCTCCTAGCTCCTGATCCGCTCATTGGCGGGGTCGAACAGCGGCGTGGCGCCAGCCACCGCGACCGTGACCGGGTACGGCTCGCCCAGGTACTCCACCCGCAGCGAGCTGCCCTGGACCGCGAGATCCGCGGGCAGGTAAGCCATCAGCAGGTGCTGACCCAACGACGGGCCCGAGCCGGCGCTGGTCACGTACGACGGCCGCCCCTTGGCGTCGACCAGGCGCTCGCCCGAAGCCAGCAGAATCGGCTCACCGCCGAGCATGTAGCGCAGCGACCCGTCGCAGGAGACATGCGAGTCCACGGTGAGGGTACACAGCACCGCGCACGGCGGCTCGGCCCGCTGCCGCAGGTATGCATCCTTGCCGATGAACGGCTGCGGCTTGACCTTGGGCCTGGTCATCCCGGCTTCTACCAGCGTGTAATCGGGGGTGAGCTCGGCGCCGAACGCCCGGTACCCCTTCTCCAGCCGCCCGGTGGTGCCGTACACGCCGATGCCAGCCGGCACCAGCCCGTGCGGCTGGCCCGCCGCCCACAGGGTGTCCCACAGCCGGGCGCCCTGCTCGATTGGCACGTGCAGCTCCCAGCCGAGCTCGCCGACGTAGGAGATCCGCGACGCGAGCACGACGACCCCGCCGACCTCGATGTCGCGGCAGCTGCCGAACGGGAATCCCTCGTGCGACACGTCGTCGGCTGTCACCGCGGCGAGCACGTCCCTGGCCCGCGGGCCCCACAGCCCGATCGTCGTCCAGGCCGAGGTGAGGTCGGCCAGGAAGGCGCCTTGCGGCAGGTGGTCGCTGATCCACTTGGCGTCGGACCGGCCGGTCGCGCCGCCGGTCACGATCCGGAACCGGTCCGCGGCCAGCCGCATGACGGTCAGGTCGGCGCGGAACCCGCCGTTCTCATCCAGCCAGGAGGTGTACACCACCCGGCCCACAGCCACGTCCAGCTGGGCGACCGAGAGCGACTGCACCGCGTCCAGCGCCGCCGGGCCGCAGACCTCGAAGATGGCGAAGGCGGACAGGTCGACCAGCGCGCAGGTGTCCCGCATGGCCAGGTGCTCGGCGTTGATGACCGGCGACCACCAGCGAGATTCCCATTCCGCGGGCCGCTCCATCAGCTGCCCGGCGTACCGCTCCAGCAGGTTCTCGTTCACCCCATACCAGAACGGCCGCTCCCAGCCGGCCGTCTCGTAGAACACGGCGCCGAGCGCGCGTTCCCGCTCGTACACCGGGCCGACCCGGACCGGCCGGCCGGAGTCCCACTGCTCGCCCGGGTGCACGATGCCGTACATCTTGTTGAAGCCCTCCCGGGCCCGGCCCCGGACGTGCGCGACGGTCTGCTGGTGCGGGTAGAACCGGGCCGCGTCCGCCTCGTGCACGTCGACGGTGGGCACCTGCCCGGACATCAGCTCGGCGACCGCCCGGCCGCAGCCGGGGCCTTCCTTGATCCAGCTCGCCGCCGCCGACCACAGCCCCCTGACCTCGGGCAGCTCGCCGAGAATCGGGTGCCCGTCCGGGGTCATCGAGATCAGGCCGTTGATCGCGTACCTGATGCCGGCCCGCTCGTCGCCGAGCAGCTCGGGCATCAGCTCGAGCGCCTGCTCCAGCTGCGGGTCGAAGTCCTCCTGGGTGAACGGCATCTCGGTGGGCGAGAGCACCGACGCCTCGATGGACGGGATCTCGTCCGGCGCGACGATGATCGGGCGGTGCGCGTAGGACCCGACCTCCATGTCGCCGCCGTGCTGGCGCTCGTACATGTTGGTGTCCACGTCGCGGACGATCGGGTACGAGATCTCCCCCAGCGTGTCGGCGAACAGCGCGATCGGGCCGACGCTGATCATCTGGTGCACGGCCGGGGTGAGCGCGAGCCGGGACCCGGCCATCCGGGCGATCCGCGGCGACCACACGCCACAGCAGATGACGACGTGGTCGCATCCGATCTCGCCCGCGCTGGTGATCACGGCGCGGACCCGGCCGCCGGCCACCGAGATGCCGTGCACCTCGGTGCCGGCCAGCACGGTGAGCGCCCCGGCCTGCTGGGCCTGTTCCCGCATCAGCGTGCCGGCCCGCAGCGAGTCGACCACCCCCACGGTGGGGTAGTGCGCCCCGCCACCGATAACCGACTCGTCCAGGTAGGGCACCAGCTTGCTCACCTCACCGGGGGTGAGCAGCTCGGCCGGAATGCCCCAGGCCTTGGCCTGGGTGCACCGCCTGCGCAACTCGATCATTCGCTCGGGAGTGCGGGCCACCTCGATCCCGCCGCTCTGGGTGAACACGCCGAGGTCCTGGTACTGCGCGGTGCTGTCCATGGTCAGCTCGAACATCATCTTGGAGTACTCGATCGGGAAGATGAAGTTGGAGGCGTGCCCGGTGGAGCCGCCTGGGTTCGGCATCGGGCCCTTGTCTACCAGGACCAGGTCACGCCAGCCGAGCAGGGCCAGGTGGTGCACGAGGCTGTTGCCGACGATGCCCGCGCCGATGATGACGGCGCTGGCCCGGGTCGGAGTATCGGTCATGATCATCCCGCCAGTAGTCGTTTGCTATTTCCGGTGCGCTCCAGGGCGGCCCGGCGCCACTGCTCGGCCTGCTGAAGCTGGTTGAAGGTGAACAGGTGCAAGCCGGCCACCCCGGAGCCGGGGGCAGTGAGCACGGCGGCCGCGCGGTCCAGGAACCGGTCCGGGCGGTAACCGCCGGGCGCCCAGAACCGCAGGATCCAGTTCGGGTGCCGGCCGATGAACCGGGCCGACTCCGACGCGCCCGCCACCGCCGCCATCTTCAGCAGCCGGGTCCGTTCGGCCGGGCCGGCCAGCCCCACGTACAGCGGCAGCGTCACGCCGCGGGCCCGGACCCGCTGGATCCAGCGGGCCAGCCGGGCCGGGTCGAAGCACACGTTGCTCACGATGTAGTCCGCGTGCCTGCGCTTGTCCCACATCGCCTGGATGATGAGATCGTCGTGGATCTTGGGGTGGCTCTCCGGGTACCCGGTGATCCCGACCCGGCGGAACGGCCGGCCCAGCTCGCCGAGCCGTTCGAGCAGCGGCAGCGCACCGTCAAATTGCCCGGCCGGGTGGGTCGCGTCCCCGCCCGGCACGAACACGTCGTCCACCCCGCATGCCGTCAGCCGGGCGATGATCTCGGTCAGGTGCTCGTCCCCCGCCACCGAACGGGCCGCCAGGTGCGGCACCACCCGGTAGCCGCGGGCGGTCAGCCGCTCGGTCAGCTCGATGGTGGCATCCAGCCCCTTGACCGGCGACGCGGTGACCGTGACCGTCATCCCGGCCGGGACCCAGTCCGCCACGGCCTGCTCGGTGCCCCGGGACGGGAACACCTCGTACCGGGGGCAGGCCAGCAGCCCGTCCATGCCGGTCACGGCGGTGCCCCCTGCTCGCCTATCAGCGCGGCCAGCGCGGCCTCCAGGCGGCTGACGCCGGTCTGGACCTGGGTCAGCGGCAGCCCGAACATCGCCGCGACCCGGTCCGCCTGCGCGACCAGAGCCGGGGTGGGCGCCTGGGCCAGCCAGATCAGCCGCCGGTAGTGCCCGAAATAGTCGTCCCACAGCTCCGGGTACCGGTCCAGGCCGAGCTCGGCCAGCACCGAGCGGTCAAAGCTGGCCAGCAGGAAGTCGGTGAGTACGTAGGTGCCCGGCTCCGCCTCGAACATCGACGCGATCCGGGGCGGCCCGGCGAACACGTCGTAGCAGTGCAGTCCGGGCAGCCGGGGCACGCCGTACCGGGCGGCGAGGTCGTCCAGGGCGCCGTAGGTACCGCAGTCGGCATAGGCCAGCATGACGCTGCGACCTGCGTTCTGGGCTGATACCACGGCCCGTTCGGCCGCTTGGGTGATGTTCTGCGGGCGGTTGTGCAGCACCGCCGGCAGGGCCCGGACGGCGACCGGCCAGCCCCGCCGGGCCACGATGTCACGCACGTGCCCGGCCAGCGCCCCGCAGGCGACGATCTCCACCGGTCGACTCTGCTGGCCTGGGGGGGCGCTCTGTTTCCCGGGGCCGCCCCGGACCCCGATGGCCCTAACCTCCTCGCGGGAAGGGCAGTTGCTCGATGAAGCGGTCGTTGAAGTCGGCGCGGTCGGAGAGCTCGACATACCTCACCTCCTCCAGCAGCGCCAGGCCGCCGGCCCGCTCGCGCAGGCTGAGCAGCGCCATCTTCGCCCCCTCGCCCGCGACGTTGCCCGCCGCGACCACCCGCGGCACCGGCACCTCGGGCACCAGGCCGATCCGGATCGCGCTGGCCGCCGACAGGTAGCTGCCGAACGACCCGGCCAGCAGCACCTGCTTGACGTCGGCCGGGGTCAGGCCGGCCTCCTCGAGCAGGATCTGCCAGCCGGTCGCGATCGCCGCCTTGGCGAATTGCAGCTCGCGGACGTCGCGCTGGGACAGGTAGATGCTGTCCTGCGCCGCCGGGCCCCGCCAGTGCAGCACGAACACCCGTTCCTGGCCGATCATCGTCAGCCGGTCCGCCAGGCCCGGCACCCGGGCGCGGGCGTCGGCCTCGGGGATGAAACGGCCGGAGGCGTCCAGCAGGCCGGTCCTGATCAGGCCGGTGACCGCGTCGACCAGGCCGGAGCCGCACAGGCCGTGGGGTTCGGCGTCGCCGATGACCTTCAGGCCGACCTCGTCCGCGGTCATCGTGACGACCTCGATGGCGCCGTCGGCCGCGCGCATCCCGCACCGGATCGCGGCCCCCTCGAAGGCCGGCCCGGCCGGCGCGGCCGTGGCCAGCAGCCACTCCCGGTTGCCCAGCACGATCTCGCAGTTGGTGCCGATGTCGATGAACAGCCGCACCCGGGCATCGCGGTCCATCCCGCTGGCCATCAGCCCGGCCGTGATGTCACCGCCCACGTAGGCGCCGAACGAGGGGAACACCACCGCGCGGGCCTGCGGGTGCACCGCGCCGCCCAGGCCCACGTCGGCCGCCAGTATCTCGGGGAACAGCCGGGCGGCCATGATGAACGGGGCCATGCCGAGCGGCTCCGGATCGATGCCGAGCACGATGTGGGTCATGGTGGCGTTGCCGGCCACCGCGACCTCGTATACCTCCTCCGGCCGGACGCCGCCCTGCTCGCAGACGGCCAGGGCCAGCTCGCCCAGGGTCTCCTGAGCGAGCTGCTGCAGCTTCTCCAGCGCGCCCGGGTCCATCATGGTGGCGCTGATCCTGGTGATCACGTCGGCGCCGAACGGCTGCTGCTTGTTCAGCATGGACTCCACCGCCACCGGGGTGCCGGTGGACAGGTCGAGCAAGGTGGCCACCACCGTGGTGGTGCCGAGATCGAAGGCGATGCCGAACCGGCGGCCGGTGGTGTCGCCGGGCTCGACCGCGATCAGCACGTCGTCGACGACCACCGCGGTGACCTGGTAGTCCGCCTCACGCAGCGTCCGGCCGAGGGTCTTGAGCACGGCCAGCCCGGCCCGCGGTTCCAGGTCCTGGAGCTGGGCCAGCACCCGCTCGACGTCGCTGGCCTGGTCGGCCAGGCTCGGCTCGGCCAGCTCCAGGTACCGCTTTTGCACCGCTGGGCGCAAGATGACCTGCCGGCCGACGCCCACGGTGGCGGCCTTGGGGCGGGTGGTCAGCGGCGGCACCTCGACCTGGGTATCGCGGACGGCCAGGGTGCGGCAGGCCAGCCGCCAGCCGTCCCTGATCTCGCCGGCGGTGTAGGCCCGGACATCCAGGCTGGACGGCGCCGGCGGGTCGTCGCAGATCCGGATCCGGCACTTCTTGCAGGTGCCGTGGCCGCCGCAGGTGGAGTCGATCGCGATGCCGTTCCAGCTGGCCGCGTCGAACAGGGTCACCCCGGCCGGAACCCGCACCGCCCGCTCGTTGAACCGCAGATTGATCCGGACGGGCCCGGCTGCTTGCTCCTCGGCTGGCTCCTCGGCGAGGCTCACGTGACCCCCGGCTGGCCGTGCCCCCGCGCTCCAGCCTGCGTTCCGGCTTCCGCCGCCTGGTCCGCCGCCTGCTCCGCCGCCGCCTGGTCCGCGGCCTTTTGCGCGGCGAGCTGCGCGCGGTGCGCGGCGATCCAGGCGGCCCCCCACTCGTCGCGGTTCAGCACCAGGTCGGCCGCCTTGACCGCGCGGACGACCTGCGGCGAGCGAGCATCCATGATGGCACTGGTCAGCCCGTGGCTGGCCGCGATGGGCAGGAACGCGGCGCTGATCGAGTGCCGGTCCGGCATGCCGAAGCTTACGTTCGAGGCACCCAGCGTCATATTCACCCCGAACTCGGCCTTGAGCAGGGCGATCGTCTCCAGCGTCCGTTCGGGGTGCAGGGTGTCCGCGCCGACCGGCATGGCCAGCGGGTCGATGACGATGTCCTCGATGGCCACCTTGTACTTCTCGGTGGCGACGTGGATCAGCTTGCGGGCCAGCTCGACCCGCCGGGCCGGCTCCTCCGGGATCTCCTGCTCGTCGTTCGGCAGCCCGATCACGGCGGCGCCGTACTTCTTGACCAGCGGCAGGATCGCGTCCAGCCGCTCGTCTTCGGCGGTGACCGAGTTGACCAGCGCCTTGCCCTGGTAAGCGGCCAGCCCGGCGTCGAGCACCTCGATGATGGAGGAGTCGATGACC
This sequence comes from Actinomycetota bacterium, assembly GCA_030853115.1. GTDB lineage: Bacteria > Actinomycetota > Actinomycetes > Streptosporangiales > Streptosporangiaceae > Palsa-504. The sequence continues at coordinate 16,127 of JALYVS010000003.1, forward strand.
AGCGGCAGGTCGGTGAGCTGCTGGATCAGCGTCACGGCCTGCGTCATCAGGGCGGCCTCGTCGGCGAGCGGGGCGCCCATGTTCACGTCGAGCAGCATGGCCCCGCCGGCCACCTGCTCCTTGACGTCGATCTCCAGCCGGGACAGGTCGCCGTGGCGCAGCTGCAGCTGGAAGATCTTCCGGCCGGTCGGGTTGATCCGCTCGCCGATGATGGCGAACGGCTGGTCGTCACCGATCCGCACCGTCTTGGTCGCCGAGGACACGGTGGTATGCACTGGCGTTCCTTTCCCCGCAGGCGTTGGCCGGGCGTTCGCGGTCAGGCGTGGGCCATCGCGCGGCGTTGGGCGAGCAGTTCCTTGGCCCGGGCCACCGCCGCGGAGGCATCGGACGCGTAACCGTCCGCGCCCACCACGTCGGCGTACTCCTGGGTGACCGGGGCCCCCCCGACCATGACGATGACCTGATCCCGCAGCCCGGACTTCTGCAGGGCGTTGATGTTCGCCTTGAACATCGGCATCGTCGTGGTCAAGAACGCGGAGAACCCCACGATGTCGGGCTTGTGCTCCCTGATGGCCTCGATGAACTTCTCCGGCGCGACCTGCACGCCGAGGTCGATGACCTCGAAGCCGGCCCCCTCGAACATGATGTTGACCAGGTTCTTGCCGATGTCGTGCACGTCGCCCTTGACCGTGCCCATCACGATCGTGCCGATGGACTGGGCGCCGGTTTCGGCCAGCAGCGGGCGGAGGATTTCCAGCGCGCCGGCCATCGCCTTGCCGGCGATGAGCATCTCGGGCACGAAGAAATCGCCGCGCTCAAACCGGGCGCCCACCTCTTCCAGCGACGGGATCAGCGCGTCGTACAGCAGCGTCTCAGGTCCCAGGCCCATGGCCAGGCCAGCGCGGGTGAGCTCGAGCACGGAGGGCTTGTTGCCGACCAGCGTGTCGTCGTAAAGCTGACTAAGCAGTTCCTCGCTCGTCACACTGCACCTGCCTTTCGGTTCTGCTTGCCTGCTCGCTGCCGGTAGCCCAGGACAGCGGACAGGCCGGCCGCCTCCTCGACGCAGCTGGCGGCGGCGCCGGCCAGTTCGTCCTTGGTCATCCGGTTGGCCGGGGCCGATACCGAGAGCGCTGCGACCACCGTGCCGTCGTAGCCGTAGACGGGAGCCGCCACCGTGACCAGGCCCGGTTCGAGTTCCTCGTCGGTGACCGCGTAGCCGCGGGCGCGCACGCTCGCCAGGTCGGCCCGCAGCGCCGCCTCGGTGCCGATCGTCTTGTCCGTGCGCCGCTCGAGCGGGCCCGGTGGCAGCTGAGCCGCGCCGTAGGCCAGCAGCACCTTGCCCAGCGCCGAGCAGTAAAGCGGCACGGACATGCCGACCCAGTTGGTGCCGCCGATCAGGTACGTGCTGTCGACCTGGGCGATCTGCTCCACCATCCCGCCGCTGGCCACGCCGAGGTTGATCGTCTCCCCGGTCGCCTTGCCGAGCCGCTCGAGGAACGGCTGGGCCACCGCGACCAGGCCCGCTTCGGCGCCGCCCCGCCAGGCGAAGCTCACGAACATCTCGCCGGGCAGGAACCGGCCGTGGTCGTCGCGTCTGACCAGCCCGTTGCGCTCCAGGGCCAGCAGCAGCCGGGAGGTGGTGGATTTAGCCAGCCCGGTGGTGGCACTGAGCCCGGTGAACGTCATCGGATCGGCCGAGTGCACGACCTCGGAGAGCAGCCGAGCCGCCCGGTCGACCGCCTGGGTGCCGTTCTGGTTACTCACATCAGTGCTCAATCATTTGGGCCGTGTTCCACTTTATGAGACCGAGTTCTACTATGTGATCGTAAGCGGCCGGTTTAAGATCGGTCAAGTGGCGGCCGGATGACCAAAGCTTTCGAAGGCACGGTGAAAAGTCGATGTTCGTCAACACGATGCCGAGGTACGAGATCCTCTCCGCCGACTCGATCGCGGTGCTCGACCGCGGCTGGCGCCGGATCGTCTCCGAGATCGGCATCCAGTTCGCCAAGCCTGAGGCGGTCGAGCTGTTCGCCCGGGCGGGCCAGCAAGTGGACGGCGACGTGGTGAAGCTCGACCCCGAGTTCGTCCTGGAGCAGGTGGCGAAGGCGCCCCGCGAATTCGACGTGCAGGCCCGCAACCCGGCTCACAACGTGCACATCGGCGGGGACCATATGGTGTTCAGCTCGGTGTACGGCTGCCCGTTCGTGCGCGAGGGCGAGGTCCGCCGGGACGCCACCATGAACGACTTCCGTCAGCTGGCCATGCTGTCTCAGGCCTACGACGAGCTCGATTCGGCCGGCGGGGTGATCTGCGAGCCGAACGACGCCCCGCTGGACTCCAGGCACCTGGACATGATCTACGCCTTGCAGACGCTGACCGACAAGGTCTACATGGGCAACGTGGTCTCCGGGCCGAACGCCGCCGACACCATCGCGATGACCGAGATCTTGTTCGGCGGTGCCGGAGGCCAGGGCCGGGCCGCCATCGAGCAGACCCCGGCGACGATCTCGCTGATCAACTGCAACTCACCGCTGCGCTGGGACGACCGGATGCTGGACGCCCAGTTCGAGTACAGCCGGGCCAACCAGCCGGTGGTGCTGACGCCGTTCCTGCTGATGGGAGCGATGTCTCCGGTGACGATCCCGGCCGCGCTGGCCCAGCAGCTGGCCGAGGCGCTGTCCGGCATCGCGCTGTCCCAGCTGATCCGGCCCGGCTGCCCGGTGATCTTCGGCTCGTTCCTGTCCAACATCGACATGCAGTCCGGGTCGCCCTCGTTCGGGACCCCGGAATCGGCCATCGGCCTGCTGTGCACCGGGCAGCTGGCCCGGCACTACGGGCTGCCGTTCCGCACCGGCGGCGGGCTGAACTCGAGCCAGACCGCGGACGCGCAGTCCGCCTACGAGGCGCTGATGACGCTGCTGCCGACCTTCCTGGCCGGCACCAACTTCGTCATGCACGCGGCCGGCTGGCTGGAAGGCGGCCTGGTCAGCTGCTACGAGAAGTTCATCATCGACATCGAACTGCTGCGCCAGTTGCGGGTGGAATTCACCCCGCTGGAGATCACCGAGGAATCGCTGGCCTTCGGCGCCCACGCCGAGGTCGGGCACGGCGGTCACTTCCTGGGCGCCGAGCACACCATGGAGCGCTTTCGCGAGTGCTTCTACCGCCCGCTGCTGTCCTCCACCGCGAACTTCGAGCGCTGGCTGAAGCTCGGCGGCAAGGACACCGCGGCCCGGGCCGGCGACATCTGGCGCAAGAAGCTGGATGAGTTCACCCCGCCGCCCGTCGACGACGCCATCCGCGCCGAGCTCGACGACTTCGTCCTGCGCCGCCGCCGCGAGCTAGGCGACTAGCGCCGGATCGGCCGCTCTAACTCGTGAGCCAGCCGAGGCGGCGAGATATCTCGGTGGCAGCCCGGCGGACGGAACTGGCCATCGCGGGGACGCGGTCGGCCGGGATGCGAAAGCCCGGGCCTGACGTGCTGACCGACGCGATCACGTTTCCCTCCGCGTTACGGACCGGGGCCGCGATAGCGGTCAGGCCGTCCTCGAGCTCGTTCACGGCGGTCGCGAAACCGCGTTCCCGCACCTGCGCCAGCAACGGCGGGAAGGCGTCGACGGCGGTGATGGTGTGCTCGGTAAAGCGCCGCAGCGGCGGGGTGAGGCACCGGGCCCGTTCCGCGTCGCTCAGGTAGGCCAGCAAGACCTTGCCGTCCGAGGTCGCGTGCAACGGGATCCGCTGCCCGGCCCAGTTGTGCGGGGACAGCGCCGCCGGCCCGGCCACCTGGTCCAGGTACAGCGCGTCCCGGTCGGCCAGGATGGCGAGGTTGACGGTCTCGCCCACCTCGAGGGACAGCGCCCGGCCCACGGGCCGGCTTTCCTGCACCACGTCGAGTCGCCAGGTGGCCGCCCCGGCGAGCCGTACGAGGCCGAGGCCGAGCCGGAAATTCCCGCGCGCCGCGTCCTGGCTCACCAGCTCGCGCCGGCCGAGCGCGGCCAGCAGCCGGGACGCCGTCGACTTGTGCACCCCAAGCTCGCGCGCCACCTCCGTCACCCCGGCCTCGCCGTCCCGGGCCAGGATCTCCAGGATGGCCGCGGCCCGGTCCACCGACTGCACCGGACCGGCCCCCGCCCCGTCATCCCGCCTGTTGCTCATAGCGCAACACTACCGAAACGGAGCTTGACCAGCGACCGGGTGCAGAGGCAGGATTGTTGCATATCGTGAGACGATTTGCTTAATGCGCAACAAATTAAGGGATGGCACTGGTGGATGCCGGGGCTGGGCGGGAGTACGTGCTCACGCTTTCCTGCCCGGACAAGCCGGGGATCGTGTACGCGGTGTCCAGCTTCCTGGTGCAGCATGCGGGGAACATCCTGGCCAGCCAGCAGTACGGGGAAAGCCCGGCCGGGCGGTTCTTCATGCGGGTGCACTTCACCGTGCCGCCGCCGGGGACCGGGCTGGCCGGACTGGAACGAGGCTTTTCCTGGGTGGCCGAGGCGTATCAGATGTCGTGGCAGCTGCACGACCAGGCCGCCCGGATCCGCACCCTGATCATGGTCTCCCGGCTCGGCCACTGCCTGAACGACCTGCTGTTCCGCTGGAAGACCGGCGCCCTGCCGGTCGACGTCGTCGGGGTGGTGTCCAACCACGACGAATTCGGCGAGCTGGCCGCGTCTTACCGCGTTCCGTTCCGCCATATTCCGGTGACGGCCGGGACCAAGGAGACCGCCGAGAGCCAGCTGCTCGGCGTGATCGATGACAGCGGCGCGGACCTCATCGTGCTCGCCCGCTACATGCAGATCCTGTCCGGCGAGGTCTGCAAGCGGGTGGAGGGACGGATGATCAACATCCACCACTCGTTCCTGCCGAGCTTCAAGGGCGCCAAGCCCTACCACCAAGCCCACGCGCGGGGCGTCAAGCTGGTCGGCGCCACGGCGCACTACGTGACCCCCGACCTCGACGAGGGACCGATCATCGAGCAGGACGTGATCCGGGTGGATCACACCCTGGCCCCCGGACGCCTCGCCGAGGCAGGCCGCGATGTCGAGGCGCAGGTCCTTTCGCGCGCGGTGACCTGGCACGCAGAACACCGGGTATTGCTGAACGGCGACCGGACCGTAGTCTTCCATTAAAGAACCGGGCCGTCCTCTCCCCTGATCCGGCCCTGCGGTGGAGCGCATCATGACGATCAGCGTTTTTGACCTGTTCAAGGTCGGCATCGGCCCGTCGAGCTCGCACACGGTCGGCCCGATGAAGGCGGCCAGGATGTTCGCCGTCGGCTTGGCGGACGACGGCCTGACCCCGCGGGTGCGGACGGTGCGGGTGGCGTTGTACGGGTCGCTCGGCCTGACCGGCCCCGGGCACGGCAGCGACAAGGCGGTCCTGCTCGGGCTCGAAGGCGAACAGCCGGCCACCGTCGACGTGGACGCGATCCCGGCCCGGCTGGCCGCCATCGCCACCCGGGGCGGCCTGCGGCTACTCGGCGAGCACGAGATCCGCTTCACCATCGCGGAGCACCTGGAGTTCAACCGCAGGAAAAAACTCAGTTATCACCCGAACGGCATGCGTTTCACCGCCTACGACGAGCACGACGCCGCGATCCGGGAGCGCGCCTACTACTCGGTAGGCGGCGGCTTCGTCGCCGACGAGAGCGGAACCGAGGCGGCACCGACCGGTCCCGGCCTCCCGGCGCTCCCCTATCCGTTCACGACCGGGGCCGAACTGCTCGCGCACACCGCGCGCAGCGGGCTGCCTATCTCCGGGATCATGCTGGCGAACGAGCAGGCGCTGGGCCGGACGGCGGCCGAGGTCCGCGCGGACCTCGGTGAGCTGTGGCAGGTCATGCGGGCCTGCGTCGAGCGCGGCTGCCGCACCGACGGCATGCTGCCCGGCGGCCTGAAGATCGGCCGCCGGGCACCGCGGCTGTTCCGGCAGCTCACCTGCGAGCGCGACGGTGAGGACCCGCTGCACGCGATGGACTGGGTGACGCTGTACGCGCTCGCGGTCAACGAGGAGAACGCGAGCGGCGGCCGCGTCGTCACCGCGCCCACCAACGGCGCCGCCGGGATCATCCCCGCCGTGCTGCACTATTACGACCGGTTCATACCGGGCGCGTCCGACGAAGGCGTGGTGCGATTCCTGCTGACGGCGGGGGCGATCGGCGCCTTGTTCAAGGAGAACGCCTCCATCTCCGGGGCCGAGGTCGGCTGCCAGGGAGAGGTGGGGTCCGCCTGCTCGATGGCGGCCGGGGCGCTAGCCGAGCTGCTCGGCGGGACGCCCGAGCAGGTGGAGAACGCCGCGGAGATCGGTATCGAGCACAACCTCGGACTGACCTGCGACCCGATCGGCGGCCTGGTCCAGGTGCCGTGCATCGAGCGGAACGCGGTCGCCTCCATGACCGCGATCAACGCGGCCCGGATAGCCCTGCGCGGGGACGGCCGGCATTTCGTCTCGCTCGACAAGGCCATCGCCACCATGCGCAGCACTGGCCGCGACATGCTGGACAAGTACAAGGAGACCTCCCGCGGCGGCCTCGCCGTCAACGTCATAGAGTGCTAGCCGAGGGGAGCGGCTACGCGGTTCCCTACGGAGCGGCTACGCGGTACCCGGGGAATCGGAGTCGGCCCTTGGCATCAAGCTGCCACTGGGTAACGCTCTAAGACTTGTCAGTCAGTTACCTCATCGCCAACTTGGGTCTCGCTGGCCGACGGTCGCCCGCGCCCGCGCATCTTTCTCGCGTTGCCGGGCAGCCGCCCGGTCTCCGCCAGCGCCCGGCGGAGCAGGAACTCGATCTGCGCGTTCGTGCTGCGCAGCTCGTCGGCGGCCCACCGGGCGAGGGCGTCGTGCACCGCGGGATCGAGCCGGAGCAAGACGCCCTTGCGCTCAGTCATTGCCTGCCTCCAGGCCGGCCGTCACTGATAGAGCGAGCCGGTGTTGACGACCTGCTGGGTGGCCTGCTCGCTGCACAGCACGACGAGCAGGTTGGACACCATCGCCGCCTTGCGCTCTTCGTCGAGCTCGACGACCCCCTGCTCCTCGAGCTGGATCAGGGCCAGCTTGACCATGCCGACCGCACCCTCGACGATCCGCTGCCGGGCCCCGACGACGGCCGAGGCCGCCTGCCGCCGCAACATCGCCTGGGCGATCTCCGCCGCGTAAGACAGCCGGGTCAGCCGCGACTCGACGATGTGCACGCCGGCCGACGCTACCCGGGCCGCGATCTCCGCCGACAGCCGGGTCGTAATCTCGTCCGCGTTAGCCCGCAGCGACAAGCTGTCGTCGTCCTGGGTCTCGTAGGCGTAGCTGGAGGCAATGTGCCGGACGGCTGTCTCGGCCTGGATAGCGACGAACTTCTCGAAGGTGTCAACCGCGTAGATGGCCTTGGCGGTGTCCTCGACCAGCCAGACCACCACCGCGGCGATCTCGAGCGGGTTACCGTCGAGGTCGTTCACCTTGGCCAGCGCCGTTTCGAGGTTCCTGATCCGGGTCGATACCTTGCGCTTGCGGGTAAACGGGTTCACCCACTGCAGGCCGGCGGAGCGGATGGTGCCGCGGTACCGGCCGAACAGCTGGATCACCCGGGCCTCGCCGGCGATGACCGACGTCAGGCCATGAAAGCCGAGCTCCGCCGCGATGAGCAGCAGGACGCCCACCACGATCAGGATTACCTTGGCCGGCCCCTGGACCGGGCCGCTGGCAATCAGCACCGCGATGGCGACGAGCACAGCCGCGACGCTCACCACCAGAACCCGCACGCCCGATACGGACCGTGCCTCGTACTCGGTCATCTGCGGGGCGGCCAGGTACTGGCCCTCGATCGCTGGCGCCTGGGTTTTCATGATGCCTCCTCCTGCGTTAGCGGATCTGATCTTCTCATTCCCACCGGAAGCAGCGCCCTGCGATCAGGGCAAAGACCAGCGCGTAGCCGGCCAGCACCAGCAGCGACTCGGCGGGCGGGAACTGGCCCTGCATCGAGTCCTGGATCGCTTCCACCGCCGCCCCGAGCGGGGTGAAGTTGCTGACGTCCACCAGGACGCCGGGCATGAGCTCTCGCGGAAACCACATGCCGGAGAAGAACAGCATGGGGTAGAACGCCGCGGCACCGATGGCGCGGGCGGCGACCCCGCTCCGAGCCGCCGCCGCGATGCACAGCCCGATGGCGAACAGCGCCGCGATGGACAGCACGACCGCCAGCACCAGGGCGCCGGGGTTTTTCGGGACGGCGAGCCCGAAGGCGGTGATGCTCACGACGATGAGAATGAGCAGCGAGACGGCAGCGATGCAGAACTGGATGACGAGCTGAGCGGCCAGCACCCAGGACGGCGGCACCGGCGTGGTTGACAGCCGGCGCAAGATCCCCTGGTCGCGATAGGCCACCAGCGGGCCCGGCAGGCTGATGAGCGCGATGATCGCGATCACCATGGAAATAAGGATCGGGACGTACACGTCGAACGGGGTCAGCCCCCCGAGACTAGCCTGGGTCTGATGGAAGCTAGGTATCAGATCGAAGATGACCAGGAGCAGCATCGGGAGCCCCACGCCGAAGATCAAGCCGGCCGGCGCCCGCCAGGTGAGCCGGGCCTCGTTGCGGACGATCTGGCCGAACGCGGCACGCGGCGCCGTTTCCGGCAGCAGCGTCCTGGTGAGCCGGGCCTTCAGGAGCGGTGCGCCGGAGAACGGTGTCCTCGGAAGCTGGGGCTTGCGGGCCTGGGCCTTGGGCCGCGGCAGCGTGCGCGTGTTCATGCCGGGATTCCTTCCTCGTGCAGGTGCCGTCCGGTGAGCTTGACGAAGGCGTCCTCGAGGGACGAGGTATCGAGCTGCACATCACGGGCGGTCACGCCCGCCGTCGCCAGGGTGAGGATCACCGTGTTGACCAGCTCTCCGGTCCCGGTGACCATGACGTGCGAGCCGTTACGGGTGACCGTGCCCACCTCGGGCAGCTCCGTCAGGAGGCGGTCGTCGAAGGGGGCCGACGGCACGAACCGCAGGCTCTTCCCGCCGCTGGCCCGGGCGGCCAGGCCGGCCGGGCTGTCGAGCGCGACGACCCGCCCGGCATCGATCAGGGCCACCCGGTCGCACAGCCGCTCGGCTTCCTCCATGAAGTGCGTCACCAGCAGGATCGTCACGCCACGGTCCCGGACGCTCTCGATGAGGTCCCAGGTGTCCCGCCGCGCCTGCGGATCGAGGCCCGACGTCATCTCGTCGAGCACCGCGACCTTGGGCCGGCCGATGAGGGCCAGCGCGATCGACAGCCGCTGGCGCTGGCCGCCGGACAGGGACCGGTAGTAGTCCTTGACCTTGCCCGCCAGGCCGAGGCCGTCGATCAGCTCGCCGACGTCGGCCGGGTCCCGGTAGAAGGACCGGTACTCCGCCAGGATCTCCCCGACCCTGAGCTTGGCCGGCAGCACGCTCTCCTGGAGTTGCGCGCCCACGATCGTATGCAGCTGCTCCCGGTCCCGGCCGGGATCCAGGCCGGTGACGCTGATCGAACCAGCATCTGGCGTCCGCAGACCCAGCACGCACTCGACCATGGTGGTCTTACCCGCGCCGTTCGGCCCGAGGATGCCGAAGATCTCGCCCTCGGTAATTGACAGTGATACGTCGTCGACTGCGACGACATGCCCGTAAGCCTTGCTGAGATGTGATATCTCGACCGCCGCCTGCGTGGTCACGGTCCCTCCTTCGGTTTTCTGGACCTGATAACACATAATTATCATAGTGATATCTATTTTGCAAGGGTTGCCGATCGGGCGCGATCGCCAGGGTAACCAGGTGGACCGGCAGCGACGGGATCGCGAGTACGCGGGCGTCGAGTTCGAGCCCGTGCTGCCGCCGAGCCCGTTCGTGGCGGAGTTGGCTCGATTACGACCCGGCCGGGCCCTCGACCTGCCGCGGTCACGGTGCGTCCCGGCGATCGCGATCGGCACGCTGGTCCGCGCGGAACGCCCCGGCCCGGATACGGGCTGCGGAGCACAGCTGGTCCTGACCTGTCGGGTTCGCCGCCACCCTTCCGGGTTAGCCGCGGCCGCCGCTCAGACGCCGGTGCTGATCAGGACGACGCCGGGCTAGAAGTCGCCGAACCGGAAGCGGGCGGTGACGCGGTCCCCGAGTCGGACGGCGACGCAGAGACGGTCGGCGACGGAGACGGTGACACGCTCGGCGACGGGGAAGGCGAGGGTGAAGCGCTCGGTGAGCCGGACGGCGACGGAGACGGTGACGCGCTCGGTGCGGAGGACTTCGACGCGGACGCCGACGCCGACGCGGAGGCGGCCGGGGAGGCGCTGGCCCCGGGAGACTTGGCCGGCGCGGGGGACCTAACCGGCAGGCCCGTCGCAGCCGGGGACCTGGTCAGGAACTCCGACAGCGCCGGGCTCATGTACGCGTTCGCGGCGGGCGCCCCCGGGTGTGCCGATGACAACGGGCTCGGGGTCACCGACACGTGTGACGCCGGAGCGGGGGAAGTCTGCGCCGCGCCGGCCTGCGACGGGGCCGGCGGGGCCGGCGGCCGGGGTACCGCACCGGTCAGGGCGAAGACGACCGCGGCCGAAGCCGCGACGAGTCCGCCGGTAATACATGCTGACGTTAGCGGCCGTGACAGGCGGCGGCGGACATGTTTGGCCACCATGCCCGGCACAGGCTCGGCGAGAAGTCCGGCGAACGGGACAGCGCTCTCCGCCGCGGACGGGACAACGGCCAGGTCGGCCGCGGACGGGACAACGGCCAGGTCGGCCGCGGACGGGACAACGGCCAGGTCGGCCGCGGACGGGACAACGGCCAGGTCGGCCGCCGGACTGAGGACGTGAGCGGCTGGCTGCCCGGCCGCCGGCCCGTAGAGGATCGACTCAGAAAGCCAGCCCCGTACGGGCTGGATCGCACCTACCACCGCGAGCAGCTCGAGGGCCGTCGGCCGGTCACCCGGATGCTTGGCCAGACAGCTCCCGACCAGCGGCCGGATCTCCGCTGGCAGCAGGCTGAGGTTGGCCGGGCAGTTGACCAGCCGGTAAACAAGCGCGGCGTTCGACCCGGAGCCGAACGGCCCCTGGCCGGTGCCGGCGTAGGCGAGGACGGCACCGAGGCTGAACAGGTCGCTGGGCGTTCCGATGTCCTGGCCGAGGACCTGCTCGGGCGACATGAACCCGGGGGAGCCGATCACCACGTCGGCGCCGGTCAGCGCGCTCGCCTCGGCGGCCTGCGAAATCCCGAAGTCGATGACCCGCGGCCCGTCCTCGGCCAGCAGCACGTTGGAGGGCTTCAGGTCCCGGTGCACGACCCCGGCGGCATGGATAGCGCTCAGGCTCTCCGCCAGACCCGCCGCCAGCGCCAGCAGCGTACGCGCGGGCAGCGGTCCGTGGTCCTGAACCGCCTCCGTCAGGGAAGGCCCGGCGACGTAGGCGGTAGCCAGCCACGGCATCGGGCCGTCCAGGTCGGCATCAGCCACGATCGCGGTGAACAGCCCGCTCACCTTCCGGGCCGCGGCGACCTCGCCCCGGAACCGTGCCCTGAACTGGGGATCGTCGGCGAGTTCCGCGCGGATGACTTTGACCGCAATCGGCCGGCCGCCCGCCGACATGCCCAGGAAGACCTGGCCCATGCCGCCAGTGCCCAGCCGCCCCAGTATCCGGTAAGGCCCGATCTCGCGTGGATCCCCCGGCTGTAGTCCCGCTACCAGCCCCATGTCACACCCCGCGTCAGCAAATACCCGTGTCCCAATATATAGGACAATGAAGATCCTATGGCGGGGGCAGGTGGCTGTACACAGGTGTAACGGGCGGTTACTCGCCGCCAGGCGAGGTGAGGGGATCGGGCCGCTCCGGAAGCGGCTGGTCGACGATGAGCTTGGCCAGCCGGGACAGCGAATCCTCGAGGTCCTGTGCGGTCACCACGTCGGCCAGCGCGAGGCGGACGGCGGCGAGTTCGCGGGCAAGGAATTCGGTGTCGGCCTGGGTCCGGGCGGCTACCTCCCGGTCGCGTTCGATGTTGGCCCGATCCCGGTCGTCCTGCCGGTTCTGGGCGAGCAGGATCAGCGGCGCCGCGTAGGCGGCCTGAGTCGAGAAGGCCAGGTTGAGCAGGATGAACGGATAAGGGTCCCAGTGCTTGATCAAGCCCAGGGTGTTCAGCGCGATCCAGGCGATCACCAGGAAGCTCTGGCCGACCAGGAACCGCCCGGTACCCAGGAACCGGGCGACACCCTCCGATATCCGGCCGAAGGCGTCGGCGTCATACCGGGCGACCATCCGCGGGGATGCGCGCGGAACGGACAGATCGGCCCGCTCGCTGAGACGGGAGGGAATCCGCGGCATTCAGTCCTCCGTCCTTCGCCAGCCCACCGGCAGCAGATGGTCCAGCACGTCGTCGACGGTAACCGCGCCCAGCAGGCGGCCGGCCTCGTCGCACACCGCGACGCTGATGAGGTTGTAGGCGGCGAGCCGGGTCGCCAGCTCGCGCTCGGGCAGGTCAGGCCGGACGAACACGCTCGCCTCGACGCACTCGCCGACGACCGCGGCGGGCGGGCGGCGCAGCAGCCGCTGGAACCCCACGCTGCCGAGGTAGCGGCCGGTCGGCGTCATCATGGGCGGCTCGCACACGTACACCTGGACGGCCGCGGTGGCCGGCATGTCCGGATCCCTGATCCGGGCGAGCACCTCGGCGACCGACATGTCCGGGGTGACGATGAGCGGCTGGGAAGTCATCAGGCCGCCGGCCGTCTTCGCGTCGTAGAGCAGGAGCCGCCGCAGGTCACCAGCCTGGACGGCCTCCATCGCCGTCAGCAGACGTTCGCGCTGCTCGGCCGGCATCTCCGCGAGCAGGTCGGCGGCGTCGTCGGGCTGCATTTCCTCCACCACGTCGGCGCTGCGCTCGAGCTCGAGGCTGGCCAGCAGCCGGATCTGGTCCTGTTCGGGCATCTCCTCCAGCAGGTCGGCTAGTTCCTCATCGTCCAGGGCATCCGCGAGCTGGCTGCGCCGGGCAGGCGACATATCCTCCACGGCGCTAGCGAGGTCGGCCGGCTGCAGGTCACGCAGGCCGGCCAGCTGCTCGGCCAGCGGGCCCGCGTGGAACAGCTCCGGGTGCTCGTTCCACGGCACGATCGTCGTGCCGCGGTTCCGCAGGCTCCGGCCGTGCGTAAACGCCAGCGCGGAGACCTCCCAGCCGACCCGCCGCTGATCGCGTGGGACGATGGCGACGTCGACCACGGTTCCGGCCTCGGTATGCTTGCCGTACAGCTCTGACGCCAGGATCTCGCCGATCTTGCGGGTGAAGCGGTCCAGGTCGACGGTGCTGCCGCGCAGGTGCGCGCCGTCGATGGAGATCTCCGCGATCCGGCCGAGGTTGACGAAAATCTGGCGCCGCTGCAACGTCACCACCAGCCCCAGCGCCCGGGGCGATTCGGTCCCGGCGGTGGGCAGGATCACGACGTCGCGAATCCGGCCGAGGGCCAGACCGTCGCTATCCAGCATCGGCCGGCCCCGCAGCCGGGACGTGAATATCTGGCGGTCGGTCATGGTCCGGCCATCCCCTCCCGCGGCTCGCCCCGAACCGCACCATTATCGTGGGCAGCGGCCCGGGCCGGGCGGCCGGGGCTCCATGCCGTTAGGTCAGCCGCGGGCGACTGGACCATTCCGCGGTTCTCGCAGGTGTCCGGCGATGACCATGGTCACGACCTTGCCGACGACTCCGGCCTGCGGACACCTTTGGCGCAGCGTGCCTCCGTGGTCACCGCCCGGCTGGTCAGCGTGCTCGCCCCGGCCCGGATCAGCACGCGCTCGGCGTTGTCGAACCGCGGCTCGCACGCGTCGCGGATGGCTACCCCGGTTGGCATCGTGCCTCCCCATCCTGGCGGGCCCGGCCCAGGAGCTGAGTGGGCGCATGCCCATTTGTAGTGGGCGCATGATCACTGTACCGCCGGGGCAACCGCGCCTTCCCGCACTCCGGCCGCGTCAGTATCGCCAGGCAGCGGAGTCGTTCGGCTGGGATGGCTGTATTCCGGACCTTAGTGTCATCACGTTCTGCTTCTGAGGTTTTCTGTAAGTAGTCGGATGGGGGGTGGAATGGTAATCTTGGTGGCTGACGGTGTCGCAGCCAGTTGTGCCGCAACGTCAGGGACAAGCGCCTAAACCTGCCTATAGGTAATAAAACTGTTCCTCCAGGATCAAACCGGGAACCCTCCCACACGGGAGACAATCCTCACGGAGGCGACATGAACGGACACAACAGCGCGCGGGCCCAGCAGCATCACGACCGCTCGCCGGCTCGCATCGCTCAGCCCATCGAGCACTTACTGCTGAGCTGGCGCCGTCCCCGGCGCGTATCCCTGACGATCCCCCCGGCGGTAGACATCGCGGAGGCTGAGGAGTTCGTCCAGGGGTTCCATACCGAGAACCCCGGCGCCAGCGACCTCCGGGAGCGCCTGGCCCAAGTGCGTACCTCGGTCAGCCGGACCGGCACCTACGAGCACACCTTCCCTGAGCTTCAATGGGCGACCCGGGCCGCCTGGCGGCACGCGGCCCGGTGCTCCGGCCGGGACAAGTGGCGCACCCTGCGGGTACGGGACCGCCGCGCAGTGTCGGACCCGCAGCAGGTGGCCGCCGAGACCGTCGCCCACCTGCGCGAGGCGACCGGCGGTGGCCGGATCCGGTCCACGATCACGGTGTTCGCCCCGGACACCCCGCAGCGGCGCGGACCGAGAATCCTCAACTCGCAGGCGATCCGGTACGCGGGCTACCGCGATCCCGCGGGCGGGATTACCGGTGACCCCGTCAACGTCCCTCTCACCGAGCTGGCGGCCGGCCTGGGCTGGAAAGGTGACGGCTCCGCGTTCGACGTGCTGCCCCTGGTGGTGATGGACTCAGAGGCACAGCTGCGGGTGTTCATAGTCCCGGGCGACGCGGTGCTGGAGGTACCTATCACCCACCCGCAGTTCGGCTGGTTCGCCGAACTAGGGCTGCGCTGGTACGCGGTTCCTGTGATCACCGACATGTACCTGGAGGCCGGAGGCATCCGCTACCCATGCGCGCCGTTCAACGGCTGGTACCAGGCCAGCACCGAGGTGGGGGTGCGGAATCTGGGTGACCGGGACCGGTACAACATGCTTCCCAAGGTAGCCGCGGGCATGGGCTTGAACGTGTCCTCGGTGGCCACCTTCTGGCCGGACCGGGCGGCGCTGGAGCTGGCCGTCGCCGTCCAGCACAGCTTCCGGGCGGCTGGCGTCATGGTTACCGACCACCAGAGCGAGGCTCGCCGGTTCATGCGGTTCGCCGAGGCCGAGGAGGCCTCCGGGCGCCCATGGTGCGCGGACTGGTCGTGGATCAACCCGCCCATCAGCGCCAGCACCACGCCCGCGTTCCACCGGACCTACCCGGATCAGGTCCTCAAGCCTGGCTTCTTCCACCACGAGGACTCGATGGCCCTGATGAACGGCGCCAGCGGTGCTGTGGAGGTCGGCGCCCCGGCCACCTGAAGCCACTTCACCCCGCTGTGGTCAGCGTGGCGGTGTGTGATGTCGCGAGGCCAGCACGCCCGCGGCAACCTGCTCGTGCTCAGGTGATCCGCCGGCCGCCGCTGCGCTGGTTTGGTCGGGCGCGTGCCCGTCCCGCGGTGGGATCGCGGCCGGCACGTCCCGGCCATCGGCGTTCCCCGTATCGCCGGCCTGCTGGGTCTCGCCCTGGGCCGGGCGAGGGCCCAGGCGTTTGGTCTCGGCCAGCAGCGCGTCGTCGTAGTGGATGCGCTCTTGCGGGATACCGGCTCTGGCCAGCATGCGAATGGTCTCCCGGACCATCAGGGCCGGGCCGGCCACATAGGCCTCACATTCGCGGTGCGGCAGGAAGCGTGCCGCAACACGGCCGACGTTTCCCTGCATGCCATCGAACGCCGGGTCGTCTGACGTCACCGGCGTGAGCAGGAACCGCGGGTAGGCGTCCACCAGCCGGTAAAGATCCTGCAGGTCATACAGCTCATCGCGAGTCCGGGCCCCGTAGAACAGGAAGATCTGCCTGGGGCAGGCCGAGGACTCCCGGACCGCCTGTTCAATGATGGCCTTGATCGGGGCCAGCCCGGTGCCGCCCGCTACGCAGAGCAGGTCTCGCGGTCCGGCGCGGCCTAGGGTCATGGTGCCCAGGGCCGGGCCGAGAATCAGTTCCTGGCCCGGTGCGGAGTAGCGGACGAGGGCGTTGCTGACCCATCCCCCGGGCACAGCCCGGACGTGGAAGGTCATCAGGCCGTCCTCACGGGGTCGGCTCGCGACGGAATAAGACCGCCAGACGCGCGGCCAGCGTGGCGTCTGCACGGTGACGTGCTGGCCGGCGAGATAGGGGAGAGGCTGGTCGGGCGCGACCGTCAGTACGGCGATCCCGGGCTGGCGCTGCTTGTTGTCCACTACTTCAGCGGTCCAGTACGCGGGAGCGACGGCGCTGTTGTCCTCAGCTGCCCGGATCATCAACCCCGAAGCGGCCTGATAGGCCTGCACCCATGCTTGCTCCGCGTCCTGGGTGAACGCCGAACCAGCGAAAGCACGCAGCGTCGCGATCAGGGCCTCGCCGACCGCGTCGTACATCGCAGGCTTGACCGAGTACTTGCGGTGGTCCTGGCCGAGCTGGCTCAGGTACCGGACCAGATCTTCCGGACTAGTCAGGCCCTCTACGATCCGGACGAGCGCCCGCAGCAGCCGGTCTCGTTGCGCGTCCATGGCCGGCGGGAACATGCTGCGCAGGTTCGGGTGGGCTACGAACAGCCGGCCGTAGAAATAACTGGCTGGCTCTTCGCCCGCGGCGGCGACGATGGCGAACGTTTCCCGGATCGACATGATCGCAGCGTCCGCCAGCACCCCCGCGGGCTTGTCCTGCGCAGGCGGATCGGCGGGAGCCGGGCCTGCGGTACTTACCGCGGGGTCCAGCGGCGAGGCGCTCGGCTCCTCAGCTGCGGTGCCCGCCAGGTCGGCGGGCGGGAGCCGCGTAGCGCCGTCGAAGTCGAGTTCCGTGTCGAGCCTTTTGATGCCGTCACGGACCCTCGACAGCACCGCTAGGTCCACCCGCCACGACCGGCGCTGCCACCAAGTTAAAAGTCCACTGTGGGACTCAGGGTCCCCGTTACCACTGGCCTCCTGTGTTCCGGGCAGGTGACGGCCACCAAGCATGGACGGTCCTTCCAAGACAGAGGAAGCAGGCAGTATCTTACTTTGCGTAACCACGACAGCACTAATATGCCCAACATAACTGTGTCTGACCTCAAAACTCAGTTGTTTCGGGAAATCAGTCGGGCAGGCGCGGGGTGTCAGCCTGATGCCCGGCGAGCGCCACCGCAGGAAAGGCTGGCTGGGCTGGGGTGCGCCATCAGGGACAGGTCATCAGCGACCAGCCCGCGCGGCCGGCAAGGCGGCGGCGTGTCCGGAACGAGCGGCCGCCGGGCTTGGGCGTGGGGCAGCCCGCTGATCGGATCCCTGGCAAGATGGCGGTATGGAACGTGTACTTGGAATCGGCGGGTACTTCATGCGAGCCGCCGATCCGGCGGCCCTGGGTGCGTGGTATCGCGACTGCCTGGGACTGGGCGCCGATGAGAACGGCCTGTGGCGTCCCGAAGCCGGGCCGACGGTGTTCGCCACGTTCGAGTCGGAGACCGGCTACTTCGGGTCCCGCGCCCAGCAGGTCATGCTCAACTTCCGGGTCCGTGACCTGGATGCGATGCTCGCGCAGTTGCGGGCTAAAGGCGTGGACGTGGCTGAGGAGCCGCAGGACATGGAGGGTGTCGGCCGGTTCGGCTGGGTCACCGATCCCGAGGGTAACCGGGTCGAGCTGTGGCAGCCCGCCTGACCGCGTCTTGACGCAGGCGGTGACGTGCTGGCGGCCCGCTCTTGCCTGCCGGGCAGGTTCCCATCTCAGGCTCGAGGAGCCCGGGCCGTCACGATCCTGAAGGCGAGCGGCGCATCGTACCCGCCGTCGCTACGTTCTAGCGGCGCCAGCCGGGCGGCTACGGCTTCCCGGGCCAGGTCATGGTCCGGCTCGGCGACGCCGTACAGGCTGAGCGCGTCGTCCTCGAACAGCGTCCCGAGCGGGACCCGCACCGTCAGGTCATGATCCCGGCTGGCGACGTCCTCCCACCCGGACGCCTCGAGCAGTTCCCGCGTCTCCTCGCGGTCCGCCAGGCTGAACGGCCCGGGACGCCGCCTGCCGGGCGGCAGCTCAGCAGGCGGCGGCAAGAACGATGCCAGGACCTCCGCGATCATCCACGGATTCCGCCACGCCTCCCGCCAGCAGACGAAGGCCAGGCGGCCGCCCGGGAGCAGGTGACGGCGGATGTTAGCAAACGCCGCGGTCGGCTCGTCGAAGAACATCACCCCGAACTGGCTGGCGGCCGCGTCGAACGGACCACCCGCAATAGTGTCGTGCTGCATGTCGGCGACCACGAACGAGACGTTCGCCACCCCGTGATCCACAGCCCGCTGCCGGGCCAGCGCGGACAGGGGGCCGGAGATGTCCGCGCCGGTCACCGCGCCACGAGGAACCGCGGCGGCTAGCGCCAGCGTGGCTCGCCCGGTGCCGGAGCCTATCTCCAGGATCCGCTCTCCGTCCGCCGGGGCCAGCGTGTCCAGCAGATAACCAGAGACCTCGGCGGTGAGCGCTTGCCGGTTCAGCCAGCGTGCCACCCAGACGGGATCGTTCCAGCGGCGCCGTTCGGCCTGATTGGTCTGTGGTTCGCGCTGCGGCGCAGTCGGCTCGGGCATCTTGTCATTGTCACCCACCGCCTGATCGCGGTCTTGCCGTGGGTGCATGCCCGCCGGTAGCTGGCGCGCTGGAGCGGCCCGGGACCAGTTTCCTCCAGGCATCCGCGCAACATGGTCAGCGCCGGCCAGGCCGACCAGGGTGCCGGAGCTGTCCTCGTTGCCCGAGGGCTCCCCGGCCGGCCTGCAAGACAGCGGTCAGGAGCAACGCGCCGCGGCCCGCGGCTCCGGGCCGGGGTTGTACCATCCAGCCTGAGAACTGAAGATCCGAGAGGCGCGAGAATGCCCGACCTACCCCCGGAGATCGATACCAGCAGGCCGCATCCCGCTCGGGTCTATGACTATCTCATCGGCGGTAAGAGCAATTTCGCCGCCGACCGGGAGACGGCCGCGCAGGTGCTGCTGAAGTCGCCCAACGCGCGCATCGCCCCGCGCGAGAACCGGGCGTTCCTCGGCCGGGCAGTCAGGTTCCTGGCCGGCGACGCCGGCCTGCGGCAGTTCCTCGACATCGGCGCGGGCCTGCCGACGGCGAACAACGTGCACGAGGTCGCGCAGGCGGCCGAGCCCGCGTCCCGGATCGTCTACGTCGACAACGACCCGCTGGTCCTAGTCCACGCGCGCACCCTGCTCACCTCCACCCCTGAGGGCCGCACCGCCTACATCCAGGCCGACATCCGCGACCCGGATGCGATCCTGGCCGCACCGGCCGCCCGCGAGCTGCTGGACTTCAGCCAGCCGGTCGGCCTGCTGCTCCTCGGAATCCTGCACCTGCTCGCCGATGCCGACAAGCCGACGGAGATCGTCGCGACGTTGCTCGGCGCCCTGCCGTCGGGCAGTTACCTCGTCGCCTCGCACCTGACCACGGAGCACGACAGGGAGCGGACGGCGGCCGGACAGGCCGTAATGCGAGATGCCGGGATGACCATGCAAAAACGCGATTCCGGCGTATTCGCGGAGATTGCCTTCAACGGCCTGGACCTCGTTCCGCCCGGCGTGGTGCTGGTGTCGGAATGGCGGCCGGCGGGCAGCCAGCCCCGCCCGTCGCCTGCCGAGGTGAGCGTTTACGGCGGGGTGGCGCGCAAGCCGTGATGCGCCACGAGGCGCTTCGTGATATCCCCGGTTTTAGGCAATCCTAGATGGGCCAGCTCGTCCGGTTGGCCGCGCTTTGAGTGTCAAGAAACAGTTGGCAGTACGCTCAGCCGTGTGGATATGTTGCGTCGTCTGGCGCAAAACCTCGGACTGGTCTACCGGGATGATGGCACCTGGCGTCCCTTGGGTATGAAACCACCACCTGCGACACGGCCTGCGCCTCCAGCCGGTTCGGCAGGGCGGCTGCTGCGTCGGCTGGCGCAGGGAGCTGGGCTGGCTCACCAAGACGATGACGCTGTCCGTCCGACGGGCAGGAAGCTACCTTCGGCGGTATCGAAGCCAGCGGGCACCGACTCGCCGACTGACCCGCCGAGCTGACGGAAGTTCGCCGCGTGCGCTCCCGGCGATTGAATAGGGGGCCATGCTCGATGAACGACTGATTGGCTACTGGTCAGATAAGCACGTGTACATGGGGATCATGGAGGCCGCCGACATTGCGTTCCGCAGCGACGGGACCGGCTGGACCTTCTGGACCAGGGACGGCGGGTCGTTCTCTGTGACGCGCTTCGACTGGCACACCGATGCCAGCCGCCTCACCCTGAACATGCAGGAGCACCTGTATGGCGACCGGCAACCGTATGGAGCTACTCCATCCTTGACCGCAGCGGTCGCCGCCCGCATTAGCCTAGCAACATCTGTCCTACCGCTGTGCTACCGTAAATGTTATGGCTGTCCGGAAGAAGCGGTCGATCTCGATGCCCCCTGAGCTCGACGCCGAGATAGCGGTCGCGGCCGAGCAAGCGGGGGTGAGCTACAGCGCCTGGCTGGCCGACACAGCTCGCAAGGAATTCACCATCCGGGCTGGCTTGGCTGCCGTCAGCCAGTTCGAGGCAGACCACAGGCCATTCACCCCCGCCGAGCTCTCCGAGGCTGAGCAATGGGCAGCCGCCGCAATCCATCGGGCCGCCCGGACTGGCCTCAGCACCCAGCGCCGGACCGCATGATGGGTGTCACTTACGACACCGGTGCGCTCATCGCCGCCGATCGAGGAGAACGCCGCGTCTGGGCCCGCCACCGCGCCCTCCTGGCATTGCGCGAAGTGCCTACTGTCCCCGCGCCAGTCGTCGCCCAGTCATGGCGCGGCGAAGGCCGCCAAGCCCTGCTGGCCCGACTGCTCGCGGGATGCCATGTAGAAGCTCTCGATGACGGCCAGGCCCGCGCAGTCGGCTCGCTCGCTGCGACTGCCGCCACCAGCGATATCGTGGACGCATGCGTCGTCGAAGGAGCCCTCCGCCGCCACGACCTCGTAGTCAGCTCGGCCGAGACAGACCTTCACGCCATCGCCGCGGCCGCCAGTCAGCGCCTCGAAGTCGACCGGCCGTGACAGCCACCGGGGCGCTACCTGGCAGAAACGGCAGCCAGCGAACGGATCTAGCGGGCGGCATCTGTATTTATCTCTGGATGGCGGCCGGGCCGCCGACGTGACCGCCGCCCGGCATCCAAACAGGAGCAGATACGGCTATGCGCTTGTCGGGACAACTGGCCGACGTCCGAATAGCGGGCGTTGGCCACTCGGATGCTTGTTGGGTGGGACGGTCGGTTAGCGCGGGTCAGTGAGTAGCTGTGTCAGTGCGCTGAGCGCGGGATGGTAGGCGTGGCCGGCCGGGGTGGCGTAGCCGATGATGACGGCTTGGGGTGCGGGCTCGGGCGGGTTGTACCAGTAGTGCCCGAGGGTGCGCAGCGCGACGGAGCGCCGGGCCGCGCGGGAACGGATTTGCCGTTCGGTCGGCCCCTGATCGGGAAGGCGGGCCAGGGCGTGCAGCCCGGCCGAAATGCCGGCCAGGTGCAGGCCGGGGTGGTTGCGGGTCAGGGCCCGGGCCAGGTCGTCGCGGCGGTTGCGGTAGATGCCGCGCATGCGGCGGACATGGCGGTCGTACTCGCCGCTATCGATCAGATGAGCGAGCGTGAGCTGGTCCAGGACGCTGGTGCCGCGGTCGGCGTATTCCTTCGCGGCGGTAATGGCGGCGGCGATGCTGACCGGCGGCCTGAGCCAGCCCAGCCGCAGGGCGGGGGCGAGGGTCTTACTGGTGGTGCCGACGTAGATCACGTGACCGGGGTCGAGGTGCTGCAGCGCCCCGGCCGGCTGCCGGTCGTAGCGGAATTCGCCGTCATAATCGTCTTCGATGATCAGGGCCTGGCGGCGGCGGGCCCATTCCACCAGGGCTGTGCGGCGGGCCGCAGACATGGTGATCCCGAGGGGGTACTGGTGCGCCGGGGTGACCAGGACGGCGCGGGCGCCGGAGCGGTCGAGGTGCCCGGTGTCCAGGCCGTCCTGATCGCAAGGCACCGGCAGCACGGCTAGGCCGGCCGCTTCGGCCAGCCGTCGGTAGCGATGAGGACCAGGGTCTTCGACGGCCAAGGTCATGTCCGCGGCCCGCAGGATCGGGCAGATGAGCGCCAGCGCCTGGGTGAAGCCGCCGCAGATCAGCAGCTGCTCCGGGCTGGTGTCCACGCCGCGGGCCCGGCCCAGGTACTCCGCCAGTGCCCGGCGCAGATCCGGGGTACCGCGCGGGTCGCCATAGCCGAAGACCTCAGCGGGCGCCTGGGCCAGCACCTGCCGGCAGGCCCGCGCCCAGGCCTGACGTGGGAAACTCGCGCTGTCGGGCTGCCCGGGCCGGAAATCCCAGCGTGCCACCGCCGGCTGCGCTGCAGGCGCGGGAGGTGGCGGCCGCCGCCGCGGGACCCAGCGCACCCGCACTGGCGCTCCCTGCCGGACCTCCAGGTAACCCTCGGCGGCTAGCTGGCGGTAAGCGGCGCTGACCGTGCCGCGGGCGACACCGAGGTCGCGGGCCAGCGACCGGGAGGACGGGAGCGCGATCCCCACGGCCAGCCGCCCATCGCGCATCGCGTCCCGCAGCGTGCGCCCGATGCCCTCGCGCAACCCGGCCGCCCGGTCCAGGCCGACCAGCAAGTCCAGCCCGCTGGACCACTCAGAAGCCATGGAACTGGAGCATATGTTAATGCCAATGCCGGCCTACCCTGATGCCATGACCCATACCCCCGCCCCGGTCAGCCCGGGCCGCGGGCCGGCCGCCCGGCTAGCGCGGGTGCACCGCAAGCCCGGCCGGGCCCGCTATGACACCGCGGCCGTGCACGCCGTGCTGGACGCGGCGCCGTATTGCCACCTGGCCACCATCCGCGATGGGCGCCCGGTCGTGCTGCCGATCGCATACGGCCGCCTCGGCCGGCTGCTGGTAATACACGGATCCGCGGCCGCGGGCCTGTTCCGCGACGCGGACCGGGGAAGCCCTGTATGTGTTACCGCGACCCTGTTCGACGGGCTCGTGCTGGCCCGGTCGGCCCGCAACCACTCAATGAACTACCGTTCGGTCACCGTCCATGGTCACGCGGCCCGGATCACCGAACCAGGCAAGCTGCTCGCCGGCCTTCAGGCGATCACCGATCATCTCACCCCGGGCCGCTGGGCGCAGGTCCGCAAGCCCACCCACGCTGAACTCCGCGAGACCGCCCTGTGGGCGGTGCCCATCGAGACAGCATCGGTCAAATCGCGCAGCGGCCCGACCCTCGACCCCGGCACCGACCGTCAGCTGCCGGTATGGGCCGGCCAAGTCCCGGTACAGTTCGTGTTCGGCCCGCCCATCCCGGCCAGCGGGCTGCCATCCGGCATTGAACTGCCCGGCTACCTGAGCGACCTGCCCGCCACGGTGAACCAGGGCGGACATCTACTACCGCCGCAAGCAGAAGATTAACCCCTGAAGCCCGTGCATCTCAGCGTCCCCCGCAGACTCCCTGGACCCCACCGCCCGCTTCAGCGCAGACCTAACCGGATCACCACGCAACCGCGCGGCCTGAATATATATGCAACGCAGTCATGCCCCCACAACGCTCCCTCATGCCTGTCGCGGCCGGTAGGCGTCAGAGCGGTGCTCGATGGCAATGACGGTGACCAGACCCTGCTGGTCGTCGATGCGGTAGATGATCCGGTAATCGCCGCGGCGGGCGCTATGAAGTCCCTCCAAGCCGAGCTTGAGCGGCTTGCCGACGCGATGAGGGCTAGCGGCCAGTGAGCCGTACAGGAACTCCACGACCGCAGTTGCCACTTTCTCCGGAAACCTGGTCAGTGCCCGGCGCGCCGCGGTAGTCCACGCGATCGCGAAATCGCCCCCGTTCACTGACCCGGGATTAGGCGCAGGGCGTCCTGCCTGCTCAGGACGGGTGCATCGGCAGTGCTCAGCTCGGTGAGGCTTTCCCGGATATCACTGAGCAGTGCGGCGCTGTCCATGATGTCGAGCGTTTCCTCAAGTGACTCGAGGTCTTCCACGCTCATGATGACGGCGGCAGGACGGCCGTACCGGGTGATGATGACGCGGCCGTGCTCTCGCTGCAGGCGGTCTACGACCTCAGACAGGTGGTTCTTGACGTCGGCTAGGGGCATCTGTTCAGACACTGACATGACCATAAGTATAGCCAAAATTCTTCACGGGCTGTAGAGCAATGGATCATCGGCCACGCCCACATCTCGACCACGCAGCAGATCTTCACACACGTGGACGAGGCGGCCAAACGCGATGCGCTCACCAGGCTGAACAAGCTGCTCGGCGGGCCGGGTAATGGCGCTGCTGTGGTCAACCTTGGTGGTCAACCATCACTTTCAGGTTGGCTGTCCGAACGTTTGCCTAGTGGAGCTAAGGGGGCTCGAACCCCTGACCCCTTGCTTGCAAAGCAAGTGCTCTTCCAGCTGAGCTATAGCCCCGAGACGCCCCTCCAGGGTACCCGCTGCGGAGCGGCGCTGCGATGACGGAGCCGCTAGTACCACCGGGCAGATGAGAGGGCACGTTCCGGCGAGGGATGGCGGCTTGCGGTGGTGGCAGGCACCGCTGCGGGCCGGTGGCGGGTGGCGCGAGCAGCAGGGCTCGTTCGGAATAGGGGGCTATTTGAGCAGCCGGGACAGGCGACGATCAGCGAGGGGCTTGCCGCCGGTCTGGCAGGTCGCGCAATACTGGAGGGCGGAGTCGGCGAACGAGACCTCCCGGATGGTGTCGCCGCAGACCGGGCAGGCCTGGCCGGCCTTGGCGTGTACGCGCAGCCCGCTCTTCTTCTCGCCCTTCAGGTCGGCCGCAGCCAGGCCCGCCGAACGTTCGACCGCTTCGGCCAGCATCGTCTTGATCGCGTCGTACAGGGTGGCCACCTCCGCGGGTGTCATGCTGGCCGCGATCTTGAACGGGGACATCTTGGCCGCGTGCAGCACCTCGTCGGAGTAGGCGTTGCCGATCCCGGCGACGATCCGTTGATCGCGCAGCACGCCCTTGACCTGCGTCCGGCGCCCGGCGAGCAGGCTGGCCAGCGTGTCCACGGTGAAATCCGCCGCCATCGGGTCCGGCCCGAGGGTGGCCACCCCGGGTACTTCGGCCGGGTCGCGCACCAGGTAGACCGCGAGACGCTTGCGGGTGCCCGCCTCGGTGAGGTCGAAGCCGGAACCGTTAACTAGCGTCAGGCGGAACGCCAGCGGGCTCTTACCCAGCCGGGGCGGGGCCTTGGGCTGCTCGTCGCGCCAGCGCAGCCAGCCCGCCCGGGCTAGGTGCATGATCAGGTGCAGCCCCTGATCCGTGGAGATATCCAGGAATTTGCCGTGCCGCCCGACGTCGCTGAGCACCTGGCCGCTGAGGCCGTCCAGCGGCGGGTCGAACGTCTTGAGCACCGAGAACGAGGCGGCGTCGGCCCGCGCGACAGCGTGACCGACCGCGTGGTCACGCAGGAACGCGGCCAGCGACTCCACTTCCGGCAGTTCCGGCATCCTTTAAGTCTGCCATGTGCTACGCGGTGTTAGTCACCGGCCAGGGGGAGCCCCGGGGTCGTGATCCCGGGCCGGGATGCCACCAGATCAGGCAGATCACCGATCTCCGCGAGCAGGTGAGTCGCTCCCGCCCGGCTCAGCCGGGCCGCGTCTTCGGCGTCGCTGAGCAGGCCGACCGCGAGCCGGGCTCCGGCTCGTCTCGCGGCCAGGATCCCGCTGTCGCTGGCGGTGAGCACGGCGACGTCCCGCACGTCATCGACGCCGAGTTTCAGGATGGCCGTAAGGATCAGGTCGGGCCAGGGGAAACCCCGGGCTACGTCGTCAGCGCACAGGACTAGGTCCGCCCGCTGCCACCAGCCCAGGCGCTCCAGGATCAGGCTGAGGGCCGGCCGGGAGAGCGAGGTCAGCAGGCACACCTTGATGCCCGCGGCGGCGAGCCTGGCCAGGGCGTCGTTCGCACCCGGCAGCGGCAGCGTGCCGAACCGGTCCACGGCCGTCTGGAAGGACCGTTCGAAAGCCAGGTTCGCGGCCTGGGCCCGGATCTCATCTTCGGGGAACACGCTCCGCATGACGACGGCCGAGGGCCAGCCGCGGGTCCGCTCGAACTGCACCATCGACCTGGTGTAGGCGGCCGTGCCGGTGACTACGCCCTGGGTGGCGATCGCCTCCGTGAACGCCCGCTCGAGCACGCTCACGTCGGCGACTGCCGCTCCGATCACGTCACAGCACACCAGGGACAAAACCGGTTTGTCGCTCACCGGCTTGCCTCGAGTGCCGGGCCGGCTCCCGGCGGATTCTGGGACACGGCCTCCGGTCGCGGGTCAGTCCTCGTCAGCTGCGGTGGCCTCGGTCCACAAGTCGAGTTCAGCGCGGTCGGACTGGACCTTACGCCAGACAGCGAATGCGCCAAGCCCGAGTGCGGCGAGCATAATGAGCTTCTTCACAGCGAGGGATCCTCCAACTCGACGGCTTCGGCAGACGCCCGGCAGGAAGGGTATTCCGCCGACCGCAGGTGTACGGCAGCTTAGCAAAGCCACCGGGCCGTCCTGTGCCGCCGACAGGCATGCCGCGCTGGCTGGGTGAGCTGACGGCGGCAAGTTAAAAGTGGTAAGAGAGTGACCTTGTGGGGTTACGTGGACTTGAACCACGGGCCTCGTCCTTATCAGGGACGCGCTCTAACCGACTGAGCTATAACCCCATACCAACTGCCTGACCTGCATAAACAGGAGCGACAATTATCCTACCGCACCGGCACGGCGGGTTGCGCCGTAGTTTATGACCCGCCGCGTTACTCGGTCTCGCGCAGGGTCACTTCCACCCCGCCTACCAGCCGCGAAGTCAGGTTGTAGACGACCGCGCCGATGGTGGACATCGCGGTGATAAGCACGATGTTGAGCGAGCCGAGCAGGGCCGTGTAACTCAGCACCCGGGAAGCCGACCACCATTTCGCGGCGTTCACGCCGGCCGAGGTCTGGCTGGAGGTGACACTCGACACGACCTTCTGCAGCGAGTCGAACACACCGAGCCCGGACAGTACCCCGTACAGCACGCTCACGGCCACGAACAAGATGACAAAGGCGACCAGCGACACGACGAAGCTGAACTTCATCACTGACCAGGGGTCCACCCGGGCCACCGTCAGATGTGCCTGCCGCGCGGAACGCTTCGACGCCTTCTTCTGCGTTCTCCGCGTCGCGGCCGGCGTCGCGGTCGGCGTCTCGGCAGGAGCGACGCTGGGCGCGCCGACGGTGGCACCCGGCGACCTAGCGGACCTGGCGGCGGCCGGGTTCTTCTCGCTGGTACCCGTCCGCAGGAAGGTCCGTGCCGGAGACGACGGCGAGTTCGGCGGCGGATCAGGCATGTCCCAGGCGAACGCGGCGGGCGAGACCGTTGTCGTCTCGGGACTAGACGGTGCAGCGCTAGACGGTGCAGCGCTAGACGGTGCAGCGCTAGACGGTGCGGCGCTAGACGCTACGGGGCTGAGCGGTGCGGGGCTGGCCGGCACCGCTCTGGACGGTGCGGTGGGCGACGGATCGGCGACCGGGAGCGGGTCGGTGGCCATGTTGCGGCCGGCCGCGCTCGGGGCATCATCCTTCGACCGAAAGCTCCAGCTCCGCGACGATCCAAGATTGTCTGCAGGGTAGGCGGGCACGCCATCGACAATGGTGGAATCAGGCACAGCACCGTTGGATGCAGCACCGTTAGATGCGGCACCGTTAGGTGCAGCGCTGTTAGGTCCAGCACCGTCTGATGTAGCACTGTCTGATTTAGCACCGTCAGACACGGCGTTGCCGCCTTTTCCGGGCGTGTGCGTGTCGGTGTCGGTGTCCGTCGAGCCTGGTGAGAGCAACGTGTCCTTCATTCCGCTAGTCGCGGCTTCGTCGGCCGGCGCGTCGCTTGTCGCGGCCGCGCCGCGTCCCGTACGGTCAGGGCCGTTGCCATTCCCGGTGCCACTGCCATTTCCGCTGCCGTTGCCGTTAGCCGGGGCCGCCGTGACGGAGTCAGCCTCGGCGGCCGGCCTGCGCGGCGCACGATGCGTTACTGCTGCCCTGATGCCCGTGGCTTGGGTTTCCTGTCCGTTATCGTCGTCTAGGTCGTCGTTACCGCTGACCCGCGAGGTCACGATGGTAGGCGAAGCTCCGCCTGACCCCTCGGGCCCGTTAGTGCGCCTGTCCAAGCCGACCTCCCTGCGATCCAGACCCTCACGAGGTTATCTCCGGACGAGACGCCTATATGACCACTTATGCGAAGAAGGCGGTGTTTTCACTGAGATTCCGCCCTACTTATTAGACGCTTCTGGTCCTGAAATCGTTGCCTTAACCTGCTCGACCGGTGTGCCGGCAGATCTCACGCAATCGCCCGATTATTCCTCATCTTCTTGCGCCCCGTCCGGTGAGCCTGCGAGAACCCCGTTGTCCGCCAGCTCCGTCAGGTCGAGGTTACCCGGTGAGGTTCCCTGGTCCTCATCTTCGTCCAAGGCTTCCGGATCGTCTTCGGCGAGCGACTCCGCGTTCCGGGCCAGGCCGACCACGCTGTCCCCGGCCGCCAGGTTCATCAGCCGGACGCCCATCGTCTGCCGCCCTGACTGCTTGACCTCTCCGGCTCGGGTCCTGATCACCCCGCCGCCCGAGGTGATGGCGAAGATCTCGTCGTCGGCGTTCACCATCAGCGCGCCCACCAGCTCACCGCGGGCCTCGACGATCTTGGCGGTGACCACGCCGCGACCGCCGCGACCCTGCACCGGATACGCGTCGGCCGGGGTGCGCTTGGCGTATCCGCCGCCGGTGGCAACCAGGACATCCTCGCCTTCCCTGGCCACGTACATGCCGAGGAGCTCATCACCGTCGTTGAAGCGCATCCCGATAACGCCGGAGGTGGCGCGGCCCATCGGCCGCAGCGACTCGTCGCTGGCGTGGAACCTGATGGCCTGCGCGCGCTTGCTGACCAGCAGCAGGTCGTCTTCCGGCGAGACCAGGCTGGCCCCGATCACCTCGTCGTCCTCGCGCAGGTTGATCGCGATGATGCCGCCGGACCGCGGTGAGTCGAAGTCGGTCAGCCGGGACTTCTTCACCAGCCCGGACTTAGTGGCCAGCACCAGGTAAGGCGCCACCTGGTAGTCCCGCAGCGCGAGCACCTCGGCGATCCGCTCGTCCGGCTGGAACGCGAGCAGGTTGGCGACATGCTGGCCACGGGCATCGCGGCCGGCATCGGGCAGCTCGTAGCCCTTGGCCCGGTAGACCCGGCCCTTGTTGGTGAAGAACAAGATCCAGTGGTGGGTCGTGGTCACGAAGAAGTGATCCACGATGTCGTCGGTGCGCAGCTGCGCGCCGCGGACGCCCTTGCCGCCCCGCCGCTGGGCGCGATACAGGTCAGTCTTGGTGCGCTTAGCGTACCCGCCGTAGGTGATCGTGACCGCGACGTCCTCTTCGGCGATCAGGTCCTCGTCGGCCACCTCGCCGTCGTAGGCGATGATCTCGGTGCGCCGCTCATCACCGAACTTGGTGACGATCTCGGCGAGCTCCGACCCGACGATCTGCCGCTGCCGCTCGGGGGAGCCCAGGATATCCTCGTAGTCGGCGATCTTGGCCGCGAGCTCGTCGTGCTCGTTGACGAGCTCCTGCCGCTCCAGGGCGGCCAGCTTGCGCAGCTGCATATCCAGGATCGCCCGGGCCTGGATCTCGTCGATCTCCAGCAGCCCCATCAGGGCCTGCTGGGCCTCGGACGCGGACGCGGACGCCCGGATCAGCGCGATGACCTCGTCGATCCGGTCAATCGCCTTGAGCAGGGCGGAGACAATGTGCATCCGCTCCTGGGCCTTGCGCAGCCGGTACCTGGTGCGCCGGACGATGACCTCGATCTGGTGCGTGACCCAGTACCTGATCATCTGGTCCAGCCGCAGGGTGCGCGGCACGCTGTCGACCAGCGCCAGCATGTTGGCACCGAACGTGTCCTGCAGCTGGGTGTGCTTGTACAGGTTGTTCAGGACCACCTTGGCGATGGCGTCCCGCTTCAGCACGATCACCAGCCGCTGCCCGGTGCGGCCGCTGCTCTCGTCCTGCATGGTGGCGATGCCGCCGACCCGGCCGTCCCTGACCAGCTCGGCGATCTTCTGCGCCAGGTTGTCCGGGTTGACCTGGTAGGGCAGTTGCTTGACGACCAGGCAGGTGCGGCCCCGGGCGTCCTCCTCGACCTCGACGACGGCCCGCATGATGATCGAACCGCGCCCGGTGGTGTAGGCGTCCCTGATGCCGCGGCGGCCCACGATCACGCCGCGGGTGGGAAAGTCCGGGCCCTTGATCCGCTCCATCAGGGCGTCCAGCAGCTCGTCGTCCGTGGCGTCGAAGTGGTCCAGGTACCAGGCGACCCCGGCCGCCACCTCGCGCAGGTTGTGCGGCGGGATCTTGGTGGCCATGCCGACCGCGATGCCCTCGGAGCCGTTGATGAGCAGGTTCGGGAACCGGCTCGGCAGCACCCTGGGCTCGGACGAGCGGCCGTCGTAATTCTCCCGGAAGTCGACGGTGTCCTCGTTGATGTCCCGCAGCATCTCCATGGCGAGCGGGTGGAGACGGCACTCGGTGTACCGCATGGCCGCGGGCGGGTCGTTGCCCGGCGAGCCGAAGTTGCCCTGGCTGTCGATCAGCGGCATCCGCATCGACCAGGGCTGTGCCATCCGGACCAGCGCGTCGTAGATCGCGCCGTCGCCGTGCGGGTGATAGTTGCCCATCACCTCGCCGACGACCCGGGAGCACTTGAAGTAGCCCCGGTCGGGCCGGAACCCGCCGTCGTACATCGCGTACAGGATCCGCGTGTGGACCGGCTTGAGCCCGTCGCGCACGTCGGGCAGGGCCCGTCCGATGATGACCGACATCGCGTAGTCGATGTAGCTGCGCTGCATCTCGTACTGGATGTCGACCGGCTCGGTACGGTCGTGCCCTTCCTGCGGCAGATCGGTAATTTCGGTCACTTTCGCAATCCCTACTCAAGC
The DNA here is from genome assembly GCA_030853115.1 of Actinomycetota bacterium. Taxonomy (GTDB): domain Bacteria; phylum Actinomycetota; class Actinomycetes; order Streptosporangiales; family Streptosporangiaceae; genus Palsa-504. The sequence continues at coordinate 47,222 of JALYVS010000003.1, forward strand.
GTGCGGAACAGCCGGCCCGGGAAAAGCCCGGCCTGATCAGATGTCCAAGAACCTGACGTCCTTGGCGTTGCGGGTGATGAAAGCGCGACGGGCCTCGACGTCCTCGCCCATCAGCACGCTGAACAGCTCGTCGGCCTGGGCCGCGTCGTCCAGGGTCACCTGGAGCAGGACCCGGTGCGCCGGGTCCATCGTGGTCTCCCACAGCTCGTTCGGGTTCATCTCGCCCAGGCCCTTGAATCGCTGCACGCCGTCCCGCGGCCGCGGGTCCTTCTTCCCGCCGGCGATGCCGGCCTGGATCACCCGGTCCCGCTCGGACTCCGTGAAGACGTAGTCCGGGTCGTTGCCGCGCCCCTCCCACTTGATCTTGAACAGCGGCGGCTGCGCCAGGTAGACGTGCCCGGCTTCGACCAGCGGCTTCATAAAGCGGAACAGCAGGGTGAGCAGCAGCGTGCGGATGTGCTGCCCGTCCACGTCGGCATCCGCCATCAAGATGATCTTGTGATACCTGAGCTTGGTGATGTCGAACTCGTCGTAGATGCCGGCGCCGAGCGCCGTGATCATCGCCTGGACCTCGTTGTTCTTCAGGACCCGGTCGATCCGTGACTTCTCGACGTTGATGATCTTGCCCCGGATCGGCAGGATGGCCTGGAACTGGGGATCCCGGCCGCCCTTGGCCGAGCCGCCGGCCGAGTCGCCCTCGACCACGTAGATCTCAGACTTCACCGGATCGGTGGACTGGCAGTCCGCCAGCTTGCCCGGCAGCGCCGTCGAGTCGAGCAGCGACTTACGGCGGGTCAGGTCGCGCGCCTGCCGCGCCGCGATCCGGGCCCGGGCCGCCAGGCTGGCCTTGTTGATGATCTCCTTGGCCTCACCCGGGTTGCGGTCGAACCAGTCCCGCAGGTGATCGTTGCAGGCCTTCTGCACGAACGACTTCGCCTCGGTGTTACCGAGCTTGGTCTTGGTCTGGCCTTCGAACTGGGGCTCGGCGAGCTTGATCGAGACGATGGCGGTCAGGCCCTCGCGGATGTCGTCTCCGGTCAGGTTGTCGTCCTTCTCGCGCAGCAGCTTCTGGTCGCGCGCGTACCGGTTGACGATCGTGGTCAGCGCGGCGCGGAAGCCCTCTTCGTGGGTCCCGCCCTCGGCGGTGTTGATCGTGTTCGCGAAGGTGTGCACGGACGGGGTATACGCGGCACTCCACTGCATCGCGATCTCAACCGAGATCCCGTCCCCGTCCTCGCCGAAGTCGATGACGGTGTTGTGCACCGCCTCCTTCGAGGCATTGATGTGCCGAACGAAGTCGGCGATTCCGCCCTCGTACACGTATGCCGCGGACCGGGGCTCGTCCGGGCGCAGATCGGTGATGGCGATGGCCAGGTTCCGGTTGAGGAAGGCCATCTCCTGCATCCGCCGGGACAGCGTCTCGAAGTCCCACTCGGTGCTCTCGAAGATCTGGGGGTCGGGCCAGAAGGTGATGATGGTACCGGTCTCGTCGCTGGCGGCGCCGCGGACCAGCGGGCTGGCCAGCGCGCCGCGTTGGTAGGACTGAGTCCACACGTACCCGTCCCGGCGGATTTCCACGTCAAGCCGGGCCGACAGCGCGTTCACCACGGAGACGCCGACGCCGTGCAGGCCGCCGGAGACGGCGTAGGACTTGCCGTCGAACTTGCCGCCCGCATGCAGGGTGGTCATGACGACTTCGATCGCCGGACGGTGCTCCACCGGGTGCTCGTCCACGGGAATGCCGCGGCCGTTGTCCTGCACCCGCACCCCGCCGTCGGCGAGGATCGTCACGTCGATGGTGTCGCAGTACCCGGCCAGCGCCTCGTCCACAGCGTTGTCCACGACTTCGTAGACGAGGTGATGCAATCCGCGCTCGCCGGTCGAGCCGATGTACATTCCTGGGCGCTTGCGGACAGCTTCAAGTCCCTCAAGTACCGTGATTGAGCGTGCATCGTAGGACAAACCGGACTCCATCCTGGCTTATAAGCGCGCCGGCCCGATCCGCACCCACTGGCCATGCCCGCGCTTGTCCATTTTAGCTGGGGATACCCATTGCCAGGGCCGTGTTCGGCACGTGTCGCGGGGTTGGCAGGGGTGGCCGGCTCCGGGTCCTGCTAGCCGTAGGTGTCGCCTGGGCCTTTGCTGCCGGGTACCCGCCAGCCGCCGCGCTGCCGGGGGGGCGCCGGGCCGCGCACTTTCACCCGGCGCACCGATCCGTCGCCGAGCTCGTCGTTCAGCCGCTTGATCAGCATCGGCGCGAGCAGCCGCACCTGAGTCGCCCAGGCGGTCGAGTCGGCCCGCACCGCGAGCTCGCCGTCGGCGAAGCTGTCCGGGCTGGTATGCGCGGCCAGGTCCTGGCCGACGATGTCGGCCCAGCGGCCGAACACCGAGCCCATGGCCGCCTGCTGCTGCCAGCCGCGCCCCTCGAGCAGGCCGTCGATGGCGCTCAGCAACGGCTGCGGGTCCTCCCGGCGGGGGCGTCCGCGGCCGGGCCCCGATTCGCCCGGCGTACCATCCTGGCTGGTCACGGCGCCTGGTCCCGGCG
>JALYVS010000393.1 GCA_030853115.1 Actinomycetota bacterium
GCGCCACGCTGGCCCAGTAGCGCAGCGCCGCGGCCCCCATCGCGTCCGGTTTGGCGGCCGCGCGCCGCATTACCGCCAGCGTGGACGCGCCCAGCCCCGCCGCATCCGCCGAGCCGAGCAGGTCGGCCTCGGGACCCAGCCCTGACGCGGCAGACTCCGCGGCCTGCCCCGCCGTCTCCTCAGCGTTAATCTCCTCTGTGCTCATCTTTACTGACCTCCTAGGTCGCGAGGAATGGGGTTAGATCCGTTCGAAGACCGCGGCGATGCCCTGGCCGCCGCCGATGCACATCGTGACCAGCGCGTACCTGCCGCCGGTCCGGCGCAGTTCGTAGAGGGCCTTGACCACCAGGATGGCGCCGGTGGCGCCGAGCGGGTGACCGAGGGAGATTCCGCTGCCGTTCGGGTTGGTCCGGTCCGGCGGAAGGCCGAGTTCGGAGACGACGGCGAGCGCCTGAGCGGCGAACGCCTCGTTCACCTCGAACACGTCGATGTCATCCACCTTGAGGTCGGCCCGCTCGAGAACCTTGCGCACCGCGGGTACCGGTCCGATGCCCATGACCCGGGGCTCGACGCCGGTGTGGCTGTAGGCGATGAGCCTGCCGATCGGGTGGCAGGCGTGCTGTCCGGCATAATCCTCATCGGCCAGGATCACGGCCGCCGCGGCGTCGTTGACGCCGGAGGCGTTGCCCGCGGTGACCGTTCCTTCCTTGGCGAAGGCCGGCTTGAGCCTGGCCAGGTCGGCCACGGTCACGCCGGGCCGGATGTGCTCGTCGGTGTCGACGGTGGTGGTGCCCTTGCGGCCGGGGACCTGGACCGGCGCGATCTGTTCGGTGAAGTAACCCGCGTCGGCCGCGGCAGCGGCGCGCCGGTGGCTCTCCGCGGCCAGCGCATCCTGTTCGTCCCGAGAGACGTGGTAGTCGGCGGCCACGTTCTCCGCGGTAATAGCCATGTGGCAGCCGTCGAACGGGTCGGTCAGCGCGCCGACCATGGCGTCGACGACAGTGCCGTCGCCCATCCGCTGACCCCATCGCAGGCCGGGCAGCCAGTACTGCGCGCGGCTCATGGACTCGGCGCCGCCGGCCACCGCGACGTCGCAGTCGCCGAGCTTGATCGCCTGGGCCGCGGACACGATCGCCTGCAGCCCGCTGCCGCACAGCCGGTTTACGGTGAAGGCCGGGGTCTCGACCGGAAGGCCGCCGTTGACCGCCGCGATCCGGCCGAGGTACATGTCGCGGGCCTCGGTGTGGATTACGTGGCCGAAGACCGCGTGACCGACGTCGGCCGGCGCCACGCCGGCCCGGCTGACCGCCTCGCGCACCACGGTCGCGGCGAGATCGCAGGGCGGGACGGCGGCCAGGCCGCCCCCGTATTTGCCGATCGCGGTCCGGACGGCTGACAGCACCAAGACATTCCTAGGTTGTTCCATGATTTCTCCTCACATGTCCAGTCCGCCGTTGACGGCCCAGATCTGTCCGGTGATATAGGACGACGCGTCGGCGGCCAGGAAGCTGACCACCCGGGCGATCTCCTCGGGCGAGCCGAGACGGCCGACCGGGATCTGGACCCGGATCCGGTCCAGCACCTTGTCCGGGATGGTGGCCATCATGTCGGTGGCGACGTAACCCGGGGTGACCGCGTTGACGGTCAGCCCGATCCCGTCCCCGACCGGACGCTGCGCCCGGTTGAGCTGGAAGAGGGTCTCCCGGGCCAGCGACTTGGTCAGGCCGAACAGGCCGGACTTGGACGCGGCGTAGTTGACCTGGCCGATGTTGCCGGTCTCGCCGATGGCCGAGGACATGTTGATGATCCGGCCGGTGCCGTGCTCGATCATGTGCTCGACCGCGGCCTGGGCCATGAAGAAGGCGCCGGACAGGTTGACCGCGATGACCTTCTGCCAGTCCTCGTCGGTCATTTTGGCCACGGTCCGGTCGATGGTGATACCGGCGTTGTTCACCAGGATGTCGACCCGGCCGTGCTGGTCGGTCGCCTCGCGCAGGACCCGGCGGCAGTCATCAGGCTGGCCGATGTTGCCCTCGTGCACGGTGATCCGCTGGCCCGGATACTCAGCGGCGGTGCTGGCCAGGAACTTGGCTGCGGCCTCCTGATCGTGCCAGAAGCCGGCCGCGATGTGCGCTCCCTGGCTGGCCAGCTCACGGCAGATGGCGGCGCCGATGCCGCGGGTGCCGCCGGTGACCAGCGCCACCCGGCCCTGGACCTGGCCCGGTCGTGTCGATCGTGGTTGCTCGTGCCCGTCTGGCCGGGGCGTTGCAGTTGTCATCGCGTGCTTCCTGTCTCTGGCGTGCCGGTAAATCCCTGGTCGTCCTGCGCGGTGGCCTGCTGTAGCTCGGCCAGCACGGACGCGTCGCGAAGGGTGGTGGCGTCGCCGGGATTGCGGCCCTCGGCGATATCGCGCAGCAGCCTGCGCATGATCTTGCCGGACCGGGTCTTGGGCACGTCATGCGCCCAGATGATCCGCTTCGGCCGGGCGAGTTTCCCGATCCTCTCGGCTACGTGCTGACGCAGCGCTTCCTTGAGCGCTGGCTCGGCGGACGCGCCGACCCGCAGCGTGACGTAGGCCACGACCGACTGGCCGGTGAGATCATCACTGACCGCGATGACCGCGGCTTCGGCCACCGCCGGGTGCGCGACGAGCGCCGACTCGATCTCGGCGGTGGACAGCCGGTGGCCGGAGACGTTGATGACGTCGTCGATCCGCCCGGTGATCCAGAAGTAACCGTCCTCGTCCCGCCGGGCGCCGTCGCCCACGAAGTAGACCCCGGGGCCGAACCGGTCGAAGTAGGTCGATACGAACCGGTCAGGATCGTCGTAAAGGGTGCGGAGCATGCTGGGCCAGGGTTGGGTCAGCACCAGAACGCCGCTGCCCTGTTCGACATCCTCCCCCGCGTCGTCGAACAGGGCGGCCGACACGCCAGGCAGCGCGCGGGTGACAGAGCCCGGCTTGGTCGTGGTCAGGCCAGGCAGCGGCGAGATCATGATCGCGCCGGTCTCGGTCTGCCACCAGGTGTCGACAATCGGACAGCGCTCGGCCCCGACGACCGTGTGATACCACAGCCAGGCCTTGGGGTTGATCGGCTCGCCGACGGATCCGAGCAGCCGCAAGCAGGACAGGTCATGCTGGGCGGGGTACTGGGCACCCCACTTCATGCAGGCGCGGATCGCGGTCGGGGCGGTGTAGAAGATGGAGACGCGGTACCGCTCGACGATGTCCCACCAGATGTCCTTGTCCGGGTAGTCGGGTGCGCCTTCGAACATCACCGACGTGCAGCCGTTGGCCATCGGGCCGTACACGACATAGGAGTGGCCGGTGATCCAGCCGACGTCAGCGGTGCACCAGAAGACGTCACGCCCCGGGTCAAGGTCGAACACCATGGCGGTGGTGGTGGCGACACCGGTCAGGTACCCGCCGGTGGTGTGCATGATGCCCTTCGGCTTGGCGGTGGAACCGGATGAGTACAGCAGGAACAGCGGGTGCTCGGCCTCCATCGGCTCCGCCGGGCAACGGGGGTCAGCATCGGACAGCAGGTCGTGGTACCACACGTCACGGCCGGCCCGCATGGGGCACGGCGTGCCGGTAGACCGGACGACGACGATGGTCGCCAAGGTGGCCAGGTCGTTGACGGCATCGTCGACGGCCGTCTTGACCGGGGCGGTCTTGCCCTTGCGGCGGGCCCCGTCGGCGGTGATCAGTGCCTTCGCGGACGACACCTCGAGCCGCTCCCGCACCGCGGACGGAGAAAAGCCGCCGAAGACGACGTTGTGCGGGGCGCCGATCCTGGCGCAGGCCAGCATGGCCACCACGACCTCGGGGATCATCGGGAGGTAGATCCCGACCACGTCCCCCTTCTCAACGCCGCGGGCCTTCAGCCCGTTCGCGAGTCGCTGGACATCGGTGAGCAACTCCGCATAGGTCAGGTCGCGCTGCTCACCCTCCTCGCCGTGCCAGTGAAAGGCCACCCGGTCGCCATGGCCGGCCTGAACGTGCCGGTCGAGGCAGTTGTACGACACGTTGAGCGTGCCGTCGGCGAACCACCGGTAGAACGGCGGGTTGCTGTCGTCGAGCACCTCAGCGAACGGGGTATCCCAGTCCAGCCGCTGCCGGGCCTGGCCGGCCCACCAGGCTGGCGGGTCGGCCGCGGCCTGCTCGTACACGGCGGCGTCGGCGACCTCGGCCTGCGCGGCGAACTCGGCCGGCGGGGCGAAGTCCCGGACCGGAAGCAGAAGTTCCAGACGCTTTTCTGCCTCGGCGGGCGATGTGGCCATGACGGCCTCCTTGTCGCTTAGATGGGCGACGTTAGATCACAATCCGTTATCAAACAGGTACCCTTGGTCCTCGGTACTAGGGACTTACGGCCCATACCGGGCGGGCACTTTGGCCGCTGGCGCTCACCGGAACGCTGCCTAAGGTGGCTCCTGACGAGGAAACCGGCCGAGACCTTCCTGACTCGGGAAGTGAGAGACATGATCGACAAGACCAGTCAAAGCGCCACGCCGGAGGTGGGGCCGGGGCCGGAGGCGGGGCCGATGTCGTCCCGGCAGGCTGGCTATCTTGTGCGGGTCGCGGCCCGCGCCCCGTCGTTGCACAACACCCAGCCCTGGCGGTTCAGGGAGCTGGAGGACGCGATCGAACTGTACGCCGACCACAGCCGTCAGCTCAGGACCGATCCCATCGCCCGGGAGCTGCTGATCAGTTGCGGTGCGGCGCTTTACGGGCTACGCCTCGCGGTGCGCTCGCTGGGCCGAACGCCCGAGGTAGAGCTGTTCCCCGAACCACGCCGCCGGCCCACCGAACCAGCCCGGTTCCGGCTGCTGGCCCGGGTGCGGCTGGGCGGCCCGGCTCCTATCACGTCCGATGAGCGGAGGATGCTCGAGGCGGTGCCGCACCGGCATACCCACCGCGGGCCGTTCGAGCCGGCTCCGCTGCCCGCGGGGCTGCTGGCCGGCCTGCAGCACGATGCCACGTCCGAGGGGGCGACCCTGGCCGTTGTCGATCTGGATCACCCCGGCCGCGCGTGGGCGGCGACCATGGCCACGTCAAGCCGAGGTCAGGACCTTGACCCGGCGTCCCAGGCGGAGATACACGAGATCCAGCGGTGGACCCGCGAGGCCGGCAGCCAGGCCAGGGACGGCGTACCGGCCCACGCGTTCGGGGCTCAGCCGGGCCGTAGTCCCGGTCGGCTGCCGCAGCGCGACTTCGATCTCGGCCGGGGCCTGGGAATGCTAGCGGCGGGCGGGCCGTCCGCGGCGACCGGGGTGCTGGTCACCGCGGACGACTGCGAGCAGGACTGGCTGCGGGCCGGCCAGGCCCTGAACCGGCTGCTGCTGCACGCCGCGAGCCAGTGGGTCTTCGCCCGGCTGCAGACCCAGCCGCTGCAAGCGGGGACGATCCGGGCCCTGATCGGCAGCCGCCTGGCGCTACCCGGGGTGCCGCAGATGCTGCTGGAGTTTGGCGTGGCCCGGACGGCTCACCCCACCGCCCGCCGCCCCGCGGCCGACCTGACCGGGGTGTGACCTGCTACCCCGGTGCAGCCTTCGCACCGCAAGTGACTAATAGTGCTTTGTTAGGTCTGGGCGGCTGCGGGGTTTTGTAGTGTGATCCTGGCATGACCCCTCAGGAGATCACGGCGGTCCGGCCTCAGCTGGCGGATTTCGCTGTGGAGATGCTCAGTGGCCTTCCG
>JALYVS010000394.1 GCA_030853115.1 Actinomycetota bacterium
GTCGTCACGATGGTGTCCGGCGGGGCCGCCGCGCGAGCGATCATGACCACGTCCGCGGGGTTGAGCTTGCCCTCGGCTCGTCCGGCCAGCCACGCCGAGCGCAACCGGGCGCGGTGCGCGGCCACCTCCCCCTCTGTCCACCGGGGCGCACCGGACCCCTGGGCGGTGAGCCCCGGTGCCGTAAACCACTGCGCCGTGAGCCAGTCCAGGATCGCCCCGACGTGGCCGACCAGCTCATGGGCGCTGGCGTAGACCTGATCGGTGTTCGGCGTGGTGTCCAGGTGCATGACCGGCGTGCTGACGGACCACGGGCTGATCAGCTCCACCGGGTCGAAGCCCGCGGCCAGGATCAGGTCGGCGCTGGCCAGCAGCTCCCAGACGACACGGTAACCGGCCATATCGAGAACGCCCGCGAAATACGGGTGGTCCTCAGGAAAAGTGCCCTTAGCCATCGGCGAGACCACCACCGGGATCCCGGCCCGCTCAGCCAGCGCCAGCAACTGCGGGCCCGCCGCGCAGCGCAGCGCGGCGATGCCCGCCAGGATCACCGGGCGCCGGGCGGCCCGCAGCACCCGCAGCGGGTCACCCTCGCCGTACACGTCAACCGAGCCCGCCGCCGCGGCCAGCGGGGGGATGACGACCGCGGGATCAGCGCCGGCGGGAGCGAGCCAGGTGTCGGCGGTCACGGTCAGGTGGACAGCCCCGGGACGTTCGGCGACAGCGGTGCGCAGCGCCTTGCGGATGACCGTGTCGGCCGAGGCCGGCTCCAGCCGCAGGGCGAGCTTCGCGGCGGGCGCGAACAGCCGGCCGTGATCGATCACCTGGTGGGTGAAGAACTGCTCACGGGAACTTTCGATCTGGCCGGAGACCGCCAGCACCGGCACCCGGTCCAGGGTGGCCGAGGCCACGCCGTTCAGCACCGCGGTCGATCCTGGGCCGAGCGTGGACAGGCACACCCCGGGACGGCCGGTGGCCATCGCCGCCGCCTGCGCCATGAAGGCGGCCGTCCCTTCGCGCACCGCGGACACCAGCTCGATGCCCTGGTGCCGGGAGGCCTCCAGGAAGTCGATGACCGATTCGCCGGGGTAGCCGAAGATATGCCGCACGCCGGCCGCGTGCACGTAACCGGCCAGCAGGGCCGCCACCGAACTACGCCCCGCGGCAGCACCCGGGGCCGGGACAGACGCAGACTCCTGGGCCATCACCCCATTGTCCACGCAGGTGGCCATGGGTGCCACCACGGGCCGTTCGGCATGATGGCGGTTGGGTTTCGGCGCCTGCGGGCGTGTCGCCGCGAGGTTCGGCACTGACGGTGAGACCATCACTGCATATGGGTGCGATCTTGCTGCTGGCCGGATTGCTGCTCGGGATCGTCATCGGGGCAGCGATCGGTTACCTGTTCACGCGCGCGCGGCTGGCCGCCGCCGCCGCGGACCTGAACGGTCATGCCCGCGCCGCGGACGAGAGAGCCCGGGCCGCGCAGGACCGGGCCGAGATGATCGAGCGGGCCGCCCGCGATCGGGCCGCGCTCGTCGAAGGACAACTCGCGGAACGGTTCCAGGCCCTGTCCGCCCAGGCCCTCGACGCCAGCACCTCGCGTTTCCTGGAGGTGGCGGAGGGACGGCTGCAGGCGGCCAACGCGAACGCGGCCGGCGAGCTGGAAGTCCGCCGGGCCGCGGTCGAGCACCTGGTCGGCCCGCTGAAGGAAACCCTGGCCCGGGTCGAGGCCCAGCTCCGGGAGTCCGACGCGGACCGGTCGCGGTCACACGCCGCGCTCGCCGAGCAGGTCAGCATCGCGCGGCAGACCTCCGAGCAACTTCGCCTCCAGACCCAGGCCCTGGTCACCGCGCTGCGGCGGCCGGAGGCCCGCGGCCGCTGGGGTGAGCTGCAGCTACGTCGAGTGGTCGAGCTGGCCGGGATGAGCCCCCGCTGCGACTTCGACGAACAGGTCACCGTGACCACCGCGGACGGCGCGGTGCGACCGGACATGGTGGTACGGCTGGCCGGCGGCAAGAACATCGTGGTGGATTCGAAGGTCTCGCTCGCCGCCTACCTGGACGCCGCGGAGACCGATTCGGAGGAGGTGCGGGCGGCGCGGATGGACGCGCACGCCCGTCACCTGCGGGAACATGTCGACCGGCTGGCGGCTAAGGCCTACTGGACGGCGCTCAGCCCGACGCCGGAATTCGTTATCTTGTTCATTCCGGGCGAGGCGTTCCTGGCTCCGGCGCTGGAACGAGATTCCGGGCTGCTGGAGTATGCGCTCGCCCGCAAGGTGCACATCGCCACGCCGACCACCCTGGTCACCATGCTGCGTACCGCGCAGTACGCCTGGCAGCAGGCCGCGCTGGCCGAGAACGCCCGGGTGGTCTTCGACCTCGGTCGCGAGCTCTACAGCCGGCTGACCGGCCTCGGCGGGCACGTCGACCGCCTGGGCCGCGCGCTGACCAACGCCGTGACGGCCTACAACCAGGCCGTCGGCTCCCTGGAAAGCCGGGTGCTGGTCAGCGCCAGGCGGCTGAACGAACTCGGCGTTACCGACGCCGAACTCGGCACGCCCACGACGGTGGAAGAGACGACCCGCACTCTGTCCGCCCCTGAATTTGTCGTCGGCGAACTCAACGGGCTCGAATTGGCCGGACCGGCGGAGGCCGGACCGTTGGAGGTCGGACCGTTGGAGGCCGGGACGGGCGAGACGGGACCGGGTGAGATCGACCATCGGGTCAGCCTGGTGCGTGCCGCTCGATGACGCAGACCCAGTCGTCGTCCGGGAAGCCCGGGACGCGCGGACCTTCACGGCTCGAGTCATCAGGATCGGTCAAGCTCACCGGGCGGGGCGCGGTGCTGGCGCTGTTCGCGGCCTGCCTGTCCGGCCTGCTGATCGCGGCGTGGACCGGCTGGACCGCTCTCGCCGACGCGATGTTCCTCATAATCTGCGGCGTGGTCGCCTACTACACCCGGGCGAAGGGCCTGCGCCACGTGGTGGTGTCCCCGCCGCTGGCCTTCCTCGCCGCGACGGTATGCGCCGAGCTGATCACCGTCCCCGGCACGTTCCTGGCGGCGGAACAAACCATGGTCACGCTGGGGGCCTCAGCGCCGTGGCTGTTCACCGGAACCGCCCTGACGATCGTGATCGCGGTCGGCCGCGGTTACCGGCCCGAACGACCCGCGTCGTGGTCGGCGCCCCCGATGATCACGAACTTGACCGCGGCCGTACGGGACGCTCTACATTCGCGCTCGGGTGTCCAAGACCGGAAGCGTTTAGCTCGTCCGGCCTGGAGTGAACTCGCCGCGGTTTAGGCGGGTCCGGTTTAGGCGGGCCCGGCCGAGGTGGATCTGGCGCCGCGAGAGGTGCGCAGCTCCCGGGGCAGCGCGAAGGTCATGTGCTCCTCGACCGTCTCGACTTCCTCCACCGCGCCGAACCCAAAGCCGGCCAGCTTGGCCAGCACGGCAGTTACCAGCTCTTCCGGGACCGACGCGCCGCTGGTGACACCGACCGTACTCACCCCGGATAGCCAGCTCTCCTCGACCTCGCCGGCGTCATCGACAAGGTAGGAGGCTTGTGCGCCGTAATCCTTGGCCACCTCAACCAGCCGGACCGAGTTCGACGAGTTGGGCGAGCCGACGACAATGACCAGCTCGGCCTGGGCCGCGATGACCTTGACCGCGGCCTGACGGTTCTGCGTGGCGTAGCAGATATCGTCGCTCGGCGGGTCCATCAGGGCGGGGAACCGCTCGCGCAGCGCAACGACGGTCTCGATGGTCTCGTCCACCGACAGGGTGGTCTGTGATAGCCAGACCACCTTCGACGGGTCCTTGACCTCCACGTCGGCGGCCCCGGCCGGCCCGTCGACGAGGCGGACGCGGGACGGGGCCTCTCCCGCCGTCCCCACGACCTCCTCGTGCCCCTCGTGGCCGACCAGCAGGATGTCGTAGTCCTGGGCGGCGAATCGCCGGGCCTCGTTGTGCACCTTGGTCACGAGAGGACAGGTCGCGTCGATCGTGCGCAGCTCACGGCGCTCGGCGTCGACGCGCACTTCGGGGGCGATACCGTGCGCGGAAAACACCACGACAGCGCCGGCGGGCACCTCGTCGACCTCCGTCACGAAGATCGCGCCGCGCTTCTCCAGCGAGCTGACCACGTGCGTGTTGTGCACGATCTGCCTGCGCACATAGACGGGTGGCCCGAACTTGTCCAACGCCATCTCGACCGCCTGCACCGCCCGGTCAACTCCGGCGCAGTAGCCGCGCGGCTTGGCGAGCAGGACCCGTCGTGGTGCCTGCCGTGAGCCCGTCTCATCTGTACTCATCACCATTCCAGACTACGTGGCCGTACCGGCAGGATCAGAACGGCATGTCGGGCCCTGCGGAGGACGCATCAGCACCTGCCGGGCCCGCTGAGGGAGGGATGATGCAGTCAGCTAATTCCACCTAAGGGCGACCAGGAGGGTGTCCGGATTATGACCGCAGGTGACCAGATCGGGTATCGGCGGTTCGTCCCGGCCGAGGCGGACCTGCTCGCGGAGTTCCTAGCTACGCAGGACTGGCCCTACCACGGAGACGGCACGCCCGACGCCGCCCAGATCCGCGAGCAGGCGGCAGCCGGGCACTACGACAACGACCAGACCAGGACCTTCTGGATTGTCACCGGCGCTGAGGCTGGCCTGATCCGGCTGCTGGACCTGGCCGACGACACGCCCCTGTTCGACCTGCGCATCCGCGCGGCATACCGCGGGGCGGGGCTGGGCACTCACGCCCTGCGCTGGCTGACCGGCTACCTGTTCACCGAGCTCCCGAACATCCGCCGCATCGAGGGCACCACCCGCCAGGACAACCACGCTATGCGGCGGACGTTCAGCAAATGCGGGTACGTCAAGGAAGCTCATTACCGTCAGGCGTGGCCAGCGCCCGGCGGAGTGGTCTACGACGCCGTCGGCTACGCCATCCTCCGCACCGACTGGCAGGCTGACACGATCACGCCGCCGGACTGGGACGACGAGCCCATGTTATGAGCTGACCCCAGCCCCAATCCTGAGGTCCGGAGTACCAGTCAGTGAGCCTCGCGGCACCGCGCGAATTACCAGTCAGCGATCTAAGCAGGAGCGTGTGCGTGGAATATGTGGTGGAGGGTGGTGGTGAGGTCGGTGCTGGTGGCGTGGGGCGTCCAGGGCTGGGTGCCTGGTTGCGGTCCGGGCGGGGGCGGGGTCGCGAAGGTGTGCTGGCCGTCGTGGTCGCGATCGTGGCGGGCGGCGTTGGCGGCGTTGGCGAAGCAGGTGTAGATGGCGTGGTCGAGGTCGAGGTGCTCGCCGTACCAGGCGGGGATGATGGTGTCCGGGGTGATGCTGGCGTCGTGGCAGTCCCCGATGGTGCCGCGGGGCTCAGGCTGGGCGGGGCAGGCGGGCAGTTCGGTCCCATCGGGCCGGTAGAACGTGAAGGTGCCGGCCGGGCGGGCCGCGATGAGGTAGCCGCGGTCGTGGATGAGCCGGTGGTGGGCCGGGCACAGGCTGATGATGTTTTCCAGGCTGGTGGATCCGCCGTTGGCCCAGTACTGGATGTGGTGCAGGTCGGTGCGGTGTGATTCGCAGCCGGGGTAGCGGCAGCGGCACCCGTCGCGGTCGCGGGCGGCGCGGCGTTGCGCGGAGGTGGGTCGGCGGCGGCGGCGGCCGGCGTCTAGGGCGGTAC
>JALYVS010000071.1 GCA_030853115.1 Actinomycetota bacterium
ACCCCCGCGAGGTCAAACGCCACCAGCACAACGGCTACGCGCGTAAGCGCCCTGGCAGTAGAGGAATGATTCATTCATTGCCGCCTCGCCTTAAGATCCTGGCTCCAGCCTAACTAAGCCGTATTGGCTCTTGAGCTGCGCGTTTGCGCGCTCGCCGGGCGGCGGAGTTTAGCGTGGGCGCGGCTGGTTATTTTCTGGGATCCGGGCTTGTTCTTCCCCCGGTACGGGACCTTCGCGTAACTGCTGCCCAGGCAGCCTTGTCGGCCAGCGTGACGCCTCGTGCAGGACGGCGCCGACCGCGGTCAGCAGCACGTCCTCCACCGCCTGCTGCGCCGCGTCAAGCGGTCCGGGACCCGCGAATTGCGACGGCCCTTCGAGGGCGTATTGCGACGGCCCTTCGAGGAACGCGTCAAGCAACCCCTGCTGGAACCCCGCGCGCCAGGCCACCGGGTCAGGGATGCCATAGAACTCACCGAATGTGGTTCCACGCGCTCCGCGGTGAACCCGAACATCGGAGGCTCCCCGAGATGCCGCTCATTACAGGCGCACTGTCGCTCCCGCTCGCTACTTCTCTGGCGCCGGCCGGCGCTCCGGACAGGCCCGCGATCTCGGCGGCCACCGGGTCGAGCGCCGCCGCCACGTCGTCCAGGTAGAGGCCGAACGCCGGGTGGACACACACCCCGACCCGGACCCTGACGTGCAGCGCTGGGTGACGGCCACCGGCTGATCACGGGCCGCCGAGTGCAGCGCCGGGATCTGCCACCCGCCGACCACGTCCGGCCGCGCGGTCCCGGCCAGCGCGAACGCGGTCCAGGACGCAGCCACGCCGCAAGAGCCGCGGTGATACGGGTGCGGACCAGGACGGCGTCGGCGGGGTCAAGTCCGGGCTGCGGGACTTCTTCGAGCGGCGCGGTGACCGGCCCGCGCCTGCGCAGCAGGAGGGCGGCCTGGCTACGGGCGGTCACCCACATCCAGGCCTGCGGCGTTCCCCGGGGCCGGTAGCCGGTCGCGCCTCTCCACACCGCGAGGAAGCGGCCACGCCAACGTCCCCGAGCGCTGAGGCGGTCGATTCCGGGCGGAGTGAGCCCAGCAGGCGTTCTGACACAATCGGCTGGTGACGGAAGCCGAAGGACGCGCAGCGCAGACCGAGTCCGCCGAGGCCATGAGGACGCGGGTCCGGGCCAGCTTCGACCGGCAGGGCATGATGGCCACGCTCGGCGTGGCGGTGATCGCCGTCGACCCGGGACGCGTCGAGATGGCGCTGCGGCACGACGCCAGGTTCACCCAGCAGCACGGGTTCCTGCACGCCGGGGCGGTCGCCTCGGTGCTGGACACCGCGTGCGGGTACGCCGCCTACACCGTCATGCCGCCGGACGCGGCCGTGCTCACCGCGACGTACACGATCAACCTGCTCGCGCCCGCGGCCGGGCAGCGGTTCGCGATCATCGGCGAGGTGATCCGGGCGGGCCGGACCCTGGTGGTCTGCCGCGGCGAGGCGTTCACCGACGATAGCAAGCGGCCGTTCGCGGTCATGCAGGCCACGATGAGCGCCCTGTACAACCGGCCGGGCATCAGCGGGTAACTCCGGGCCAGGGTCAGTGGTCGGCTCGGGGCGGATCTACCCTCCCCTGACCAGGCAAATTTCCCAGCCGGAGGGCGGCGGCAACCAGGCGGCCGGCGCGCTGCGCGGCGGCCGGCTCCTCCCTGATGGTGGCGGCCAGAAACTGGCCGGGGTCCAGCCCCACCCGTTCGGCGTCCTTGTCCCCGCCCGCGTCCAGCCACCGCTTGAGCAGCGGACCGTCGACCTCGGGATGGAACTGGACCGCCAGGTGCCTGCCGAGACGGAATGCCTGCACGCCCGCGTCGTTGCGGGCCAGCACCGTCGCCGCCGCGGGCGGCAGGCAGCGGTCGCCGTGGAACTCCAGCCACGGCCCCGCCGGGACCAGCTCGTGATCGACCGAGTCGACCAGCGTCCAGCCGATCTCCTGGCGGGTCATGGTCTCGACCCGGCCCCCGAACGCGGCGCACAGTGCCTGGGCGCCGAAGCAGACGCCGAGCACGGGCACGCCCGCCTCGTCCGCTCTGCGCAGCCAGGCCTGCTCCGCGGCAATCCAGGAGTGCGGATCGTTGACCGAGCTCTCCGCGCCGAGCACCAGCACGTGATCGACGCCGTCCAGGGCGGGCAGCGGCCCGTCGTCGGGCAGCAGGTGCATGGCGATCTCGGCCCCGCGGGCCTCGAGGGCCGCGCCGATGAAGCCCGCCGAATCCACGCCATGATGCTTAACGGCCACTACCCGCATCGCGCTGCGCCTCCTGTCCGCGCTCTCCCTACCCATGCTCATGACCAGCCGCGGTCATGAGCAGCCGCGCGCTCAGGGCGCGCTGTAACCGGCCTGGCCCAGCACCGCGTGCCACTCGATGTGGCTCGCGGGGTGCCGGAAGATGCGGCGCGGCGTGTTGCGGTGATGGTTGTCAAGGGGCGGCAGCTCCGAGGAGGATGACATCCGTGTCCCTTCCTGGTCCTGTATCTCGCGTGTTCATCACCGGGTCAAGCGATGGGCTGGGCCTGATGGCCGCCCGGCTGCTGCTCGCCGACGGGCACTCCGTCACGCTACACGCTCGCAACCAGACCCGGGCCGACGACTCCCGCGCGGCCCTGCCGCAAGCCGACGGCGTGCTCATCGGCGACCTGTCCAGCCTGGCCGGGATGCGTCAGGTCGCTGGTCAGGCCAACGCGTCGGGCCGGTTCGACGCGGTCATCCACAACGCCGGGATCGGACCCCGGGAACCGCGGCGGGTCGAGACCGCCGACGGGCTGAGCCAGGTCTTCGCGGTCAACGTGCTCGCTCCCTACCTGCTGACCGCGCTGATCGAACGGCCGGACCGGGTGGTCTACCTGAGCTCGGGTCTGCACCGCGACGGGACCGCCAGCCTGGACGACCCGCAGTGGACCCACCGCCGCTGGAATGGCGCCCAGGCCTACTCCGACAGCAAGCTATTCGACGTTGTGCTCGCTTGCGCAGTCGCGCGGCGCTGGCCCGCGGTGCGGTCGAACGCGGTCGAACCCGGCTGGGTGGCCACCAAGATGGGCGGCCGGGACGCGACCGGCGACCTGTCCCTGGCGCCCGTTACCCAGGCGTGGCTAGCCGTCAGCACCGATCCCGACGCCATGGTCAGCGGCGAGTACTTCTACCACTCCAAGCCGCGGCCGACCCATCCCGCTGCTCGTGACGTCACGGTCCAAGACCAGCTAATGCGTTACTGCGCGGACATCGCCGGGGTGGAGTTGCCCAGTGTGGGTTAGGGAAGCGTCAGGACCTGCGGGCCGTCAGCGGTGATGGCTACGGTGTGCTCGATGTGCGCCGCGCGGCTGCCGTCGCCGCTGCGGATGGTCCAGCCGTCGTCGTCGATCTCATAGCTGTCCTTGCCGCCGGCCAGGAACCACGGCTCGATCGCGATGACCAGCCCCGGCACCAGCTTGTGGCCGCGGCCACGGCGTCCCTCGTTCGGGATGTGCGGGTCCTCGTGCATCGTCCGGCCGATGCCGTGGCCGCCGAAATCGGTGCAGATGCCGCAGCCGCCCGCGCGCCCGACCGCGCCGATCGCCGCCGCGATGTCGCCGATCCGGCCGCCGGGGACCGCGGCGGCGATGCCCGCGTTCAGGGCCGCGCTGGTCGTCGCGATCAGGTGCGCGTCGGCCGGTCCCGGCGCCCCGATGGTGAACGAGACGGCGGCGTCACCCGCCCATCCGTCCAGCACCGCCCCGCAGTCCACGCTCAGCAGATCGCCGTCGACCAGGCGGTACCCGGTCGGGATGCCGTGCAGCGCGGCGTCGTTGACCGACGTGCAGATGACGGCCGGGAACGGGATGGGAGCGAAGCCCGGCTGGTAACCCAGGAACGGCGAGGTCGCCCCCGCCTGGGCCAGGACGTCACGGGCGACCTCGTCCAGCTCGGCTAGCCGCACGCCGGCCTTCGCCTGCTCCTGGACGGCCGCCAGGATTCGCGCGACGACCTGCCCGGCGGCCCGCATCGACTGGATCTCGCCAGCCGTCTTGATCTCGACCACAGCTCCGTACCTCCCTTTGCGGTATAACTATACCGGTATTACTATCACGGTATGGTCCGACCGCCACTCAGCCACCTCGAGCATGCCCGCGGGGAACGGCTCGGCATGCTGCTGCGCGAAGCCCGCGGACCGCGCAGCATGGCCGAGGTCGCCGCCCGGTCCGGCGTTCCCGCGGAAACGCTCCGCAAGATCGAGACCGGCCGCATCGCCACCCCCGCGTTCTTCACCGTGGCCGCGCTGGCCGCCGCCCTCGGGCTGCCGCTGGAGGAGATCGTGCGGGCCTGCGCGGAATCCGCCGAGGCGCTCAGCGCCTGACGTTCGGCACCTGACGCTCGGCACCTGACGTTCGGCACCTAGCACGGGCGGCGTTCGGCGCCGCGGATCGTGGTGACCGCCGCGCCGGGCTCGGCGAACCACTCACGGCCGCACACCAGGCCGAACAGCGGCACCGGCAGCGCGACCAGCACCCGGAGCATGCGCCCGGACCGGCCCCGCCCGCAGACCTGAGACCGATGGGCGGCCAGGGCCGCCTGCTTGCGTGCCGCGAACCTCCGGACATCGACGCGATGCGTGATCGCGGACCGCGGGGTGAACACGGCTCGCATCTCGGCCATGTTGTAGCGGGTCACCAGCCCCAGGGCGCGGACCGGAGCCGACAGCGCGCGGATCAGCTCGCGTGGCGCCGTCGCCTCGAGAATCCTGACCGGGCCCGCCATTTCGGCGGCCCGCGCGCCGACCTGGTGCACCTTGACGTGATCGCGATGACCGGCGCCACCGTGCTGGTCATAGCTCAGCAGCACGTCAGCCCGCTCTTCGCGGATCAGGGCGGCCAGCTTCGCGGCCGCCTCGGCTAGGTCCGCGCGGGCAAAGCGGACCTGGCCCGGCGGGTCGGGAAACAGCACCGGCCCATGGCCGCTGTCGGCATAACCCAGGTGCACGACCCGGGCCGCACCCAGCCGGGACGCGCTGACCCGCAGCTCGCAGAGCCTGGTCTCGGGGTCCGCCTTGACGCCCCGGCCCAGGCCACCAGCGCAGGCCACCACGATGACCACCCGGTGACCCTCGGCGGCCAGCCGGGCCAGGGTGCCTCCGGTCAGCAGCACCTCGTCATCCGGATGGGCGTGGAACGCGAGGATCGTCGCCACAGGTCAGTGGCTGGCTTCCGGCGGGCGGTCTGAGGGGACGTTCGCGTCTAGGAGCGCCGTCGAGCCGGCCGGACGGGTGACGGCGTCCTCGGTGCGCTCCCGCAGGCGTTCGAGCGCCTCGGTATCACCAAGTGGAACGGTGGCCTCCAGGCGGGTGCTGGCCTGCACCTCGGGCAGGTCCATGACCGCGTCGACCAGGCTGGCCCGGCTGCCCGGAGGGATGTGCCCAGACGGGGCGTGCAGTGAGGTCCTGGCGGTGCCCTCGGCTCCTTCGACCGTGCTCACCTCGGCCGCCGCGACGGTCTGGTCGCCGTCTTTGACTTCGACGCGGCGTGAGCTATCAGGATTGTTCATCAGCTGCCTCCTGGGGATCGCTTGTCCTGGCCAGACCAATCGCACCAGGCCCGTCTGCCTAGCCTTGGCGCAGGCCCTTGGGCCGGCCCGGACAGCCGCGTTGCTGTCTTAGGCCCGGTCACTGCCCTTGCCCTGGGGGCGCCAGGATCAAACGGGTTCACCAGAGAAGGCCGGAGCCGGCGCGATGGCGCGGCTCGCGTACGGTTTGGTCATGCTGTTTCCCACGTCATTGGTCGGAAGCTACCCGCAGCCGGACTGGCTGATCGACCGGGGGCGACTCCGCGACCGGTTCCCGCCGCGGGTGCGGGCCGCCGAACTATGGCGGGTCGACCCCGGCTACCTGCAGGAAGCGCAGCGGGACGCGACGCTGCTGGCCATCGGGGCCCAGGAAGCGACCGGTCTGGACATCGTCACCGACGGCGAGATCTGCCGGGAGAGCTACTCCAACCGGTTCGCGACCGCGCTGGACGGCGTGGACATCGACCACCCCGGCACCGCGCTCGACCGCAGCGGCCACCCGAACCCGGTGCCCCGGGTCACCGGGCCGATCCGGCGGCGGCACCCGGTCGAGGTGACGGACCTGGAATTCCTGCGCGCGCACACCGACCGGACCGTCAAGATCACCGTGCCGGGGCCGTTCACCATGTCCCAGCAGGCGCAGGACGATCACTACGGCAGTCCCGAAGCGCTCGCGCTGGGCTACGCCGAGGCGGTGAACGAGGAGATCAAGGACCTGTTCGCGGCGGGCGCGGACATCGTCCAGCTGGACGAGCCCTACCTGCAGGCCCGGCCCGAGCCAGCCCACCAGTACGGCGTCAAGGTGCTCAACCGGGCGCTGGACGGCGTCACCGGCACCACCGCGGTCCACCTGTGTTTCGGCTACGCCGCGATCATCCACGAGCGTCCCGCGGGCTACTCGTTCCTGCCCGAGCTGGCCGACTGCAGCTGCGACCAGGTCTCCATCGAGACCGCGCAGTCGCACCTGGACTGCTCGGTGCTATCTGCGCTGGACGGCAAGACCATCATCTTGGGCGTGCTCGACCTAAACGACATGACCGTGGAAACCCCGGACACGGTCGCCGGGCGGGTCCGCCGGGCGCTGCCGTACGTGCCGGCCGAGCGGCTGGTGCTCGCCCCGGACTGCGGGATGAAGTACCTGCCCCGGGACGTGGCCTTCGGCAAGCTCACCGCGATGACGGCCGCGGCGGCCCGGCTGCGGGCCGGACTGGACGGGTAGCCCGGGCGGGGCGAGATGAGTGTTCGCGCGGTAAGTCCGGGTGCAGACGGCGATCCGCGTGACGGATAGAAGTGAACGTCGAGAGGATGACAGAGCTGATGCCAGGGCGGGATAGCGGAGCACCGGAAGGCGCCGGCGGGATCAGCGGGGGGCCGCTGGCCGGGATGCTGGTCGCCGACTTCTCCCGGATCCTGGCCGGGCCGTACGCGACGATGCTGCTGGCCGACCTGGGCGCGGACGTGATCAAAGTCGAGGGACCGGGCGGCGACGACACCCGCACCTGGCAGCCGCCCGTCCGGGACGGCGTGGCGACCTACTACCTTGGCGTCAACCGCAACAAGCGCTCGATCGCGCTCGACCTGCGCGACCCCGCCGACCTGGCCGCGGGGCAGGAACTCGCGCGGCGCGCGGACGTGTTCATCGAGAACTTCCGGCCCGGCGGCCTGACCCGGTTCGGCCTGGACTACGAGAGCGTCTCGGCCCGCCACCCGGCTGTTATCTACGCCTCGATCAGCGGCTTCGGCAGCGGCCCGAAAGGGGCGCCGCTACCCGGCTACGACCTCATCGTGCAGGCCATGTCCGGGCTGATGAGCCTGACCGGGGCCCCGGACGGCCCGCCGTACCGGGCCGGTGTCGCGGCGTTCGACGTGATCGCCGGGCTGCACGCCACCATCGGGATCCTGGCCGCGCTGAACCACCGGCAGGCCACCGGCGACGGGCAGCACGTCGAGGTCAGCCTGCTGGCGTCCGCGATGTCCGGCCTGGTCAACCAGACCAGTGCCTACGTGGCCGGCGACGTGGTCCCGTTCCGGATGGGCAACAGCCACCCGAGCCTGTTCCCCTACGAACCGCTGCCCTGCTCCGACGGCGACCTGGTGGTCACCGCCGGAAACGACGTGCAGTTCCGCAAGCTGACTCAGGTCCTGGGCGTCCCCGGACTGGCCGACGACCCGCGGTTCAGCCGGAACGAGGACCGCACGGCGAACCGGGACCAGCTGCGTCCGCTGCTAATCGAGCGGCTGCGGACCCGGACCAAGCTCGAGTGGTTCCGCGAGGTGACCGCGGCCGGCGTGCCGTGCGGGCCGATCAACACCGTGGACCAGGGCGTGGCCTTCGCCGCCGAGGTGGGGCTGGACCCGGTCGTCACCGTGGGCGAGGGCGCCGCCGCGGTGCCCTCGGTACGGCACCCGATCACCTTCTCGCAGACCCCGGCCTCCTACCGGCTGCCGCCGCCTGGCCTGGACGAGCACGGCGCCGAGATCCGCCGCTGGCTGGCCGAGCCGGGTCCGGACCGCTCGGGCCACGGCCCCGAGTCGACCGGCAAGCCCGGCTTGACCGGCGAACCCGAGGTGACCGGCGAACCCGAGGTGACCGGCGAAGCTGGCCTGGCCGCCGGAGCGCACAGCGAATAGGAGAGCGGCACGTGAGCGGCACCGACGGACTGTCCTTTCCCACCTCCCTGGGCACCTCGAGCGCCGACCAGATCCGGTTGCTCGGCCAGGACCTCACCGCCGACCTGATGGGCCAGGTCGGCTTTGGCGAACTCGCCTTCTGGCTGGTCGCGATGCGGCGGCCGACCCCGTCCGAGACCCGGGTGTTCGAGGCCGTGCTGGTGGCGCTGGCCGACCACGGGTTCACCCCGACCGCGATCGCCGCCCGGCTGACCTACCTGTCCGCGCCGGATTCGCTGCAGGGCGCGCTGGCCGCCGGGCTGCTCGGCGGCGGATCCCGCTTCCTGGGCGTCACCGAGGACTGCGGGGTCTACCTGCACGACGTGCTGCAACGGGAGGAGGCGGCCGGGCGGGCGCGGCCGGGCGACGAGGCCGGCTGGGACGCGGTGGCGCTGGAGGCGGTCCGGCGCAGCCGGGCGGACAAGCGCCTGGTCCCGGGCCTGGGGCATCCGGTGCACAAGGTGCGCGACCCCCGGACCCCGGTGCTGATCGAGATCGCCGAGGCCGAGGGGTTGCGCGGCCCGCACCTGCGGCTGTTCGAGGCGATCGGCCGGGTGCACGAGCAGGTGCTCGGCCGCCGGCTTCCGCTCAACGGCGCCGGCGTGTGCGGCGCCGCGCTGGCGGACCTGGGCTTGCCGGTGGAACTGCTGCGCGGCTTCGCCCTGCTGGCCCGGGCGGCCGGGCTGCTCGGGCAGCTCGCCGAGGAGCGGCGGCGGCCGATCGGGATGGACGCCTACCTGGCCATCGACCGCAACGCCGTCTACGTCGACCCCGAGCAGCCGGGCTAACCTATTCTCACCACGAGTCCCTGGAGTTTCCCATGGCCACTGTCGCCGCGGTCATCGCATCGACGCATCACCCTTTCTACTACCGCGCGAGCACCTCGGCCGGGGCCGACCGGCCGCCCTTCGCGGACGAGTGGGTGGCGAAGATCGAGGCGTTCCGGGCCACCCTCACCCGGGCTGAGCCGGACGTGCTGGTCATGGTGGGCAGCGACCACTTCCACCAGCTGTGGCTGGACAACATGCCCCAGTTCCTGGTGGGCAAGGCCCCCTTCTTCGACGCTAACTGGTACAACGAGGAACGGGAGTTCGGCCTGCCGCGGATGCTGCTCAAGGGCGAGGAGGAGCTGGCCGCGCACATCCTGCGGCAGGGCCTGGACGCCGGCTTCGACCTGGCCTTCAGCAACGAACTGCGAATCGACCACAGCGTGACCTGCCCGATCATCACGCTGCGGCCGCAGGCGGACCTGCCGATCGTGCCGGTCTACACCAACATCTTCGCGCCGCCGATGCCCCGGCCGGAACGTTTCGTGGCCCTCGGCCGGACGCTGCGCCAGCTCGTGGAGTCCTGGCCGGCCGAGGCGCGGGTAGCCATCATCGGTACCGGGCACCTGTCCCTGGAGCTCGGCGGGCCGCGCCAGTTCGGCGAGCACGGCCCGGACCCGGAGTTCGACCGCAAGGCGGTCGACTGGATCGCCAACGGTGACGTGGACGGCTGCCTGGCCGAGGTCACGCTGGAGAGCCTGAATGCGCCGGGGAACGCCACCCACGGCTTCATGGACTTCATGCTGATGATGGGGGTCGCGGGCGCCGGCGTGAAGGCCGACTACGTGGACTCCCTGGATTTGTTCCACACCATGGAGGCCTACTTCACCTGGTACCCGGAAGGGACGGGGGCACAGTGAGTAAGTACCTGCTGGACAAGTTCCTGTACACGGTGGACCGCGATCCCGGGCTCATCGAGCGCTACCGGGAGGACCCGGGCGGGACGCTGGACTGGTGGGAGCGGGAGATAGCCAACACCTTGCTCAACTGCCACACGGCGGAGCGGTCGACCTGGCTGGCGTTCACCGAGGCCGAACGGCGGGCCATCCGCGAGCATGACCACGTGACGCTCTTCGAGCTCGGCGCGCACCCGTTTCTCACCCTCACGCTGTTCATCGCGATGTTCGAGCGCGACCACGGGCCGCTGGAGTACCAGCTGGCCTACGCCCGGGCCATGGACCACATCCAGCTGCCCTATCCCGACATCGCCACCTGAGCCCGGCGTCCCGCCCTGAGCCGCGCTGCCTCGGGTGCCGGAATCCGGATTCCGGTTTGCTAAACTCGTAAGCGGAAGCCTAATTCCGTTTCGGGGAGGCCATATGGCTGAGGCAGGCCCTCGCGTCCGTCATCAGGTGACGTTCGCGGTGCTGGCGCTGGGTGTCGCGGCGTACGCGCTGCTGCAGTCCCTGGTGATCCCGGTGCTGACCACCGTGCAGCACGAGCTGCATACCAGCCAGGGCACCGCGACCTGGGTGCTGACCGCTTACCTGCTGTCCGCGTCGATCATGACGCCGATCCTGGGGCGGATCGGCGACATGACCGGCAAGAAACGCGTCTTCGTGGCCACGCTGATCGCGCTGGCGGTGGGCTCGCTGCTGGCCGCGCTCGCGCCGTCGATCGGCGTCCTGATCGTGGCCCGGGTGATCCAGGGCTTCGCGGGCGGGATGATCCCGGTCGCGTTCGGCATCATCCGTGATGAGTTCCCGGCCCGGAAGGTCACCGGCGCGGTGGGGATCCTCGCGTCACTGACCGCGGTCGGAGCCGGCCTCGGCATCGTCCTGGCCGGCCCGATCGTGAACCTGCTGGGCTACCACTGGCTATTCTGGCTGCCGATGATCCTCACGATCATCGCCGCGGTGTCCGCGGTGGCCTTCGTGCCCGAGTCGCCGGTGCGGACCCCCGGCCGGATCAGCTGGCTGCCGGCGGTCCTGCTGTCCGCGTGGCTGGTCGCGCTGCTGGTGGCGTTGAGCGAGGCCCCCAGCTGGGGCTGGGGCTCCGGCACGGTGATCGGCCTGCTGGCCGCGACGGTGGTGCTGGCCGCGGCCTGGGTGTTCACCGAGCTGCGCGCGGCCACCCCGCTGATCGACATGCAGATGATGCGGCGGACGGCCGTGTGGACCAACAACCTGGTCGCGCTGCTGATCGGGGTGGGCATGTACGCGACGTTCGCCTTCCTGCCCGAATTCGTCCAGACGCCGTCCGCGGCCGGTTACGGATTCGGCGCCAGCATCACCCGCTCCGGGCTCATGCTGCTGCCCTCGGCCTTCACCATGTTCGGCGTGGGCATATTCGCCGGCCGGCTCGCCGCCCGGCTCGGCGGCAAGGTCCTGGTGGTGGCCGGGTGCCTGATCGGGTGCGTGGCCATGTCGCTGCTGGCCTTCGCGCACCAGCAGGAATGGGAGATCTACCTGTCCAGCGCGATCATGGGCGTCGGGTTCGGGCTCGTTTTCTCGGCGATGTCCGCGCTGGTCGTCGCCGCGGTACCGCCCTCGCAAACCGGCGTCGCGAGCGGCATGAACGCAAACATCCGCACGATCGGCGGCAGCATCGGCGCGGCCGTGATGGCCAGCATCGTCACCTCCCAGCTCGGCCCGTCCGGGCTGCCGAAGGAGTCCGGCTACACCATCGGGTTCGCGGCCATGGCCGGCGGCCTGGTGCTGGCCGCGCTCGCGGGCCTGCTGATCCCGTCGGCCCGGCAGCTCCGGCCCGTGGCTAGCGAGCCGGGCCACGGCGAGATAGCCCTGGTGGCGGGCGGCACAGTCGTCGGGGACAACAGCGAGTGACGGGATCCGCGGTCCGCCCGGCCAGAAGCGACGCCGTGCGCAACTACCACCGCATCCTCACCGCCGCTCGCGACGTCCTCGGCGAGTCCGGCGCCGAAGCTTCCATGGAGGAGATCGCCGCGCGGGCCGGCGTGGGCGTGGGCACGGTGTACCGGCGGTTCGCCAGCAAGGACGCCCTGATCGATGAACTACTGCAACTGGCCCTGGACGACGTCCTGTCAGCCACCGAACGGGCGCTGGCGCGCACCGGCGGACAGGGGCTCGAGGAGCTGCTGCGGGCCCTCGGCCAGTCCTTCGCCGAGCATGCCCGCTACGCGAGCCTGCTCCTGCAGCGCCCGAAGGACCCGGCCACCGCACGCCGGATGCAGGCCGCGATCGAACTGCTCACCGAGCGCGCCACCACGGCCGGCACGATCAACCCCGGCATCACCGCAGGCGACGTCATGGCCGTCATCTGGGCGATGCGCGGGCTGGTCCAAGCGGCCGGGGAGATCGCTCCGGAGTCCTGGCACCGGTTCCTCGACATCCACCTGGCCGGCCTGCGAGCAGCCGGGCCGCTCAGCACCGCGCCCCCCATCTCCGCCGGGCAGCTGTCGGAACTACTCCCGGGGCGCCCGGCCTGACGGGCTGGAGCTGACCTCGTCCCCAGGGGCCGTAACACGTCACCGGCGGCGACCTGACCAGCGTTCTTCAGCGTTGGGTGACCGTGAAGTACACCGAGCTTCCGCCGCCCAGGATCGCCCGGGCCGGTTCGGGGAGCTGGAGCTCGTACCCGCGGCCGGCGACTTCCAGGGGCTTGTCCCCGATCGGGTCACGGTTCGCGAGCACCCCGTTGACGGCTGAGTTCCACGCGGCCCAGACCTGCGGCTCGCCTGTCGTGGGCGCGTCGTCGGGATACCCGATGTCCGCGATCAGCGTGTCCTCCCAGTCCGCGATCTGTTCGAGATGGTCGGTGAAGTCGAAGAACCCGCTCCTTTCCACCACCCGGAACACGCGCAGCTGCATCGCGAACCGGCACCGGCTGGAAACCGGACCCTGGCCGCTGCCCGGGGTGAGCAGGAAGACGCTGGTCAGCGGGACCAACCCGCCCGGCCCGGCGGTGGCGGCTGGCCCGGCTGGGGCGGCTGGGGCGGCGAGCTCCGCGGTGAGCTGGATCGGGCAGTAATGCGCGGCCAGCTGCTCATCCATCACGACGGGCAGGCCGCGGACCGACATGCGCAGGTCGGCCTGCCAGGCCGCGGACTCGTCCGCGGCGACGGCGGTGGCACCGGTCGAAGCGATATCCAGCGCGCCGAACCGGATCGTCACCTGATACCGGCCGAACAGGAACCGGCGCAAGCTCTGGTAGCCCTCCTCGCTGTTGACGATGCCGTACCGGCCCGAGTGCGACCGGTAGACGTAGGCACGGTGGGTGTCCGGGTTCGCCAGCTGCGCGTCCTGGATCCGGACGAGCCCGTCGCTCTGCGGCCCGACGACGACCCGGGACAGGCCGTAGTCCTGCGGGTCGGTCCCGACCAGGCAGAAGATGCGGTCGGGGTCGAAGATCTCAGGCGGGACGACACGGGGGTCCCAGCCCGGCGGAGGTTCATCGCCCCACTTGGCGCCCTTGGTCAGGTAGCCGTACATCTTGGGCGGAGAGAAGATCGCCGAGCCGGACGGCCCGACTATCTGCTCGAGCTGATTGAGCGCCCCGGCGGTAAAAACGATCCCGCCGTGCGGGGTGGCGTAGGTGAAGAACCGGTCGACGAGTTCGGCCCCGGGCGTCCTGGGCTCGCCGCCGGAGTCCGGGGTCTGCGAGATCTTCTGCAGCATGCAGCGCGCGACCAGCCCGCCCATGCTGTGCGCCACCAGGTCGACCTTCGGCGCGCTCGTCTTCGCCAGGATCTCCTTGATGAAGTCGCACAGCCCGGTCGCCGCGACCTCGACGTTGAACCCGGGCGCGGACACCTGCGCCTCGACGTGGTGGAACAACCCGTCGAGGAACGGCCGTTTCGCGGCAGTGTGGAAGGTATCCGCGGCCGGGTCGTAGAAGCGGTAGACCCAGATCGAAGCCTGGGCGTTGCTCAGGCCCCCGTCCGGGATGGTCTTGAGGTAGGCGTCCTGGCCGCCCCGGACCAGTAGCTGGTACCCCTCGTCGCTCATCAGCCGCAGCATCGGGCCTTCGAACTGGTAGAACAGCGGGTCGCCGTCCCCGTCGACCCGAACGTGCGTGCCACCGGAGTTGAACCCGTAGAACGGGTCGTCGGCCGCCACGTCGATCCCGGTGGTGGATCCCGCGTAACCACGGACGTAGACAATAGGAAACTTGTCCATCAGCCAACCCCCATCGGATGCGCCGGAGGCGGTGCGCCGCCCCTTATTACAGAGCGGCACCGCGGCGCGGTGATACATCATCCCCGGATCAATCCCCGGTGCCACGACAGTTCCCGCTAACGTTCTGAAGTCCGGGCGAGGATTTCGCGCGGACGACGCGAGGAGGCGCATAGTGACGCTGGCGATTTTCCGGCGGTGGCCGCGGCTGCGGCTCAAGATCGTCGCACCCGTGCTGATTCCGGCGGGCCGCGCTGAGCAGTACCCGACGCTCGCGGCCGATCTCGCGGTCATCGGCGAGATCGTCGTTCCCGCGTTCAGCGGTTACGACATCGAGGCGCAGCGCGCGCAGAACGCCTACCGTCGCCAGCAGGTGACGCTTATCGGCATTAGCGCTTTGACCAGCGGATTTGGTGCGGTTCAAGCCGCTCTGGGTCATGACGCGTGGCCCGGCATCGTGGTCGGCGCGCTCGGGGCGTTCTCGGCTGGGACGGCGGCCCTGGCCCAGGAACGCCGGGCGCAACGTGCCTACCTCGACAACCGCACGAAGGCCGAACGCCTCCGGGCTGAAGCATTCGGGTATCTCGCCGGACTGACGCGTTTCTCCGGACCTGACCGGCAGACGAGGCTGACCCAGGCGGTGGCGGATGTGGCTCAGGGAAAGGCGCCGCAGTGACGGACAGAAACGCGGAATTCGCCGCGCTTTACACCGAAGACCGGCTGCTGGACCAGCTTGATTTCTACCGCGGACGGCGGGCCGAGGCCGAAGAGGCCCGTGATCAGGCGATCGGCGCCAAGGCGGTGCTGCTCGGGCTGGCCGCGGTGGCTGGCGTCGTGGGCGCCGCCTATCCCGGCATCCGCCCGGCCATGGCCATGGCGGCCGCTTTCCTGGCCGCATTCGCGACCGCGCTGACCGCGTACCAGTCCCTCTACGGCTTCCCCCGGCTCGCCAAGCTGTACCAGGACGCCGAGATCTCCCTGACCGCGCTGCGCGCGTTCGGCCTCGGCACCGAACTGGACGCCAGCGAGCTCCGCGCCCGCGTGGAGCTCATCGAAACCGTCTTCACGCAGGAAAATGGCCAGTGGGGCCAGCTGGCCAAGGACGACAGCCATCCCGCGCAGCAGTGAGCTTGGTCAGGGCCGGGGGCGCCGGCACCCCCGGGCAACGGCAGATAGTGCCCGTCGTCGGGGAGGCCACCGGATTAGGCTGATGCTGAACTAGCTGCCGGTGATGCGGGCCTCCGGCCGCAGGAGGTGGGGACCGGTGCCAGATCCGATCGCGTTCATGGTGATGCCTTTCGGCCGCCGGCCCACCGGCCGCAGCGAGGCCGGAGTTCCCGCCGAGGTGGATTTTGACCTGCTGTGGTTTGGTGTCTTCCGTCCGGTCCTGGCCGACCTGGGATACCGGCCCGTGCGGGCCGATGCCGATGTGGGATCCCTGATCGTCAAAGAGATGATTCAGCGCCTGGTGCTGGGTGACATCGTGGTCGCGGACCTGACCCTGGCCAATGCCAATGTCTACTACGAGGTCGGGGTCCGCCATGCGGCCAGGAAAATCGGCTGCATCCTGACCGCCGCGGATTGGGCGAAGCCGGTCTTCGACTTGGCGCAGATGCGGCAGGTGCGGTTCCCGCTCGCGGACGGCCTGGTCGGTGAGCCTGCGGCGGTCACGGCTCGTGCGCATCTGAGCAAGGGCTTGTCGCGGCTGGCGGAATCGGTCTCCCCGGTCTTCGACAGTATGCCCGGTTACCCTGGGCCCTGCGATCCGCAGCGGGTCTCGGCTCTGGCGGACCTGGCGGATGAACTGATGGCGTTCGACGTCGATGTCCGCGAGGCTTACCTGGCGCCGGAAGCGGACCGCCGGGCGCTCGCCCTTGATGTGCTGGCGCGGCACGGGCACAAGCAGGCGGTGCGCGAGGCCGACGCCCTGCTGCTGCTGCGGATGCTTCGTGACCTGGTGGGCTGGGGAGCGGTTCTCCAATTCATCGGAACCTTGCCGGGCTACCTGGCGCACCACTCGCAGGTCATGGAGATGGAGTGCCTGGCGATCGCCAAGGCGGGAACGCCAGGCGCAGCGATCAAAGCCGTCGCCCGGCTCGAAACGCTTATCGCCACCTACGGGGAGACCTCTGAACGCCTCGGACTGCTCGGCGGCCGCTACAAGCAGCTAGCCAGCGAGGCCTCCGACGGAGCCGAACGCCGCCGGTACCTGGACCGGGCGATCAGCAGCTACACGCGGGGCATGATGGCCGACCTCAACGACTACTACCCCACGAGCAACCTGCCCCGGCTGTACCGGCGACGGGGCCACGATGGCGACGACGTGCTCGCCGCCGAGGCGCAGGTCATCACCATGGCCGCATGCCGCCGGGCGCTAGCGAGGCAGACCGCAGATGAGTGGGTACGCCCAACGCTGCTCGGGCTGGCTTTTGACCGCGGCGACGTCGCCGAAGCGCAGCGGCTCCTTTCCGAGGTGGCCACGGACGGACCAGCGGCCTGGAAGATCGAGATCACCCTGGCCGACTTGCAGGGGTCCATTGACGAGCACGCCGATGAGAAGGTGCGCCGGCAATTGAACGGAGTGCTGACGGCGTTGAAGGAGCTCCTCCCGCCAGCTTCGCCGGCCGGGGGCGACGACAAGGAAGCACGGCCGTGACCGGTACCGAGGGCGGCATCACCGGACCGCCTTGCGCACGAGTGGACCGTCCCGCCGACCTCCCGGCGGCTCTTCGCGCCCTGGATATCAGGGCGCGCCGCCCCGTACTGGTGCTGATCGGAGGGGCCGGCGGCATGACGCGGGATGAGCAGGCGGCCCTGGCTCAGGTCCTCGATCGCCTTATCCCCGCCCTGGACGGCTGGGATGCCGCGATCGTGGATGGCGGCACTGACGCTGGCGTCATGAGGGTCGTCGGCCGGGCTCATGACGGCGCCCAAGCCCGCTTCCCGCTCATCGGCGTGGCCGCCGAAGGCACCGTCGTACTCCCCGGGCGGCCGGCCGCACCTGATGCCGCCGCGCTCGAACCGCACCATACCCAGGTGATCCTGGTACCGGGAAATTCCTGGGGCGATGAGTCACCGTGGCTGGACCGCGTAGCCACGGCAATTGCCGACGGCTGGCCGTCACTCACCCTGGTCGCCAATGGCGGCGAGATCACCTATGACGATATTGATTACAGTCTCCGATCGGACCGGCCGGTGATCATCCTGGCCGGAACGGGGCGCACCGCGGATAGCATCGCCGGTGCCGCGCGCGGCCAGGCCAGCGACCCGAGAGCCGCGCGAGTGGCGGCCTCGCCGCGGGCCCAGATAATGCCCCTCAGCAGTGGGCAAGCTCTTTATCACGCCGTCCAGTCCATTCTGGCCCCAGCCAGGTAAGGTGGCCGGGCCCAGCTCGCCTTGACCGCTCATGCGTGCCCTGCAATACTCCGCCTTGCGGTCCCAGGCCCTCAGCCCGGCGCCCGGGCTACTGGCGCTCTGGGACCGAGGCCTGGGGAGGGCTAGTGGAGATCTTTCTTTCCTATGCGCGGCCGGACCAGCTCAGAGCCGAATCCATAGCGCAGCGGCTGCAGCAAGCGGGAAACCACGTCTGGCTTGACCATGACCTGGCAGGCGGGCAGATCTGGTGGGACGGCATTCTCCGGCAGCTGCGCCGATGTGACGCCGCGGTAACGGTCGTATCGCGGGCCTCGCTGCGATCTCAGGCCTGCATTCGCGAGCGCCAATATGCCGACCGCCTCGGTAAGCCGGTACTGCCGCTCGCCATAGAGCCGGTCGATCCCGAATTGCTGCCCACTGACCTGGCCCGGCTCCAGATAATTGACTACTGCCAGCCAACCGAAGAAGCCGCCTTTCAGCTGCTCGGCGCGGTCATGCAGCTTCCTCAGCAACGACCCCTCCCGGATCCGCTCCCCCAGCCACCCCCGGTACCCGAGTCGCCCCTGGGCCCTATCACCGAACAGCTTGCCGCCCCGTCGCTGACCCAGGACCAGCAACTCGCCATTATCGGAAGGCTGGAGAGCGCGCTTGCTCCTACCGCCGACCCGAACAACAGGCCCGTGGCGCTCGACTTGCTCGCCCGGCTGGAGCAGCGCTCTGACCTGCTTGCCGCCGTGGACAGGCGGACACGCACGCTACGCGCCAGCCTGGCCGGCAGTGCGGCGCCCGGGACGCCGCCGCCTAGCCCGCCACCGCCCAGGCCGGAACAGCCACCGCGGTCAACGTCCGGAGGTCCGGGCGGGACCGGCTTTCCCCGGGCAAGCACTCAGCCAGCCGGTGGCTTGCGCCAGCAGGCCTCCCCGGGTCGCCTGAGCCCGCAAGCCCCGGGGCCGCGAATGTCTCGCCGCACTGGGCGATGGCCATCGTGAGCCTGATCGTCTTCTTCCCGCTGGGCATACCGGCGGTCATCTATGCATCACGGGCGCGGACGAGCCTGGCCGCGGGCGACCTGGAAAGAGCCCGCAAAGCCGCATCCCTCGTCAAGATCTTTTTCTGGATTACCGTGGCCCTGTGCGTGATCGCCGTCTTGTCCAAGGCGGCGTAGACTTTGCACGTTACTCCCGGTTGAGCCGGATAAAGGTACCCCTCGGGGCGGTTAGCTGATCTTTCCACGGTGTCCATTCACGGGGTTTGGACGGTGACGGACTCGACACGCCGACGGACCCGGGTGCTTGAAGTTTTAGTCCGGGTTGAGAATGCTTGCGGCTCGTGCCCGATGAGTCCGGTCAGCAGCCGCTTG
>JALYVS010000072.1 GCA_030853115.1 Actinomycetota bacterium
CTGCTCCGGGGGGCCGAGGCAGTCACCCGCCAGGCCGGCCGCGGCCTGCGGTCGTTGTCCGTCCGCCCGGGCACGCGGGTTCACCCCGCGCTCGTCAACGGCGCCGCAGGGGCGGTCGTCACCGCCGGCGGCCGGCCCATCACGGTGATCGGGTTCACGATCGCCGACGGCAAGATCACCGAGATCAACGCCATCGCCGACCCGCACCGCCTCCCGGCGATCACCGCGGCCCTCCCGGCCAACGACGCCTAGACACAGCCGCCACCCCGCCAGCCCGTCCCCCATCCGACAAGCCCTGAGGCTGACCCGTCTAGAGCATGTGTATTTTACTGAGCCCGCGTCCAGTCGTGCATCGCCTTTCGCGCTGACGTACTCGGGGATGGAGAGCGGCCTTACACCGTTCCCGCTGGGCCGCCGCCTGGTGAGTACGCGAGCTCAGGTACGGCGCGGGGCCAGCACGGTTTGAACACCTGATTGATCAGCGCCGCTTTCATCCCGCACCCCGGGATGAAAGCGTCAACTCCATGGTCAGGGCGATGTTGATCATGTACGTAAGGTGCGTGTCGGTCTCGGACACAGTAATTCCCCATACTTTTCTGATTTGGGCACGGCGGACTGTCACCCGGGCGCAGGCTGAGCCAGCGCCGGGTGACCGGCGTTTTCTTTCTCGGTTCCTCCCTCCGTGTATCGGGTTTTCGAGCTTCGGTCAGCTCGTTGTCAGGGTGATGGTCTGGGCGGCCTCGCCGGTTTCGGCGCGCAGGGTTGCTCCGGCCAGATCGTAGGCGACGGTGATCTGCCGCTCGCGCAGGTATGCGATCACGTCCTCGGCGGCCCGGTGCCGGACGTCGCCGCCGCGGCGGGTACGCTGCCGCCTTCGCGGTTCTCCGGAGAGGGTCCGGTCAGGAGCAGGTGCAGGTGCAGGGCGGGCAGGTGCAGGGCGGGCAGGTGCGGCAGGACGCGGTCTTCGCGGACGTAGGCGGTCTTCTGCCGTTCCGGGTCGGGCGCGCTGGCGCTGGTGTGGCCGTGGCGGCACCGGTAGGCTGGCTTGCCGTTGGACCACGCCGATTCCATCCGCCGCCCGCACGCGCCGCAGGTCAGCAGCCCGGACAGCAGGTACCGCGCTTCTCCGGCCCCTCGGGACTGGTTCGGGGCGCGGGGCCGCGGGCGGCGCTGACGTCCTAGGCGGCGATGTAATCGGCCTCGGTGACCAATGCCTCGCGGCGGGCCTGCAGGAGATGACCCACCCGTCGGGCAAGTTCTACTGCTGCACGCTCTTGTGCCCTAGGCTGACGTCCCCCGTGACCGGGAGCTGCACCAGGTGACATTGGATACCTGAGGGAGCAGTTCCGCCTGTTACTTCAGGACACCGTGTAAATGGAGGTACCCGCTATGTCTCTGACGTCCGAGCCAACGACGTCTGACATCCCCGCCGATGACGTCGACCTGTTCAGCGACGAGGCCCGGATCGACCCGTATCCGGTCTATGACCGGATACGGGAAGCCGGCCCCGTCGTCCACCTGACCCGCACCGACCTGTACGCGATCACCCGCTATGACGATGTGCGGACCGCGCTCATGGACTGGGAGACCTTCTCTTCCGCGCGTAGCGTCTTCGTTGACCCGGAGATGAACGCCCAGCTCGAGGGCATCACCCTCTGCAGCGACCCGCCCGAGCACACGATGCTGCGGTCGGTGCTCGGCCGGCCGCTGCGCCCGGACCGGATGCGGAACATCGCCCTCCGGATCGAGGCCGCCGCCGGGCACGTCGTCGCCGAGCTGGTAGCCAAGGGCCGGTTCGACGCCGCCACCGAGCTGGCCGAGCACTTGCCGATGACCGTCGTCTCCGAACTGGCCGGGCTTGGCGCGGGTAACCGCGAGCGGATGCTGGAATGGGCCGCGGCCATCTGGAACGTACAGGGACCGGCCAACGAACGCTTCGGAGCCGCGATGCCGCTGGTCGAGGAGTTCCTTGGGTTCGCCGCGACCGAGGCTGTACCCGGGAAGATCGACCCGGACGGCTGGGCGGCGCAGCTGTACCAGGCCGCCGATCGCGGAGAGCTGCCGCGGGACAAGTGCCCGGTCTTGATGCTCGACTATGTCACCCCGAGCCTCGACACGACGATCCTGGGCATCACCAACACGATCGCGCTGTTCGCCGAGCACCCAGACCAGTGGGACCTGCTGCGGGCCGACCGCTCGCTGATCCCGCACGCGATCAACGAGTCGCTGCGCCTGGAGTCGCCGGTGCCTCAGTTCTCCCGGGTCCTCACCCGAGACCAAGAGGTCGGGGGCGTGCCGCTGCCCGAGGGCACGCGGGTGGCGCTATTGTACGGCGCGGCCAACCGCGACCCGCGCAAGTACCGGGACCCGGCTCGCTTCGATATCACCCGCCGTCCGTCGGACCACCTCGCCTTCGGCCGCGGCGAGCACGCCTGCATCGGCATGAACCTGGCCCGCATGGAGATGAGCGCCCTGCTCGGGCACCTGGCCGACCAGGTCAGCCGGTTCGAGATCCTCGCGTCCCGGCCACTGCTCAACAACGGCTTGCGCGGCCTGGAGCATCTCGACGTCCAGGTCCACAAGTAACACGGTCGGCGACGCCGTCCGGTCCGCCGCCAGCGGTGGCCGGACCGGGCAGCGCGCAGGTACGCTTAATGTGACACTAGACGCCAAGGGGTCAACGTGACGTGGGGCCCGCAGTAGTCCACCCGATGACCTGATCCGCCCTCAGTCATTTCGCCGCTAGCACGGATGGCGAACTCCATGGCGAGGGCGATGTCGATCATGTATGTAAGGTGCGAGTCGGTCTCTGACACGTTAAATCCCCATGGGTGCCTGTTTCCGGGCACGCGGAAGCGTCACCCGGGCCCGGCCTTCGGCCGCGGTGGGTGCGAGGCCTTCTTCTCTGCCTCCTTGCCTGTTTTGTTGTGCTAGCGGTCAGCGGGCTTGCCTACGGCGACTGCTGCCGTGTCTGCGCCGCTGGTACGGAGGGTCCGGGTGTCCGGGTCATAGGTCGGGACAACTTGTGCGGCTCGTAGCTGGTCGATCAGATCGGCGGTATCGGCTGGGGCAGTGACCTGCATTGTGCCGCTGCCGCCCGGCCGGCTGCCGTCGGCGAAGGGAATGGCCACGGCGGCCCGGTGCGGCAGGATCTGGTCTTCTCGGATGTAGGTGTTCTTGGGCCGGCCGGGTTCTGGACGGGTGGCGGTGGTGTGTCCGTGGCGGCACCGACCGGGCCGCTCGCCTCGGGCGTCCACAGGACGATGCCGTAGTGAGCGAACAGGTGCCATCGAGGCGTACTGACTGCCGTAGAATGCCCGCTCGTACTCCCCGATCACTATCGCGTCCCAGCCCGGTCCGGATCAGCCAGGGCGGCCATCAGTGCGGCGGCCTGCGGGCGCCGTGCCCACGGCAGTGTCCGGCTCTGTCCCGCATCGAAGAACTCCGCCACGATCGTCCCGTGACCGGCCACCAGGGCGGTCGCCTGCGCCTGCTGCCGTGCCCGCGATGTCACCGGATCTTGCCAGTCCTCGGTCGAGACCCGCCCGTAGAAGGCGAACCGCAGGGAGCCGGAATCCGGCTGCCTGGCCGGGCTGCCGGTACGTACCGCCCAGGCGGCAGCGTGTTCCCGGTTGTGCCGAGCTGTTGCGCGGGGCGAGTGCGAGGTCATCGCCTTGCTGCTCACGGTTTCAGCGCAGGACCGTGCTGATGGCCTGCTGCAGGAGGTGGAAGGCGTGCTCGTCGTCCCGGACGGCGGCACTGTGCCGCCAGGCCACGTACCCGTCAGGCCGGACCAGGATGGCGCCTGCCTCTTCCATCTGCCGGGCGCGGTGCCAGTCGTGGTAGAGGTCCTCGGTCCCCCTGGCTCCGATTACGAGGGTGCGCAGGTACGGCAAGCCGAGCTTGCCGGCCGCCGCAGCCCAGGCCTGGCCGGCCAGGCCGGTGACGAGGGAGAACTTCCCTTTCTGGGTGACGTCCAGGGTAGAGATCTTGCGGCCGGCCTCGTCGGTGAGCCAGGCGTGCGGGATCTTGGCGCCGGGGCGGGTGGCGGCCTGCAGGTACAGGCCCCGGTCCCGTTTCCAGGTCTCCTCGCCGGCGTTTGGATCGGGGATGACGGCGGAGGATTCGTAGCGCTGGTTGAGTTCGGTGCCCTGGGCGTTGAACTCGGTGTTCTTGTACTCGATGGCCTCGATGAGGGCCTCGCGGGCCTGGACGCCTTCCGGGCTAGGGTCGCGGAGCTTGGCCAGCCCGGCGGCGACCGGGTCGGCCTGGCCTTCGGTGCGGAAGGCGGCGTTGACGGGGCCGTAGTCGACACGGGACTGGTTCGCGCGCGTGACGACCTGGGCGCCGACGGGGGCACGTTCGTCGGAGTAAGACTCCGGCAGGCCGGGGCCGGCCCAGCCCTTGACGGCGTAGGCGAGTTTCCAGGCCAGGTTGAATGCGTCCTGGATGGAGGTGTTGGAGCCGAGCCCGCTGGAGGGCGGGTGCCGGTGCACGGCGTCGCCGCCGCAGAAGACGCGTCCCTTGGAGTACCGGGTGGCCCAGGCCTGGTTGATCTGCCAGGTAGTGACGTTCTCGATCTCGACCTCGATGTCCGGGTCGCCGATCATCTCGCGGATGCGGGGCAGGACGGCCTCGGAGCGCAGGTCAGGTTCGGGGCCGTTGATGTCGTATCCCCAGCCGGCGATCCACTGGTGCCATGGGCGGATGACCCGGAAGGTGCCCATGCCGATCTCGCCGAACCCGGCGCCGGGGGTCATGATCCAGTGCAGGATGCTGGGCCGGTGCGCGACGTACCGGGTCAGGTCGGCCTTGAACAGGGTGTAGATGGTGGCGGCGCGGCCCATGACGCCCTCGATCGGCAGGCCGAGTTCCTCCGCGATCGCGGAGCGGGCGCCGTCGGCGCCGACCAGGTAGCGGGAGCGGATCGTGTATTCGCGGCCCTTGAGCCGGTCCCGCACGGTGGAGGTGACGCCTGAGTCGTCCTGAACGTGGCTGAGGTACTCGGTGCTGAACATGATCTCGGCGCCGCGGGCGGCGGCGTTCTTGATCAGGACCGGTTCCATGTAGGGCTGGGGGATGTCCAGCAACGGGCAGGGGCTGCCCTGCAGGTAGTCCCCGATCCGGTTTTCCCCGGTGCCCCAGGTGCGCAGCCGGGCTACCTCGTCGCCGGCCAGGCTGGTGGTGAACATGGTGTCGCCCATCAGGTTCCACGGGGTGGCGACGGAGGTGGCTTCGGCCTCGACGCCCAGGTCCCGGAGTACCTCTAGGGTGCGCTGGTTGGTGATGTGCGCGCGGGGGCCGTTGGCCAGCCAGTTCCACTTGGTCGCCACCCGGACCCGCACCCCGTAAGTGGCCAGGGCCAGCGCGCAGGTGGCGCCGGTAGGCCCGGAGCCGACCACGAGGACGTCGGTGTCGTATGCGCCGGTCATGCTGGCACCTCCTCCGGCTGGGGCCGGGCAGCCTGGTCCCGGCGGGCGGCCAGGTCCAGGGTGACGTCGACGATCATGTCCTCCTGTCCGCCGACCAGGCCGCGGCGGCCGATCTCCACGAGGATGTCGCGGGTGTCGATGCCGTAGGCGGCGGCGGCGCGTTCGGCGTGGCGCAGGAAGCTGGAGTACACCCCGGCGTAGCCGAGGGTGAGGGTCTCGCGGTCGACCTGGACGGGACGGTCTAGCAGCGGCCGGACCAGGTCATCGGCGGCGTCCTGGAGGGCGAACAGGTCGCAGTGGTGCCGCCAGCCCAGGAGGCCGGCGACCGCGATGAGCGGCTCGATCGGGCAGTTCCCGGCGCCGGCGCCGAGCCCGGCCAGGGACGCGTCGACCCGGGTGACGCCGTTCTCGACGGCCACGACGGAGTTGGCGACCGCGAGGGACAGGTTCTGGTGGGCGTGGATGCCCAGTTCGGTGGCCGGGTCGAGCAGGTCCCGGTACGCGCGGACCCGGTCCCGGACGCCGTCCATGGTCAGGCGGCCGCCGGAGTCGGTGACGTAGACGCAGTGGGCGCCGTAGGACTCCATCAGCCTGGCCTGCTCGGCCAGCGCCCCGGGCGGAGCCATGTGGCTCATCATCAGGAAACCGGACACGTCCATGCCCAGGTCCCGGGCCTTGGCAATGTGCTGGGCGGCGATGTCGGCCTCGGTGGCGTGGGTGGCGACCCGGACCGAGGTGACGCCAAGGTCGTGGGCCCGCTCGAGGTTCTCGATGGTGCCGATGCCGGGCAGCAGCAGGGTGGTCAGCCGGGCGTTCTTCACTACCGCGGCGACGGCGCCGATCCATTCCTCGTCGGTGTGCGAGCCGGGCCCGTAGGTGAGGCTGGATCCGGCCAGCCCGTCACCGTGGGCGATCTCGATGGCGTCGACGCCCGCGGCGTCCAGGGCGGCGGCGATCGCCGTGACCTGGTTCAGGGTGAGCCGGTGGCGGACGGCGTGCATGCCGTCCCGCAAGGTCACGTCCTGGATGTAGACCCTGGGGCAGGTGACGTCTGGGACGCTGGTCATCGGCTTGCCTCCGCGGGGTGGGCTCCGGGCCGCCGGGCCTGGGCGGCGAGGCGTTCGCCGGCCCGCAGCGCGGCCGAGGTCATGATGTCCAGGTTCCCGGCGTAGGCCGGCAGGTAGTGGCCGGCGCCCTCGACTTCGAGGAACACGCTGACCTGGGTGCGGGCGGCAGGTTCGAGGGCGGGGCTGAGGGTGCGGCTGTCCTCGGCGGCGTCCAGGTCGGTGAACTGGACGGCCTGCTTGAGCCGGTAGCCGGGTACGTAGGCGGCGACGTCGGCCACCATCTGCCGGATCGAGGACACGACCTTCTCCCGGGCATCCGCGTCCAGGCGGGTCGTGAGGCACAGCACGGTGTCCCGCATGATCAGGGGCGGGTCGGCCGGATTGAGCACGATGATGGCCTTGCCGCGCGCGGCCCCGCCGACCTGCTCGATGGCGGCCCGGGTGGTCTCGGTGAACTCGTCGATGTTGGCGCGGGTACCCGGTCCGGCGGACTTCGACGCGATGGCGGCGACGATCTCGCCGTAGCGCACCGGCATGACCCGGGCGATGGCGGCGACCACCGGGATGGTGGCCTGGCCGCCGCAGGTCACCATGTTCATGTTCGGCGCGTCCAGGTGCTGGTCGAGGTTGACCGCGGGGACCGTGTACGGGCCGATGGCGGCGGGCGTGAGGTCGATCAGCTGCTTGCCGAGCGGCGCCAGGACGGCGGCGTTCGCGATGTGCGCCTTGGCCGAGGTGGCGTCGAAGACGATCCGGATCTCTCCGAAGCCGGGGAGCCTGACGAGCCCGTCGACGCCGTCGTCGGTGGTCGCGATCCCCAGGCGGCGGGCCCGGGCCAGGCCGTCCGAGTCCGGGTCGATGCCGACCAGGGCGGCCATCTCCAGCGTGCGCGACCGGCGGATAATCTTGAACATCAGGTCGGTGCCGATGTTTCCGGAGCCGATGACGGCGACCTTGGTCTTGCTCATGCCGTGCTCCCGGCCGCGGTGTCCCCGGCGAGGAAGCCCAGGACCAGGGCGTTGAACACGTCGCGCTGTTCCCACTGCGGCCAGTGCCCGGCGGCGGTGATGTGCTGGAACCGGCCGCCGCGGATCTTCTCGGCCATCTCCATCCCGGCCGCGGCCGGGCCGGAGGGATCGTTAGAGGTCCACACCACGAGCGCACCGCCCGGTACCGCGGCGAGCTCGGCGTCGGTGATCAGGTTGCGGCGGCGGGTCTCGGGGTCTTGCAGGCACAGGATGTGCCGCATCGACCTGGCGAAGCCCGGCTGGGCGTAGATGGCCTGCCGGATCGCGACGAGTTCGTCCGTCACAGTCGCGGGGTCGGCCATCAGCCATTCGAGCCGGGCCCGGATGGGCTCCTCGGTCGGTTCGTCGGCGGCGGCCTGGGACAGGCTGCGGATCCGCTCCATGACCTCGGGACGGGCCATGGTGCCGCCGGGGGTGTTGAGCACGAGCTTGCGCGCCCGGCCGGGGTGGGCGGCGGCGAACTTCACCGCGACCCAGCCGCCGAGCGACTCGCCGTTCAGGTGGGCTCGGTCGACGCCGAGCGCGTCCATCAGCCCGGCCAGGTGGTCGACGTAGTCGGGCAGCTCCAGGTCGGCGGCGGCGTGGGTGGTGTACCCGTGCCCGGGGTAGTCGTAGGCGATGACCCGGTACCGCTGCGCGAACGCGGCGATGTTGTGCGCATAGGCCTCCAGGTGGCCGCCGGTGCCGGCCATCAGGATCAGCGCCTCGCCGTCCGCCGGGCCGGCCTCCAGCACGCGGGTGCGCCAGGGGCCGACCTGGACGTAGCGGATGGCGTGGGCCGTGGATGACAGCGCCACCCAGACCGGGACGTCGCGAGTGGCGGTCGCGACCGTCATGCGCTCACCGCTGCTCCGGACAGTGACCCGACGGCCGTGGCCGTCGTGGTGATCTCGGCCAGCAGGCCGAG
Source organism: Actinomycetota bacterium (assembly GCA_030853115.1). GTDB lineage: Bacteria > Actinomycetota > Actinomycetes > Streptosporangiales > Streptosporangiaceae > Palsa-504. Next base: position 8,435 of record JALYVS010000072.1, read on the forward strand.
CGAGGCGATGGAGGCATCGTGGGCGGCGGTGTCGGCGGCGCTGCACGCATCGGCCACGATGATAGTGCGGTAGCCCAGATCGGAGGCCTGCCGGGCGGTGCTCTCCACCGAGGCGTTGGTGGCCACGCCAGCGAACAGGACGGTATCGATGCCGCGGGCCCGCAAGATGACATCCAGCTGGCTGGCCGAGAACCCGCCGACCCGCTGGTGGGTCAGGACGACGTCGCCGTCCTGCGGCGTGAGCTGGGGGACGATCTCGGCCTTGGCGCTCCCCTCGACCAGGCACTGCGACTGCGCCACCATGCCGAGCAGCGGCGAGTTGGCGACCAGGTCGGGATAGCCGGGCTGCCACGCGACGCGGGTGTACACGGCGGTCGCGCCGGACCGGCGGGCCGCGTCGAGCAGCTTCCCGGCCTGGCCGATGACGTCCCGCTCGGCGGCCTGGGCGGCGAAGAAACCGCCGAAGGCTCCGTCGGCGGTGACGATGTCGTGCTGCATGTGGACGGCGATGACCGCGGTACGGGACGGGATGAGTTCCATGCTGGTCTCCTGTGTCGAGGGATGTCGGCGGATCAGGCGCGGGCGAGGATGGACGTGCCGATGTCGCTGACGTCGCGCTCGGCGGTGAACGGGTTGGACAGGAACACGCTGACCAGGTCCACGCCGTTGTCGAGCATCAGCTGGGTCTGCTCGCGGACGCCCTCCGGGCCGCCGTACATGCACCAGTAGTCCACGAGCTCCTTGGTGATGAGAGGCTTGTGCGCCGGGTCCAGTCCGCGCAGGTACTTGGCCCAGGTCTCCAGGTAGTGCGGCCGGTCGGGGGCATTCGGATCGCCGAGGTAGGCCATCGCGGCCTGGGTTGACGCGTTCACGATGGGCTCGCCGAGCTCGTCGGCGTGCTCGCCCATGAACCCGGCGTTGGTCAGGCAGGAGGAGATCGGCCCGGAGCCGAACCCCTCGGTGATGGCGTCTTCCCAGTTCTGGCCATTACGCAGCAGGTAGAACCAGGTCAGCGAGATGAGCTTGACTGATCCGGCCGGGCGGCCGGCCTCCGCGACGGCCTTGTCTAGCTCGCGGCGGACCAGCTGGATCATGTCCGGCTGAGGGCCCAGGCAGTAGACCACGGCGTCGGCGAGCGCGGCTGCGGCCTTCAGGCCTTTGGGGCCGCCGGCGGCCATCCAGACCGGGACGTCGCGGATGTCGTACCACAGGCCGTTGGAGTCCAGGAATTCCACCTCGGTCTCCTGGCCATGCCAGCGGTGGGTTACCCGCTCACCGCGCAGGAGGCCCCTGGTGACCTCCACCGAGTGGACCAGTTCCTTGACGGTGGCGGGGCGGTTTCCCATGGACCGCAGCGCGTTGTTCGCGGTGCCGATGCCCAGGAAGGTGCGGCCCGGGGCGAGCTTGTTCAAGGTGGCGATCGAGTTGGCGGTGACGGGGGCGATCCGGGTCAGCGGATTGGTGACCATCGTTCCCAGGTTGATCGTCGATGTCCGTTGGGACGCCAGCGCCATCTGCTGATAGGGATCGGAGAACAGCAGCGGGCCCTCGCCCACGCCGAAGTGGGTGACTCCCAGGTCCTCGGCCTGCCTGATCAGGTCGACCTGGTCGATCTTGGCGCACGTGCCGATGCAGAAATCCATGGGCTAGTTAGCTCCTTTGCGCTCCGGGCCTGGGCACGGAGATGGTGGTACCGGTCAGGCGGAGGCCGGCCGGGCGGTGGTGACGGCGAATCCGGCGATCCAGGCCGGGATGGGTTCGTAGAACGAGGCGGTGACGGTGTACGGACCGGTGGCAGCGAGCGCGGCGTAAGCCGCGATCGAGGTGCGTGTCTCGTGGGCGGAGTGGCCGGCCTGCTCGGTGAACCAGTCGGTGCTCCATGCGTCGATCTGCTCCAGGTCGCCGGAGGCGAGCACCGCGAGCAGGTTCCGGTCCCACTCGGGGTTGAGCGGCTGCATGGTGGAGACGCCGGCCGCGTAGTCGCGGCCGGCCTGGATGACGCGCACCTGCCGGGCCGCGCGCTGCTCCGGCGTCAGGTGACGGCCCTCCGAGATGAGCTGCGCGGCGACCTCCGGCGCCGCGCCCGCCAGCGTCGGGACGGGCGGGTCGTGCGACAGGCCGCCCGAGCCGATGAACAGCACCCGGCGGCCGAACGAGGCGGCGGCCGCGCCGACCGCCTGCCCGAGCAAGCGGGACCGACGGGCCGGGCCGAGCGGCACGGCGACGCAGTTGATGAACACCGGCACCACCGGCACCCGGTCAATGCCGCCCAGCAGCACCTGCAGCGGCTGCGCGAACCCGTGGTCGACATACATCCGCTCCGACAGCGTCACGTCGATCTCGGCGTCCAGCGCAGCCCGGACCAGCGTCAGGGCCACATCGTGATCGACCGGCAGCGTCCCCGCAGGGGTGTCATAGTCGCCGATCGACTCGGCCGTCGCGCCGATGCAGAACGACGGCATCATGTCGTAGAAGAACCCGTTGTAGTGATCCGGCCCGAAGATCACCACCAGCTCCGGCGTGAAGTCCGCGATGAACGCCCGGGCCCCGGCGAATGCGGACTCGACCCGCCCGCGCCTGGCCCGGCGGCTCGGTGAAGCCCATGAGCGGCGAGTGCGACATCGTCACGAGCGCGGACGGCATGAGGCTTGCTCCTCAGGAATGCGCGCCAATAAACTGGCATGCTAGCATTTCAGTCGAAGATCGGCGGCGTCACCGTAGCTAGCAAGAGGGGCGTAGAAATTCCCCGGAAACTCCGCGTTAACCTGCGGCCGGGAGGAGAGGCGGGTGACAGGCGACATGAGACGGCGCGCGGATAGGCTCGGCACATGACGTCGCCAGCCTGGCAGGACCGCGATGACCATCCCTCCGGGGTGCGGCCCGCCGCGGTGTCGTCCGGCCGACGCCTAGCCCCGGTCGTGTACGACCGGCTCAAGGAACGCCTCCTCGACGGCGCCTTCCAGGCCGGTGAACGCCTATCCGTCGAGGCAGTCAAGACCGAGTTCGGGGTATCGAAGCAACCGGTCATGGAGGCGCTGCGGCGGCTGTCCAGCGAAGGCCTGGTCGAGATCATCCCGCAGGTTGGATGTCGTGTGCCGGTCCACAGCGGCACCGACGTCAGCGACTTCTTCGCCATCTTCAGCGGCATGGAAGGAGCAGTCGCCGGCGTCGCCGCCCAGCGCTGCACCAGCGCCCAGATCGACCAGCTCGCCACCGTCAACGAGGAGATCATGCGCCTCATCGACGAACCCGATCCCGCCGCCCGATCCCGCAGCTACCTTGTTCTCAACCGCCGCTTCCACGGCATCATCCAGGACATGGCCCATTCCGCCGTGGTCGCCGAGATCAGCCGCCGGATGTGGGACATGTCGGACCTGCTGATCAATACCGCGGGGGTACCGCGGCCGCTGGCATCGGCCGTGCCCGCCCGGCACGACGACCACGAACTCATCATCCGCGCACTTCGCGACCGCGACGAGGCCACCGCCCGGCGCGCTATGGAAGACCACATCACCGGCACAGTAGCGATCATCCACGCCGAGGCACGCGCCGCACGCTGACAGGACCACGGCTAACCGCCAAGACCTGAGGACACGCCAGCGTTCAGCAAGACAGCCCGCGACGACGCCTGGTCCCGGATCCTGGCCATGCTCACCGCCTAACGCCGGCACACGGCAAACGCGCCACCGCCGCAATCAGACCGGACCAGCCGCCAGGCCCGCACACGCACGCGAAGTCGCCAGACGAAAGCGCAGACCACCCCGTTCTGAGAACAGGCAACCCGACAGCACCGGCAGACCCGCAGACGTACAAATCGATTCCTCTTTGTTCGCGTGCATGAATTGGTAGCTATCGGTGAGCGGTAGCTGAAACTCCTGTTGGCTCGCCGGTGCGCCGATCAGGCGGAGCCTGAGGTGAATTACGGGTTGGTGCTGGTAGGCGGCGGCAGTTTGGGTGACGTGACGGCCAGATGCCCGCCCGTGCTGCACGCTGGTCCGCGGTCGGCGTCGGAGGCGACGCCTTCCTGCACATCCCGCCGTGGCACGCCAGGCCGTAATGCACTCGCCAGGATGGCGGCCGCAGGACGATCATGGGTGCCATGTCGCCCGATCAGGCCACCCGCGCGCTGCAAGACGCTGCTGCACTGTGGAGTGCAGACGCCGTGAGCCCGCAAGCCGTGGTCAGGTGCGCCTGCGATGCCCTCATCGCCGGCCTGGACAGCCCGTCGCTGCGCATCCTGGCCGGGCTGACCCGCAGCGAGGCCGACTGCAATGTGCCCGGCGTACTGCCCGCCGCGCTAGCCGAACTTGGGCTGGAGTTCTACTCGCGTGACAGCCGCGGCGGCCAGGAAGCCGCCGCCCGCGCCCTGGCCGCGCAGGCCATGTCCGGGTGTCTGCCCCCGCGTGAACTGGCCGCCGCGATCCACCAGCACTTCGGGCACAGCCTGCCGCTGGCCGAGCGCTTGGCAACTCTGGACGACGAGTACGACCTCGGCGCCTGCGCCACCATGACGCCCCAGCAAATCGACCAGGAAGTCATCGCCGAAGCCCGCCGGCTCACACATCAGCAAGATGACAGCAGACCGGGCGCAATAACCAGTAACCGGCACGCGAACCCACGGGGTACCATGACCGTTCCATGAACAGCGTGCCAACCGGCGACCCGGTGCACAACGGTTGCGGCCACCGAACGTGACTCAGGCTTAACAGCCCGGCTTACGATATCGATTCGTGTGCTGACCGCGGATGCCTTCTCGCTTCGGGTTACCTACCCCCTTATCCAGTTATGCGCTACGCGGGCGGAAGCTGTTCGGTTGCGGGAATGAGACCCTGCCTAAGGCCGGGCAGCCTCTGCAGGGAAGGGGTCCCTCGGCGGGCACCAGGTCTGGTGCCCGCGTACCGCGGGTGGCGCCACCCCGGAATCTACGCGACGTCAGGCCGTGTCATCAGCGGTGACCGCAGGTGCAGTAGCAGATCCGGGCTGGTAAGGGGGATGGTGCTCCACGTCGCGACCGCTGTCCCCGCGTCGGCGTCGACCGCGAGCCGGACGTGGTGCGGGGTGGTGATGATGTAAAGGTCGGCGACGAACGTGCTGCCCTGCCAGGCGCCGCTCGCGCAGGCAGGGCGGCCGAGCGGTGAGCTTTCACGCCATTCACCGCGGCCCGCCTCGATTTCGGGGAGCGACCCGAACCGTATGAGCCATGCACCGTCGGCGGGCTCGACGCTCACCGTGGTGCCGTCGGGCAGGGCCGAACCCTCGGCGGAGGCGTCGATCGCTGCGGTCACGGAACGCTCCGGGCCGGCTGCGAGGCCTGGCACCAGAGCGAGAGCCAGGCCCCGCAGCCGGCTGGCGAGGATCTCGTCGTCGCGCGTGCTGCCCCGGTGGCCGATGCCGGGGAGCAGGCACTCCCAGATGGCGTCGAGCACGTCCTGAGCCTGCTGGACCTCTTGCTGGGCAGAGGTCAGGACGACCACGAGATCGTCCGACGGGACGACCACGCAGTGCTGGCCGAAGGCGCCGTTACCGTGAAAACCGCGGCGTGAAACCCAGAACTGGTAGCCGTAACCGCAGAGGAAGTCGGCCCCGTCCGCCCCCTCCGCGTAATGCCGGCTGTCGACCTGCCGTCCGGTCGCAAGCTCCACCCACTCGCGCGGGACCAGCTGCCTGCCGCCCCACAGGCCGCCGCGCAGGAGCAGCTCGCCGAAGGCGGCGACAGCCTCGGTCCTGAGGTGCAGTCCGTGGAATCCGAAAGCAGCACCGCTCCCCACCCGGTCCCACTCGGCGTGGTCGATGCCCATGGGGGTGAAGAGCCGCTCGCCGAGGAACTCTGGAAGCCCGCGGCCGACGACCCGTTCCACCATGCGGGCCAGGATGAAGGCGGCCGAATTGTCATAAGTGTGCCGCGTTCCCTCGGTCGTGGCGAAAGGCAGGCGCAGGAAGCCCTTCACCAGGTCGCCCGGTTCCAGTTGCCAGGCCCCGGCGAGGCTATCCGTGCGGTGTCCCGCTGTCATGGACAGCAGATGGTGAACGCTGATGCGGCCTCCCTGCTCTGAGATGCCGGCCGGAACGTGGTCGGGCAGCACGTCCACCACGCGGTCGTCGAGCGAGAGCAGCCCGTCAGCGATCGCGACCCCCACGGCGACCGAGGTGAACGACTTGGTCAGCGAGTAGAGAAGGTGCGGGCGATCGGCCGAGTACGGCGCCCACCAGCCTTCAGCGACAACGTGCCCGTGACGCACGACCATGAGCGAGTGGCATTCGATGGATTTCTCGTCGAGCCTGTCCAGCAGGGCACTGATCGCGGGAGACGACACTCCCGAGACAGCCGGCGATGATCGTGGCAGCAGGGCGCGTTCAGTCATCAAGGAATCGTAACGGGCCGACGGGGAGAGCCGCTCGCCGGTACGCAGCATGCGTGATGCGTCCCATCGCCTCGGCGGGCATCTCGACAGGCGTGACCTGAGCAGACATGACAGGCATCTGACACCCTCGCAATGCCCGGTTCCCTGCGATCGAGGCAGAGAGCGAGCTCGTAGCTACGGTCATCAGCGCCCTGGTATCGAGCGTTCCCAACCCTAGAGCGTCCGGAGGCGCACCCGACTCGGCTACGGGCCTGAATCCGGCACGGATCTCGGGAGCCCTACGATGTACGAGGTGTGGAATGACGTCCATACCGCTGCCCTCGAGGATTACGGGATCTGGGGGCGGGACATTGTCTACCCGGGACTGGCGCCATGAGCGATGCTCCTCTCCCCGATCGTCAGATCAGCCTCCTGGCGGTCGTCGCCGAGGGCGACGGGAACTGGGATGCCAGGCGGATCGACATGACGGTCGACGCCAGATACGGCCCAGGCCAGGGGACTGTCCTGGCCGAACTTCAGGCGCTCCAGCGACTGGGCCTGGTTACCCGGGACGACAGCCGATCCGGCGTCGGCGGCAGGTGGCAGGTGACCGCCACCGCCCGGCCGTACCTCCAATAGCCACAGCCACCGAGCCGTGCAGCCTAGATACCGGTTTATGCCTCGGGTCGCCTGATTCTGGGGCCGGCCGCCTGAGCAGCTTCTTCATGCTCCGGCGCAGGCGGCGCGCTGAATCAGGTCCAAAGATCAGCTGCGGGAATTTCCGTGATGATGTCCGCCGGGCCGCCTTTCTGTCCGCGGCCTCCTGCGGTGATGATGGATGGGCCGCGCGGGCCGGCGGGTGGCTGAGGCAGGGCAGCTGCCCATTCGATAACAATGGCGTTCGGCGGGGCCCGACAGGGTGACGTGCTGGTCATCGACAACGGCGGCCGGCTGAACGAGGCTTGCGTCGGTGACCTGGCAGTACTGGAAGCCGGAGCCGCCGGGCTGGCCGGCTTGACGGTATGGGGGCTGCACCGGGACAGCCCGGAGCTCGCGGAGATCGGCCTTCCGGTCTTCAGCTACGGCAGCTACCCGCCCGGCCCGCTGCGGCTCGACGAACGGGAACCCGAGGCACTGGCCGCCGCGCGGTTCGGGCCGCACCTGGTCAGCAGCGACGACGTCGTCTTCGGCGACGACGACGGCGTGCTGTTCGTTCCTGCCGGGCACGCCGGGCACGCCGGGCAGGTACTGGCGACGGCGCATCGGATCTGGCAGGTCGCGCGCGAGCAGGCGCGCAGGATCCAGGTCGGCCCAGACATTGCGCCAGCAGACGAACTTCGCCGGCTACCTGGCACGCCGCGCCGCCGATCCGTCCTACACCTTCCGCCGGCATCTCAGGCATATCGGCGGCGCTATCGAGGAGTAGATGAGACCCGGCCCGGACATGAACCCCTGGCTGGTTCCAGCAGGAGATGCTTCGCCAGGAGACAGGCGGGCAGACCGCCTGCCCCGGCAAGTGACGGGAAACCACAGGCCCGCGGCACCTGAATGTCCACGTCGAGCCCTGCCCCGTCTGCGGCTATAAGCGTGTGGGTCACGGAACGTGCGACTGAAATGACAAGGCGCTAGAAGCGGCGGGCAGCGATGATTCTGCAACCATGGCAGCTGAAGCCGGACCCCGGAGGCTCGCCGCCGGGGATGAGTGGTGATCCGCCGCGGAAGCATCTGCTGGGCCGGTCTCGGGGAGCCGAAGGGCAGCAGGCCCGCGAAACGGCGTCCGGTCCTGGTCATCCAGGCCGACCCTTTCAACGCCAGCCTGCTGAATACCACGCTGGCGGCAGTCATTACCTCGAACACCGGCCTGGCAGCCATGCCCGGTAACGTGTTCGTTCCCGCTTCCTCCTCTGGCCTGCCCAAGGACTCCGTCATCAACGACCGCCCTCGTCACCCTGGGCAAGACGGATCTGGACGCGGAAGCCGGGCAACTCCCGGCCGCCCTGATGAGCGACGTCGACCGAGGGCTCCGCCGCGTTCTAGGGCTCTAGTCAGGAGACCCGAACTGCGGCAGGAGCGGACATTAGCCCCATCGCAGCGATGCATAACAATATGGGCCTGCCGGGGGCGGCTGTCGGAACTGCCGTGCAGGCTAACGGCCCGCAGGAGTCTCGATAACCGCGCACAGTCCCGCCGGCTGCCCGCTGCCACTACCTTCGTGATCTGCTGGCCAAGGTCCCGGACCCGCGGAAGAGGCGCGGGCGCCGGCATCCGCTGGCCGGGCTGCTGGCCGCGGGGATCGCGGCGGTGACCGCGGGGTCGAGGTCGTTCGCCGCGATCGGGCAGTGGGCCGCCGATGCCGGGTCGGAGGCCCTAGCGGTGCTGGCACGGCACGCGGACCGGCGGAGGAGTCCACATTCCGCCGCGCGTTCGCCCTGGTCAGCGCCGATATCCTCGACCGGTTCCTGGGTGCCTGGCTGCACACCAGGGCCGTGCAGGCTGGCGGGCGGATACCAGCTGCTTATCGATGAGGTGACCTCCGCGGCGGAATGTTCGCAGGGTATCGAGGCGCTCATAACGGCGGATATTTCGCCGACGCCTCCTCTGCGTTAAGTCGTGTCAATCTGCCCCTGCCGGTCGGTTACCCTGAACCATGTCATCAAGTACACCTCTGGTCGTCGTATGGGGTAATTGTCAGGCCGAGCCCATTGCCACTTTGATCGAGAGTTCAGTGCGGGCCGCCGGCATGCAGGTAGAGCATCTGCCGCCGGTATTCGAAATCAACGAAGCAGGCCTTGAGCATCTCCGCCGGAATATCCTGCCGCGAACCGCCGTACTCATAAGCCAACCCGTTCGGGATGAGTATGGAATACCCGGTTGTGGCACCAACCAGCTGGCCGAATTGCTGCCAAGCGATGCCCGGTTGATCACTTTTCCGGTTACCTACGACACCTCAGCGTTTCCGTACCAGGTGGACGCCCACCTTGAGAGCGGTGAGCGCATCGATGCTCCGATCACCGCGTATCACGACTTGCGGGCAATTGCCGCCGCTGCGCGAGGATTGTCGGTCGACCGGGCGGTCGCGTGGTGGCCGGCACCTACTGCAAACATTGTCACTACTAATGCCCAAAGGTCCCAGGCCGAACTGCGTCGTCGCGAGCAACCACTCGACGTTCATTCAAGCGATCTGATGATCGATGGTTTGGCCATGCATACTCTTTCGCATCCTAACAATCTCACTCTGGTCAAGATCGCCCGTCGCATCGTCACCATTCTCGGCCTGCCCGGTGAGTCCGAAATAGCTAACCCTGTGCGCGAGTTCCTCGGCGAACGCCGGGCGCCGATCGAAGCGGTCGTTGTCGACGCTCTTGGTTGGCCCCAATCGGACCGTCGCGATGAATGGATCGTGGCCAGGAAAACGGTTCCCCTGAGGGATCTGCTTGAACAGCAACTCAATTTCTACGCACAACATCCCGGCATATCCGTCGACGCCCGCACTCGCTTCGCTAAGCGTCTCGCCCTTCTTGAGTTGTGAAGAAAGACGCCTGCGCTGCCGGTTCCCCAGGGCCGGCCGGTGTCACGCGCGATACTTCAGATGCCGCGCAGTCATACGTCAGTGTCCGGCCCTCACCGGCGCCATGTCCGCAGGTGCTGTTTCGTGCATCAACATCACCTTGGACAAAGAGGGCACCGGAACCGGCTAGGTCACCCGTTCGCCGATGCGACGGCGCTACCCTCGGTGACACCGCGATCGTGGTACGGGCGCCGGGAAGCCAGGCGGCGAAGTTGTCGGCCCGACTGGACCGTTAATACCCAGCCCTTCCTGCACCGCCCAGGTCCGCAAGGCGGTTAGCGGCCAGTTCCTGCCGGGACCCCTCTCGCCCGTACGTCTGCGGGCCTGAATCACCGACGCCTGCAGCCGAGCCGACCATAACCCGGCATCCGACGCAGGGCCAATTCAAGATAGCTCTCCGTGACCTATGTCACGTTAGGTAGTCATGAAGTGGAGTGCCCGTGTCCTCTCGCGGCAGACCCATTCGGTGGTTTCCTTGATGGAGTTCGCGTTTTTGAGGCG
>JALYVS010000395.1 GCA_030853115.1 Actinomycetota bacterium
GCGCCGGCGCGCGTGGCACCGCGGCAGGCGACCTCGCGGCAGGCGACCTCGCGGCAGGCGACCTCGTGACCGGCGAGGTGTACGCGGGCAGGCACCGGCGGGAGGGGGGCGTGGGAGCGGCCCGCGGGCCCGCGGGGTCCGGCAGGCCGGCCGTCGACCGGGTGCTGGCGGCGCAGGTCGTGGTGATCGCGAAGGAACCCGTTCCCGGCCGGGTCAAGACCCGGCTCACCCCCCCGTTCACGCCGGCCGAAGCGGCCGCTCTAGCTGAGGCGGCCCTGATCGACACCCTGGCCGCGGTGGCGGGAACCGCCGTCGCCCGCCGGGTGCTCGCCCTTGACGGCAGGCCGGGGCGCTGGCTGCCGCCCGGCTTCGACGTCATCGGCCAGCGCGGTGCGAGCCTGGACGAGCGCATCGCCTGGGCGTTGGATGACGCTCAGCTCACGCTGGCGGCACCGCTCGTGCTGATCGGGATGGATACCCCTCAGGTGACGCCCGCGCTGCTGGCCGCGGCCGCCGAGCCGCTGGTGTCCGGCACCGCGGATGCCACCTTCGGGATAGCCGAGGACGGCGGCTTCTGGGTGCTCGGCCTGCGCCAGGCCGATCCCCACCTCGTGCTCGGCGTGCCGATGTCCCAGCCGGACACGGGATCACGGCAACTCGCCCGGCTGGAGCGGGCTGGCCTGCGGGTCGGCCGGCTGCCCGTGCTCACCGACGTGGACACGGCCAGCGAGGCCGAGCGCATTGCGGCCGCGACGCCGGGCTCCGCGTTCGCGAGGTGCCTGGCCGGCCTGCGGGACGACGCCGCGCAGGTGGCCGGGATGGTCCGGTGAAGGCAGTTCCCCCGGTTGGGGACACGCCAGTAGCCGAGAGTGGTTAAATAGTTTCTGGTTGCACGAAGTTCGTGTACGTGTCACAGCGCCTGCGAAGTTCTGACCAGCGGGCGTCCGCATTTTCAGAACGCCCGGCCCGCCAGGGCAGTCCGCATGGGCAGTGGTCGCAGCAACCCGGGACGCACGACCGTGGTTCCCGAAATCGTCACAGTAGGAGAAGTACATGCCTCAGGGCACCGTGAAGTGGTTCAACTCGGACAAGGGCTATGGCTTCATCGCCCCGGACGACGGCACCGCCGACGTCTTCGTCCACCACTCCACCATTAAGATCGACGGCTTCCGTACCCTTCAGGAGAACCAGCGGGTTGAGTACACCGCTGGGCGCGGCCCCAAGGGCCCGCAGGCGGAAGAAGTGCACCCGCTGTAACACGTCACGACACAGCGAATGCGGGGCGGTCCTGGGAAGGACCGCCCCGCATTCGCTGTGCGTGGGGGTGAACTCTTCGCGCCCCGCCGTGCGGCCCTAGGAGACCGGCCCGGTGACGGTGACCAGGCTGCCGTAGGTCAGGTACGGCCATGCCTTCTTGGCGGCGTCGAAGGGCAGCTCGACACAGCCCAGGCTCTGGTAGAAGCCGTAGCTGTAGCGAGGGAAGTAGTGGACGGCATCGCCGCCGTTGAAGTAGGCGACGTAGTACACCGGGTCGGCGTACTTGCTGCCGTCCGGGTTAGTGCCCTTCATGATCTGGTAGTAATACCGCAGGTACACCGGGAAGGTGCCGTCCGCGGTGGGAGCCTCGGGGATGCCGGTGTTCGCCGCGTTGGTGAACACCAGCCGGCCGTTGTGCCAGATCTTGAGCGACTCAGGGTAGTGCTGGCTGGCAAGCGCGTAGGTGTAGCCGTTGGGGTCGGCCTGGCCCTTCGTCACCGCGCTCAGCAGGTCGGACCACACCGTACGGCCGGCGGTCCCGTCCATGGTCAGGCCGCGGACCGACTCGAACGCCTGGATCGCCCCGACCTGGAGCAAGTTGGCGGCGCCGGCCTGCCACTGGTGGGTCAGGTTCCAGGGGTAACTGCCCTGCCAGCTGAAAGTTCCGGCCGGCGCGCGGTAGGCGGCCGACAGCTCAGCCCGGGCGTTGCTCGTGGCGATGGCGGGACCGGAGGTGGCTGACCAGGTCATCGGCAGGTATCCGAGCTGAGCGAGCAGCTGTTGCAACCGCAATGTGCCGAACGAACCTGTGCTGAAGCTCGTCTTCACTGCGGAGCTGAGGGTGCCACCCGAGCCCGCGCTGACTCCGGCCGCTGACGTCATGCCGCTCGGGATGGTCACCGTGACCCTGGTGTTCTCGAAATATCCCACCACGGGGGTAAAGATCGCCGTGTCGCCCTGGACCTTCCAGTTGCCTGCGATCTTCGGCGACAGCGTCGGCATCGCGGAGCTGGCGGCCAGCGGGGAGGAGAAGTGCACCTGGATGGGGCTGGCGCCGTTGACGCCCTTGGCGCCGGACGCCGGGGTGACCGAGGCCAGCTGCAGCGCCGCGGCCGGCCCGGCCGGGCGCGCCACCGCCGCCTGGTTAGCGGTGGCGGCACGGTTAGCGGCGGACACCGGTGCTACCGGGGACGCGTGGCTTCCCGGGGCCGCGAACGCCACGATCGCGACGCCGGCCCCGAGCACGAGCACGGCGCTGCTGGCGGTGAGCGCCAGCCCGCGCTTCTGCAATGGTTTTGCTGCGGGGGCCGCCGCTCCAGCTGCGGGGGCCTCTCCACCCGGCAGCAATGGTTGCTGCCTGCGGAACCATCCGGATCGCGGCACAGCGCCGTCCCCTCGACGTAATTCACAATTGGACAACAGTTTAAAGACTGCAACTTCGCAAGCAAATTAGGTGCTACTGACAAGTTTCTCCGACATGGGTGCTGGCAACTCCTACAACACAAAGACGCGCAAACGTGTCGAACGGTTGCCGATCTCAGTCGATCTTGTCCGCCGACCGGGGCCCGGGTGACAGGGAACGAGGGGAGGTGTCTTTCTGTAATCGCGTGAACACAGCTCAATTGAGGGATTAGGCCAGCGAAAACGATAGTCTACTAGCCCGCAGGACCCCGGAAGCCAGGCGCCGGTCACGACGCGGGCCGAGTCAGGCCGGCCGTCTAGGCCCGGTAGCCCTGGACCGTGCCCGGGCGCGGTACGGCTCCCGGCGGGCCGCCTGCCATCCGGGCGCGCCGTCGCCGGCCGGCTCGCTCCTGCGTCCGCCCGCCGGGGCGGCCATTGCTATCAATGCCGAGTGGATCTGGCCCGCTTCCCCGGCTTCCCTGGATTCGTGCGGCGGGCCGGGACGGCGCAATGATCGCGCCATTCACACACCTAGATCAGCGGATCGCGGAATTGGCCACGGAATGGTAAATACCGAAGCGGTCGCCCTCTCGGGCTGATAAGCAGCAAAGAAATTCTGCCTCCCGGATCGACCAAGCGCTGGAGTCTGGATTTCGGCCTCCCGGATCGGCACAAAGCGCTGGGAGCCTGGAGTTCGGCCCCCCGGATCGACGCGCAGCGCTGGAGTTCCGCGTCCTGGCGACGGTCGGCGCGAAGGCGCAGCGCGAGCCGCCCGCCGATCCGGTTAAGAGGACGGGTCCTCGGGAGCTCCGCACCGGCACCCTTGACCGGCCGCTGAATATGTAATCTTCTGGCAAGAAATAGTAATAGCGGAGTGAATTTTTTCAACTACCCTCCGTCTTTATCGCCAGGCAGTCCGGGTCGACTCTGGTTCGCGGCTTGCTGTCGGGAAGCGATCCTGGCTGATGCCAGACCCGTCACCTGCGACGTAAGAACTTGGCAATAACTGACTAGATTTTCAGCGGGATCTTCGGCGTAAAACCGGACAAAACCTAAATCTTCTGAACTTCCTGAGTTCGCCATCGCCGCTGGTCTAGCGTGATCCACCGGGAGTGTCACAGATGACACCTATATGGAGGTGGATTGAATGCTCAGCGGCCATCGGTCCGCATGGCAGCGTCACGGTAGAAAGAATCGTGTGACGCGCATTGCGGCCCCCCTCACCATTGCGATGGCGTTGGGTGTGACACTCGGGATCATTCTCGTGCCGTCGGGCGGCAAGGCGACGAAGGCCAGCCCCTCGGTGGCGTCTTCGGCTGCGGCGGGAGTCTCGTCTTCGGCGGTCAACCCCAACTGCGACATCGTCGTCCCGGCTTACCCGCTGACCGCGCAGGGCCTGGCGACGCCTTACCAGCTCACCGGGCCGGCCGGCACGACACCCGCCGCGTCCGGCTGCCAGACGATCAATTCGATCAACCTGGGGGCGTTTGTCCAGGCCACCATCTTGAACCCGGCCACGGGTGCGCTATCGGTCTACAACCCCCTGGTCATCACGGCCGGGACTAAGCCGGCCGTGGCGCCGGTGGTGCCGAAGCTGCCGAAGAATGCGATCGTCACCATCGACTTCGGATTCAACGGCACGGACCTGTTCCAGGTGGGTGCGACCGCCGGCGCCCTGGCGGAGGGCAACTGCGTCGGCGGCGAGCCTGGGTCGGCCTTCGGCCAGGTGTCGTTCTGCAACGGCATTAACTTCTTCAACAAGGCGTTCGCGCTGGAGCGCTCGGGCAAGCTGAGCGTGCCGTCGGCAGGCTTCGCGAGGAAGATGGTGGCGACCGCGGGCGCGATGGGGACCGGTACTACGTGCCCGACGACGCGCAACTTCGACATGATCGACCAGGACCCGAGCGACAACGTAACCACCGCCTACCTGCTCGACCCGGCGACCGGCCAGACCGCTCAGGACACCACGGCTAACGAGGCGCGCATGCCGGGCGCCACAGTCCTGCGCAACGGCAGCGACAACGCCCTGGTCGATGACTTCCTGGACCCGATGCTCGGGTGCACCCCGATGGAGGCGCCCGACCTGGGCAACCGCGGCGCGATGGCCACCTCTCAGGCGCTCGATGAACTGCTCGCCGCCCGGAACCAGCCCAGGAACGCCGCCCTGGTCCCGGAGAACGACGAGATGGTGCTGGACAACGCCGGCCAGGTCGATGTGGCCAAGACGGACCTCTACCGGTCCGAAATCGGGCAGGCGCCGGTCGATGCGCAGACCCAGCAGAGCAGCAGCCCGATGATGTTCTGCCAGGGCCTCGTCGACATCCAGGCGCCCTTCGTGGCGGCTAACCAGAACGTGCTCGCCGCCGGTCCGTCGCCGGTGCCGACCGTGGGCGACACTCTGTTCACCTTCCTGGCGAACCGGCTGAACATGTCCTTCACCAACCTCGGCTGCCAGAACTACGGCCTGGCCAACCCCGTCGCCGTCGTCATGAACGGGGCCGGCGCCGCCACCCAGGCCACCTTCAACACCTCCCCGCAGACGGCGTCCAACACCTTCGGAGCCGGCGCCGGCGGTGGCGGTGGTGCTGTCAGCACCACCCCCGCTGGTGGGCAATCGTCCCTCGGCGACCTGATCGCTCAGTTCCTTGGTTCGGCCCCGCGTATCGGGCGCGACGGCCACAGCCTGATGGACCCGTCCGGAGAATAAGGCAAGCGGAGAATAAGGCAGCGGAGAGTACAACAAGCAAACTGGCACCCGGGGACTCCTGCGGCCCGGCCGCAAGAGTCCCCGGGTCCCGTACCAGGCAGACGCAGCTAGCGCCCGGACCCAGGAAGGGTCCGGGCGCTAGTAGTTTGACGTGTGTCTTCCTTTAGTTTTTGTTCGTGTTCCGGGATAATGGCGTATGCCCAATCGCGTACGCGTGCTGACGGTCCCAGATGGTGACCGGGAGGAATTGCTGCGGAGGTCCAGG
>JALYVS010000396.1 GCA_030853115.1 Actinomycetota bacterium
TCGTTGACCAGCCAGCGGGCGCTGTCCAGCACCAGGCCGAGCGGCGCCGCCAGCGCCCCGGTCACCGCCTGGCCCAGCTCCACCCGCACATCCCGGACCGCATCTTGATACACCAGGGTCCGGCCGGCGTAATTCGCGCCCGCCCGCCGGGACGCCGCCGACCCGGTAATCTCCTCAAACGCCTCCGCCAGACCCGCCAGCGCCCGCGCCAGCCCAGCCGGATCCCCCGCCGTAGCAGCCACCGCATCCCGCGCCCTGACCAGCCGCTCCACCGGCTCCAGCGCCGCCGCCCGGGCCACCGGATCACCGATCAGCTCCAGCTTGCCCCGCAGCAGCCGCTCCGGCCACGCATCCGCCGGACCCTCCAGATCCAGCCGCACCGCCCCCAGCTCAGCCAGCCGGGCCAGCACCGCCCGCGCACCAGGCCCCCCCGCGCAGCCCAGCACCTCACTGATCGTCCGGCAGCCATCACACGCCAGCAGCACCCGCAACTCAGGCCCCGTCAACGTCACCGGCCTGCGATGCGGACGATGCAGCACATCCCCCGCCAGCAACGTCGACCGGGTCCGCCGCGGCCGCAGCCACCCCAGCTCCCGCCCCCGCCGCCCGATCACCGCCGCCACCTTATCGACCGCCCAGACCTCAAAATACGTACTCCGCCGCGCCAGCAGACCCTCCCCCGGCACCACCACCAGCCCAGCACCAGACCCAGCCACCGCCCACCCCACCGGCCCGAAAAACCCGATCGTGTCATTCTTCAAGCAATACCGCTGCAGGTAATTCGCGATCACCAGCTCCCGCTGACGCTGCTTGCTGCGCCGCGCCGCGTCCGGGCCCGCGTCGTGATCGCGCAGGAACTGGGCCAGCCCGGGGTTCTGCCAGGTGACCGCCTCCTGGAACAGCGGGTCGGCGTAGGTGCCGGCGATAGCCCGGGACAGCCGCCCGGCAGCCTCGCCATACTCCTGGTCATACGCCAGCCGCCCAGCCGGGTCGGCGCTGGTCAGGTCAGCGCTGGTCAGGTCAGCACTGTGCGCCAGCGGCTCATCGCAGATGGCCAGCATCATGTCCGCGGGGAAACCAGCGCTGCGCACGCACACGTCCCGCCACACGCTCCACGTCGTCCCCGGCAGCGGGACCCGGTGCCCGCCTCCGGCCGCCGACGGGACTGCGGTCACCGGGAGGGAAGTCACCACGCCACGCCGGCGAACTGCCGCCCGTCACGGCTTCCCATCACCCCGCCCTGCGTCATGGCCTGGCCCTCCCGCATCCTTGCCGCGCTCCGACGACAAAACCTCCATTAGCGTGCCCGCCACGAACAGCACCGCCCACCTCCCCGGTTGCGCATGCCAGGAACCGCCTGCCGCGCGGGTCGGCGGGGCCACGAGGAGCCCGCGATCATAGCCACGGTCGCCCCGTCTCCCGGTAAGACGGCGCTGTCAGTCGGTGACGCTCGCTGGCCCGAGGGCGGCGGTCTCGACGGCGGCAGACTCGCCGGCGGCCTCTGCTGCGGCCTCTGCTGCGGCCTCTGCTGCGGGGGCGGCCGGGCGGGTGCGCTCCCCCCACCGGGCCACTGCGGGGCCAGCCAGGCCGAGCAGGGCGAACCACGCGCCGAGCAGGACCAGGCCGAGCCGGCCGCCGCTCAGCACGAGCCCGACCAGGATGAAAGGAGACAGCGCCTGCCCGGCGAAGTTGCCCATGCCGGCCAGGCCCTGGTACTGGCCCTGCGCATGCGGGGGCGCCAGCCCGAAGTCGAGCGCGAACGTGGCCGAGGACTGCCACAGCTCACCGTAAGTGTGCACGATCACGGCGGCGGCCAGCAACAGCACCGCGGCCCAGGCGGGAAGGCCGGCCGCCAGGCCCATCGCCGAGCAGCTGACCAGGAAGATAACCCCGGCCCGGCGGAAGGCGGCGCCGCCCTGCCTGATGGTCTGCACGGTCTTGCCGACGCGCACCTGGAACAGCACCACGATGACCGTGTTGATGATCATGAACGCCGAGACGCTCCACCGCGGCGCGTTCGTGTGGAACACCACCCATACTGGCAGCAGCAGGCCGAGCACGAGGTACTGCATGTACATCGCGCCGGACAGCGCGGTGTAGGCCACGAACGGCCTGTCCCTCAGCGCGGTAAACGGCGACTCCTCGTGCGCGCCCGGCAGCGGCTCGAACTTAGGCAGCCGGCTCAGCGCCGCCACGCCGATCAGGCAGCTCAGCGCGTTACCCAGGAACAGCGCCCGGTACGCGGTCACCGTATTGAGCTCAATCGCGACCCCGGAGGTGGCTATGCCCAGCGACATCCCGAGGTTGAGCACCGCGGTGATCTGCGAGCGGAACGTGGTCGCGTCGCTGCCGCCGACCCGCCGCATCAGCGCCACGTTGGCCGTGGTCGAGGAACTCAGCGCGATCCCGTCCACGGTCGCGACGATCAGGTAGCTGACAAAGCTGTGCGCGAAAAATACATAGCTCGCGGCCGCCACGCCCAGCACGAACAGGGCCACCCGGAACACATCACGGGGCCCGCGCCGGTCGGCCAGCCGCCCGATCGGCATGGCCGCCACTAGGCTCACCAGCCCGGCGATCGTCAGGGCCAGGCCCGAACGTTCCGCCGTCAGATGCACCACCCTGAGCGCGTACAGCGTCATCGCCGTGATGATCAGCCCGGTCCCGTAGATGTTGATCAGCAGCGCCAGCAGGTACACCCGCTGGACACGCGACTGGGGAACCAGGGACCGCACGGCAGGTACCGGGATCAGCCGCGCCATGGCCACCTCGTTCCGCGAGTCGCTGCTACCGGCAATTGCCCGGGCGGCCAGCCGGCGGGCGCGATAGCCGTCCTGCTGTCCCGGCCGTCCGCTGTCCCGGCCGGCCATCGCCATCCGCCTACCCGACGGTGACACCAGCTCCCCGCAGCCGCATCTCCCCGATTGCGATGCCCGCCCCGCTCGCGGGTCGCGCCGGTCCTGATGAACCGCTGGTCGTAAGGGTGCACAGGTTGAACGCCTCTTCACCTCTGAGCGGGTCGTGATTAGGATCTGTAGCGCTTCGCCCCACATGTCACACCGCGAAGCCACCGAACCCGCCCGGGGTGAAGACGTGAGGAGATGCGAGTGTCCACCGATTTCTCGGCGGCCGCGGCGACGGCGGCGGGCAGGTCTCGCGCAGGCGGTCCCCGGCCCGGCCTGGCCCTGGTGCTCATCGCCACCGCGCAGCTGATGGTGTACCTCGACACGACGATCGTCAACGTGGCACTGCCGCACATCCAGCGCGCCTTCAACTTTTCCGGAAGCGGACTGGAGTGGGTGGTGAACGCCTATGCGGTGAGCTTCGGCGGCCTCCTGCTGCTCGGCGGCCGTTCCGGCGACCGGCTGGGCCGCAAGAAAGTCTTCGTCGGCGGGACCTTATTGTTCGCGACGGCGTCCCTGGCGGGCGGGCTCGCGGACAGCCAGGCGTGGTTGCTCACGGCCCGGGCCGTCCAGGGCCTCGGTGCCGCGCTTATCGCCCCCGCGACCCTGTCGCTGGTGAACACCACCTTCGCGGCGGGGGCGCAGCGCACCCGGGCCACGGCCGTCTACTCCGGAGCCAGCGCGGCAGGCGGCGCCGTGGGCCTCATCGCGGGCGGGCTCCTGGTCAACTACCTGTCCTGGCGCTGGGTCCTGTTCGTGAACGTGCCGATCGGATACGGCCTCGCGCTCGGCGCGCAGCGCGCATTCACAGAGTCGAGACGACTTCGGGGACGGTTCGACATTCCGGGCGCGGTCACGGGATGCGGCGGTATCGCGTCCCTGGTCTACGGCCTCGCCAATGCGGTCGGCAGCATTCACGGCGCGGCCAACTGGGCCGCCGCCGATGTCGCCGGGCCGCTCTGCGCCGCGGCCGTGCTGCTGGGCAGCTTCGTGGTCATCGAGCTACGGAGCAAGGACCCCCTGCTTCCCCCGCGCCTGGTGCGGGACCGCAATCGCGGTGGTGCCTATCTCATCATCTTGTGCGTCGGCACCGCGCTGTACGGCATCTTCTTCTTCCTCACCATCTTTATGCAGGTGGTCTGGGGATACAGCGCGCTGAAGACCGCAGCGGCCTACCTGCCGATGGTGTGCGCCGTCGTGGGCCTGTCCGCGGTCTGCGCGACGGCCCTGCCGCGTATCGGGGCGCGCCCGCTGCTGCTGGCCGGCGCGGCGCTCTCCGCGGGCGGGCTGCTGTGGATGTCGAGGATTACCGAACACGGTAACTACGGCGAGCTGGTGGTCCCGATGCTGGTCGCCACCGCCGGCCTCGGCATGATGTTCGTGCCGATGAACCTCGTGGCCATGACGCGGGTCGAATCCAGCGACGTCGGCGTCGCGTCCAGCATGCTCAACGCCTGCGAGCAGGTGGGCGGCTCTATCGGCCTGGCCGTGCTCGGCACGGTGGCCTGGACGGCCGTGGCCGGCTCGCTGCGCAGCCAGCTCGGGCACGCCCGCCAGCCCGTCACGGGGCCGATCCCCGTGACGGTCTACGACCACGCGCTGGCGGCCGGGTTCTCGACCGGGTTCGAGGTGGCGGCCGGGGTCGCCGGGCTGGCCCTGCTCATCACCGTGGTATTCATCCGGGTCACCAGACAGGACACGGCCGGCGCCCGCCTGCCAGGACCTGGCTGAGGCGCCGTCCCGCGGGAGCGGGTTCAGCCAGGGAAGTTCAGCGGCGCTCGGCGGCCGGGCCCAGCGCGGCGGCCGCGGTTTCGATGACCTGGCCGAAGGTGTAGGCGATCACGGGCTGGCCCAGCAGGCGCGTCGCCGACGCCGCGGCCATGGGCAGGCGCAGCTCGACGGTCGTGGTCCAGTGCACCCGCGTACCCCCGGGAACCTCGGTGAACGTCAGCCGGCCACCTTGGTGACGCAGCGGCGGGAAGCTGCGCTCGACCTGGTACTCGAACTCACGGGGCGGGTGGTAGGCGGTGACGCGCTCGCGGAACCACCCGAACACCCAGGTGAGCTCGCGGACGGCGCCAAGCCCGTAGGCCGCGTCGCGGCCGGGCCGGACCAGGCGCTCGCGCAGGACGAACCGTGAACGCGTGTAGTTGCTCGCCTCGCTGAGCCACTGGAATACCTCGGCGCCCGGTGCCGGCACTACCCGCTCGACCGTGATGACCTGCATGTCAGTCAGTCCCTACCTGCTCGAGTTGCCGCCGCAGGAGCTTGCCCGCGGCGTTGCGGGGCAGCTCGGTGACGAACGTGACGTCGCGAGGCACCTTGTAACGAGCAAGGTTGGCGCGGACGTAAACCCTGATCTCATCCGGGTCGATAGCGATCCCGGGTTCCGGCACGATAAACGCGCGCAGGCACTGGCCGAAGTCGGAATCGGCGACGCCGATAACCGCGGCGTCGTGCACGTCGGAACGCTCGTTGAGCAGGTTCTCGACCTCGCCAGGGAACACGTTCTCGCCGCCCGAGACGATCATCTCGTCGTCGCGGCCATCGATGAAGAGCAGATTCTCGTCGTCGAAGTGGCCGACGTCGCCGGTGCAGACCATCCCGTCGATGATCTCCTTGCGGCCGCCGTCGGTGTAGCCCGCGGAGCTGAGCCCGTTGAACACGAAGATGGTCCCGGGACGGCCGGGCCCGGTGACCTGGTGGCGGCGCTCGTCGTACAGGGC
>JALYVS010000397.1 GCA_030853115.1 Actinomycetota bacterium
CGGAAGCGCTGCACCGGTTCGTAAACGCAGGTACCCGCCTGGCTCAGCGCGGCCATCACGACCAGCGGGGTCAGCCCGCGGAAGTCGTTGGCCGTGCTCGACATGGCCTTGTCGAACCGGCCGTGGGCGTGACTTTGCCTGGGATAGTAGCCGGAGTGTGTCATCGTGACCGTGCAGTCGGTGACCTGCCAGCCGTGCCGGCCTTGCCGCAGCGTGGCGTGCACGGTGTCCTCGACGGCGCGCAGGAACGCGAGCGGAAGCGCGCCGAGCTCGATGTCCAGCCCGAAGCGGACCCCGGAACCGGCCTCGGCCGGATCGATGCGCAGCCCGACCGTCGCGAGGAACGGGTGGCCCGGTTCACCCAGCCGGTCCACGGCGGCGCCGCGGCCGGCCGGCCGTTCGATGCAGATCGTCGTGGTCTCACGGAACTCGACGGCAATCCCGAATTCAGCCGCTAGCGTGGCCGCGATGACCTCTTTCTGCACCTCCCCGTAGAGCGAGACGGAAAGCTCCCGCCGGACGTCATCTTGCCGGAGGTTGATCAGCGGATCCTGCTCGGCGAGCTGGGTGAGCGCGGTGTGCAGCGCACCCTGGCCGGCCCGGCGGGCGGGTACCACGATCGTCTCCAGCGCCGGCGGAGAGAAATGGCCTTCCCCCGGGGATCGGGCCGGCCCGAACATGTCGCCGATCCGGACGCCGGCCAGGCCCCGCAGCGTGGCGATCTGTCCCGCGGCCACCGAGTCGCGCCGCACGGGCGACCCGCCCTCGAAGACGCTGATGGCCGTGACCCGCGGTCCGCCGGGCAACGGCAGCCGGTCCCGCACGCGTACCGTGCCAGCGAACATGCGCACGTAAGCGACCTTGGCCGCGGCCGAGGACCGGTCGACGCCCCCGGTCGGGCCCCGGCCGACCTTGAAGACGATGCCCGCAGCCGGTCCCCCGGCCGCGCCCCCCGCCGCGGGCAGGAATTCCCTGAGACCGGCGGTCAGCGCGGGCACGCCCGCGCCGGTGATGGCCGACCCGAAGAACACCGGGTGCACCAGCGACCGCCCGGTCTGCGCCGTGAGCCCGGCCCGCAGACGGTCCCAGGACACCGACCTCTCGTCGTCCAGATAGGCCGCCAGGAGCGAGTCGTCATGCTCGGCGAGCAGGTCAGTAAGCCGTGCGGTCAAGCCCGCGTCGGCGGCGTCGTAGGGGCGATAGCTGGCATGGGCGGTGCCAGGAGCTAGCACCGTCCCCATCGGCACGATGGCCGGGGTCAGCCGGGTCGCGATGTCCCGCAGCACCGGTTCAACGGCCGCGCCGGGCCGGTCGATCTTGTTCACGAAGATGAGCGCGGGCAACCGCAGCCGCCGCAGCGCCCGCATCAGCACGCGCGTCTGTGCCTGTACCCCCTCGACGGCGGAGACGACCAGTACCGCGCCGTCGAGCACGCTCAGCGCCCGGTCCACCTCGGCGATGAAGTCCGGATGCCCGGGGGTGTCGATCAGGTTAACGGTGAGGTCATCAAGGGTGAAAGAGGCGACGGCGGTCTTGATCGTGATACCGCGCTGCCGCTCCAGCGCCATGGTGTCGGTCTGGGTAGTGCCGTCATCGACGCTGCCGATCTCGCCGATGACGCCGGCCGCGAAGAGCAGCCGTTCGGTCAGGCTTGTCTTGCCGGCGTCAACATGCGCCAAGATGCCCAGGTTGAGCGTTCGCACGGAAGGTCATGTCCTCTGCGTAGGTAGCAAATCCCTGCTGAGATGACATGACTGCGGTGCGCATCGCTTCTCCTGGCTCCCGTGGGCGGTATAGCCGGAAGTACAGCAGAGGCTCGCCGGGCAGGCAACCGGTTTAACGGGCGTAGAATCAGCCATCGTGCCGGCTGCCAGCTACCCGAACTTCGCGGGCAAGCACGCCGAGGAGGCGCTGTTCACGGCCGCCGACTTCACCGCCTACCTGCGGCGAGTCGGCGCGCTTGGGGATGATCCGGTCCCGGCCGGGGTCGTCATCTGCTATCAGCGTTCGTTGCATGACCACGTGCTGCGGACCGAGGGGTTGCTGGGCCAGGCGGCTCGGCGGCGGGGCCTCCCGCTGGCCCTGCCGAGCACTGGCGGCCAGGTGGGACTGCTCGGGCAGTTCGGGATCGGCGCCCCGGCCGCGACCACGGCGGTGGAGCAACTGGCCGCCCTGGGGACGTCGGCGGTCATCTCCGTCGGCACCGCGGGCAGCCTGCAGCACGACCTGGAGCCGGGCGACCTCGTCCTGTGTGAGGCCGCCATCAGGGACGAAGGCGTCTCCCACCACTACCTGCCGCCGGGCAGGCTAGCCACGGCCCCGGCGCCGATATGCGCCGCCCTGGGCGCGGCCATGGCCCAGTCGGGTCTGACGTTCCGCACCGGAGTCTCCTGGACCATCGACACCCCCTTCCGGGAGACCGTCGCCGAGACGCGGCATTACCAGGCCGAGGGTGTCCTGTGCGTGGAGATGGAAGCAGCCGCCCTCTTCGCGGTGGCGCAGGTGCGGGGCCTGCAGCTAGCGTCGGCCTTCGTGATCAGCGACTCACTGGCCGACCTGGTCTGGAATCCGGGGTTTCATGATCCGCAGGTGGAGGCGGGCCTGGTCGAGCTGTACCAGGCCGCGGTAACCGCACTGACGGCGCACAGCTAACGGAGCTGACCGCGCTGACGGCGAACGGCTGCGGGACGGCGAGCCGGTAAGGGCGAGCCGACGAGCCGGCGGGGAATAGCGGGTCTAGGCGGGCGTTGTACTGGCGTGGGGTTTTTGCTCGCGGCTAGAGCTATCCCTGTCCTTGGTCCTTCTAGTCAATGGTGTGCCGTTCATGAAAGGTTTCCCCGTCCGCCGGGTCCCGGCCGAGAGCGTCGGCGAGGCGGCCATGGCCGTCGCCAAGCGCCAGGCCGAGCAGCTCACGCTGGTCCGCCGCCGGGCCCAGCCAACCGCGGTGTATATCACCCGGCTGACCCTCACGGCGGTGTTCGCGTACCTGCTCGCGCTGCGGCTGCCCGGCGCGTCATCGCGGGACGTGCTCGCGCCGCTGACCGCGCTGCTGGTGCTGCAGGCGACCTTGTTCCACACCATCCGCAGCGCCGCCCAGCGGGTGATCGGGGTCACCGCGGGCGTGCTCGCTGCCGTCGCGGTCGCCGCTTACGTCCCGTTCAGCTGGTGGGTTCTCGGCTTGCTCATCGCCGGCGCGCTCGTCCTCGGCCTGATCCTGCGCTTGCATGAGGACATCTTGGAGGTGCCGATCAGCGCGATGCTGATCTTCTCCGTCGGCTCGCACGCGGCCGCCACCAGCCGCATCACCGAAACGCTGGTCGGCGCCGCCGCCGGGCTGGCGGCTGGCCTGGTCTTCGCCCCGATGCGGGTGCAGCCCGCCAAGGACGCGGTCGGGGAGCTGAGCCGCCAGATGGCCGACTTGCTGGGCCAGATGGCGGACGGGCTGGCCGATGCGCCCGAACCGAAGCGCGCGGCCGAGTGGCTAGACCGCACCCGGGCGCTGCGCGGCGAGATCGAGCGGGTGGACGACGCGCTGGGCCAAGCCGAGGAAAGCGTCCGGCTGAACCCCCGGCGGCTTAAGTCCCCCAACCCGGCCGCCGGCCTGCGCGATGGCGTCGGCACGCTGGAACGGGCCGCCACCGACATCCGCGTGCTGGCTCGCTCGATCGCCGACAGCACCTGGCTGGACAGCGAGGACAGCCCAGTCAGGCAACCGGAGACCCGCGCCCGGCTCGCCGCCGTCCTCACCGAGCTGTCCGCCGCGGTCCGCGCCTACGGCCAGCGCCTCGAGGCGGAGCCGGTTTCCGCTGACCAAGCTTTCAGCGCGGCTGAGCCCCTCACCGAAGTGCTGGAAGATCACCTGGAAGAAGCCAGGCGGCGGCAGGACGGGCTCGCCGACCTGCTCCGCACCGACCCGGCGGAACAGCCCGAAGGCTGGCCGCTGCGCGGCGAGATCCTAGCCCACGTCGACCGGCTGCGCTCCGAGCTCCAGCCCCGCCCGCGGCCGGTCCCGGCCCCGGTGCGGCAACCGCTGCGGGACCTGCGCGAACGGCACCGGCACCCGCACCGGCGGGCAGACTCCGACCGGCTCCGCTGATAAAGGCCGTCTGCGCCGGTCCGGGCTAACCGTGGTGCACGGCCTCGACGTTATGACCGTCAAGGTCGCGCAGGAAAACGCCGTAATACCCGGCGTGGTACTCCGGCCACTCGCGCGGCGCATGCAGCACTTCCGCCCCGGCCGCCACGGCGGCGTCGTGCACCGCGTCCACTGCCTGGCGATCGGGTGCCCGGAATGCCACGTGCAGTTCTCTGGTCTCGGATCCGGTGGGCGGCCCTAGCCAGAACACCGGATTGCCGTCCAGGCCGGACAGGCCGACGACGAAGGTGCCGCCGACCGGGAACCGCATCGCCTCGCGCATCCCGATCGCGGCGAAGGTACGCAAGTGAAGTCGAGGGACGCATCCACGTCCTGCACCTGAAGGCCGATGTGATCAAGCATGTGCGGAGCCTAGCAACCAGCTACGACATTCCGGTGCCAGCCGGCCGCGTGGCAGACTACCCGGGTGGCCGCATTGAAATTGCCCAGTTTGCCGTTCCCGCTCGAGCCCTCCGGGACCCCTCCGGCCGGCTGCCGGGTGCAGCACGGCGTGCTGACCCTGACCGCCGCGGCCGGGACGGATCTGTTCATCGATCCGGCCGGGACGGAGCTAGCGCGGTTGCCCGACGCCGGCCGCTTCGCGGGGTTGCCCCCAGCTGGCGACTTCACCCTCGCAGCGCAGGTCAGCGTGGAGTTTGGCAGTATGTACGACGCGGGCGTGTTGCTGCTGCACGCCCGCGAGCGGCACTGGGCCAAGCTCTGCCTGGAATACTCCCCGCAACGGCAGCCGACCGCGGTCACGGTCGTGACCAGGGGAACCTCCGATGACTGCAACTCCTTCGAGGTCGACAGCAATATGTTGTGGCTGAGAATCACCCGGACCGGGGCGGCCTGGGCGTTCCACGCATCGACCGACGGCACCTGGTGGCGGCTGCTGCGCTACTTCGCGCTGACCGGGGATGCCGCCGACCTGGTCCGGGTCGGTTTCCTGGCCCAGTCGCCGACCGGGGAGGGCTGCGCGGCCACCTTCGACCACATCACCTTCCGTCCCGGCGCCCCGAAGAACCTCCGCGACGGCAGCTGACACGATCAAGGGCGGCCGCCGATCAGGCCAGCGCCCGCCGCCAGCGCGAACAGCAAGCGGCCCTGCTCAGAGCGGCGAGTTGGCAAGGCCCTCCTGCCTGGCTAGGCCCACCGCTCTCTCCACCAGCGACGGCAAATCTGGTATTGCGTCGTAAGCGACGGTCCCGTTCGGTGACGCGGGGCCAGGTTAACCTGCCGCACCTGCCGCACCTGCGACGCAAGGCGCTCATCCGGACACGTTAGGTGGCGATCGGGGAAGATGGCGGCCTCTCGCGAGTGAGCGCTCACGGGAGATCGCTCACTGCAGTCCCACCGTCACATCCAAGCTCCTGAGCCACTCTCCGAGGGCGGTTTTTGGGTATGGATGTGACACTCTGCACCTTGTTTGGGGCAGAGTGTCACATCCATGACGTAGCACGGGGACCGGGATGGCGGGGCGG
>JALYVS010000004.1 GCA_030853115.1 Actinomycetota bacterium
CCTGGCCGCGGGCCTGCTGGCCAGCGTCTGCCTGGCCTCGTGCCGCAGCACCCGCCGGGCCGGCGGGCCGCTGGCCGCCGTCGTGGCCCGCGCCGATCACGCCATCGCCAGCCAGTTCGGGGACAGCCGGTTCGTCACCGCGCTGCTATGCGACCTGGACCTGGCCAGCGGGCTGCTCAGCTGGATCCCCTGCGGTCACCCCCCGCCGCTGCTGATCCGCGCGAACCAGATGGTCAAGGAACTGGCCCGGGACCCGCAGCCCCCGCTGGGCCTGGCCGGCGGCCGCGAACGCGAACGCGACGCGGGCCAGACGCCCTACGCGGAACACATCGTGCCCTGCACCGAGAAGCTGGAACCCGGCGACCGCGTCCTGTTCTACACCGACGGCGTGACCGAGGGCCGGGCCGCCGACGGCACCCCGTTCGGCGTGGAACGGCTCAGCGACTTCATCGTCCGGCACGGCGCCGGCCTGCCCGCCCCCGAAACGATACGCCGCCTCAACCGGGCCATCGTGGAATACCAGCACGGCCGCCTACACGACGACGCCACCGTCGTCTTGATGGAATGGCAGCCCAGCCAAGCTGGCCACGACCTCACGCCCTAACCCGCCGAACCAGAGGTTTGCGCCCGCGTCTGGGACGTTGACCAGGTACTTCTACGTCAGCCTGCTCGACATGCCCACGAAGTGGAAGTCGTCTGCCCCGGCCGAGGAGAACGTGTACCGGGGCGGGATCGCGGCATCAGCGGGGTAAGAGGACCAGCCTGGACCATCCGGCGCCACGGAAATTTCCGCGCTTCCCGGTTGGACAGGCAGGGGGCGGGTAGCGCGCAGCTTCCGGCGGGGCAGTCAGGCAGGCCCTGCCTGATTTCACGACCGTGCCTACGAAGGGGAAACGCGTGACGAGTAATCGCAACACAATCATCCGTTCCATGCACGACCTCGGTGCCGCTGCCTGGTTCGGCGGCAATCTGATGGGGGCCATCGGGGTCAACGGCGGGTCCAAGGACGTCAAGGATCCAGCCGAGCGGACCGCTGTCGCGGCCGCGGGCTGGGCGCGCTGGGCGCCTTTCTCGGCTGCGGCCATCGGCGCGCACCTGATTGGTGCGACCGGGCTGCTGCTAGCCAACCGGGACCGGGTCCGCGACCAGAAGGGGGTAGGAGCCAACTCGGCGATCAAGGCAGTGCTCACCGCAGCCGCAATCGGCACCACCGCGTACAGCGGCATGCTGGGCGCCAAGATCGCGGCCGAAGGCAGCTCCGCGCCGGCCGAAGGCGGAACCGTACCGTCTTCTGACACACCGGATAACGTGGCTAAGCTCCTGCAGCAGCAGCGCCTCCTGCAATGGGCGACGCCGGTGCTTACCGGTGCCATCCTGGTCCTCGGCGCCCAGCAAGGCGAGCAGCAGCGCCCTGAAGAGCAGGCCCGGACGCGGGGCTGGTCCGCCGTAACTGGCCTGGTCAACCGTGGGCCAAAGCTCGCAGCCTCGTAATACCCGGATTCAATGGGCGGGCGGTCCGGTCAGTGAGGCGATGCACGCGGTGAGCAGGCGCCGCAGCTGATCTTGCTGGCCGGCGTCCAGGCCGGCCAGCATGTCTTGCTCGACGCGGCGGACCGCGGCGCTGGCCACCTCGAGCTGACGGCGCCCGCGGGCGGTCAGCTCGGCCGGCAGGGCCCGGCCCGCGGGTGCCTGGGCTAGGCGGACGACGAGTCCCTGGCGTTCGAGGGCCTGCAGGAGCACGTTCATCGACTGCCGGGTGACGAACGCGCCGCGGGCAAGCTCGGAGTTCGACAGGCCCGGCCGCTGGGCGAGCAGCTCCAGGCAGGCGTAATGGGTGATCGTCATGCCGAGCGGCCTCAGCACGGCCTCCAGGGCAGAGTGCAGGGCGCTCGCGGCCGCCTTCAGCATGTACCCCAGCGATGTGCCCAGCTCGACTCCGGGTTCGCCTTGACTCATGTCAGTATTCTGACATACATTGCTGTATGTCAGAATACTGACATTCCATTGGGAGGCAAGGATCATGGCCGTCACGGGACCCGACTTCGTTTCACTGCAGGTTCGCGACCTGGAGCGTTCCGCCGCTTTCTACGAGCGGTACCTGGGGCTGAAGCGCTCCGGCACGGGACCGCCGCACGCCGTCGTGTTCGGCACCAAGCCGATCGCGTTCGCCGTCCGCGACGTCGTCGCGGGCACCGACCTGGACGCGGTCGCGCAGCCGGGCCAGGGAATGGCGCTGTGGCTGCACGCCCCCGACGCGCAGGACATCCACGACGCCCTCGCCGCGGCCGGCACGACGATCGTCTCAGCGCCCGCCGACGGGCCGTTCGGCCGCACTTTCACGTTCGCCGACCCCGACGGCTACCAGGTCACCCTCCACGACCGCGGCTGAACCGGGCGTCCCGGCGGCCGGCCATCAGGTACCCGGCCTCGACGGGTCGTCCTGCTTAGGCTGGCGACCGTGCGGCGGACCGGCGCGACCTGGGCGGCGTCAGGCTACGCGTCGGTGCTGCCTGGCGGCGTAGCTGCGCAGGGCTCGCAGGAAGTCGATCTCGCGGAACGCGGGCCAGTAGGCGTCGCAGAAGTACACTTCCGAGTGCACGGTCTGCCAGGGCAGGAAGCCGGATACGCGCTGCTCACCGCTGGTGCGGATGACGAGGTCGGGGTCGGGTTGCCCGGCTGTGTACAGGTGCCGGGCGATGTCGTCGGTGGTAAGGGTCTGGGCGAGCCCGGTGAGCGTGCCGCCGGTATCTGCCTGTTCGTAGAGCAGCGCGCGGATCGCGTCGAGCACCTCCTGGCGTCCGCCGTAGCCGATAGCGAGGTTCACGTGCGCTCCGGTGGCGCACTCCCGTGTCGCCTCGACTGCCTTTTTCAGCGCGCGGGCGGTGGCGTCGGGCAGCACGT
Source organism: Actinomycetota bacterium (assembly GCA_030853115.1). Lineage (GTDB taxonomy): Bacteria > Actinomycetota > Actinomycetes > Streptosporangiales > Streptosporangiaceae > Palsa-504. Next base: position 2,902 of record JALYVS010000004.1, read on the forward strand.
CGAGCATGCCCGCGGTATGGACCTGCCAGGTACCCCCCGGCCGGGCCAGCCTGGCGGCGACGACGTCTTCGATGACCTGCATGAGAAACAGGATCTCGGCGTCACCGCGTCGTTGCAGGTTCTCCGCGGAACACACGAACACGGTCACGTGCTTGATCCCGGTCCGCTCACACCAGTTCAGGACGTCCCCGATGTGCTCGGCCCCGTACTTGTGGCCCAGGCTGGGACTGGCCAGCCCCATCTGCCGCGCCCAGCGGCGGTTACCGTCCATGATCAGCCCGACGTGGCCCGGCAGCGCGGCGCCGGACAGTTCCCTGCGCAGCTTGCGTGAGTACAGGTCATGAGCAAGATCGCGCAGCATGTCTTTAACCTACTGAACTGGGGCGCGGGGAGGCAGCGGCTCGTGCGGTGAGAGCAGGAAATACCCGCTCACATGGCCGCGACCCGGCCGGACACCAGCCGGAACCGGGAACGCGCCCGCCGCGTCCCCCGGGTTCTCGGCATCGGGTGCGCCCTTACGCTGATGCCAGCGCGGGCACGATGTGTTCCCACACGCAGTCGAGGATGTCCGTGGTCGGTCCCAGGTAATGCGCGGTGACGCTCACGCACGCGTGCTGCTCGGGGAGCACGATCCCGAACTGCCCGAAGATGCCGTCCATCCGCCACGCCCCGTCGCGGGCGCACATCCACACGTGCAGCCCGTACGTCTGGTTGTCCGGCTCGGCCCGGCCCGTGTCTGTCGTGTCCGCGGTCATCCGGGCGATGTAGTCAGCTGGCACCAGGCGATGACGGCCGTAGCTGCCTTCGTGCAGCAGCAGTTGGGCGATCCGGGTGATTTCCGAGGTCCGCAGCTGAAGGCCGATCGCGGCCAGCGGGAAGCCGAGCGGACAGCGCAGCCACTGCGGATTCCCGATGCCGAGCGGGCCGAACAGCCGGGGCACCAGGAAGTCGCGCAGGTCCAGCCCGGAGACCGCGTGCACGACCCGGCCCAGAACATACGTGTTCGCGCCCGCGTAATGGTAGGTCGAGCCGGGCTCGGCCACGAGCGGAGCGGCCAGGAAATCGCGGGCTGGATCGCCGCGATGACCGGCAGCGGCATCCGACCAGCGGTAGCCGTTGCCCGCCGTCATGCGGAGCAGGTGCCGCACGGTGATTCGCTCGCTGCCCGGTGCCGCGGTGCCGGCCAGCTCGGGCAGGTACGCCAGCACGGAGTTGTCCAGGCTGAGCGCACCGTCGCCCTCGAGCATGCCGACCGCCAGTGACGTCACCGTCTTCGACACCGAGAACACGTCGCGGCGGAGGTCGTCGATCCGGTGACGCTCGCCACCAGGATCGTCGTCGGCGACGACCTGGACGGTATCGATGCCCAGCTCCCGGGCATCCGCGGCTTGCCAGAACCGGTCGAGCACGGCGTCGAATCCCATCGTCTTATGCTAGGCCGGCGCCACTCGATACGTGCGGATTTCCCGCCAGCTCAAATCCGCGGCCGAGCCGGCGGATCGCGCTAGGCACCGGCGACGGCGGGTCGTTACAATCTGCCCCGTGAGCGAGCTATATCCGGCGACCCGGCCGTATGCGCAGGGGATGCTCGAGGTCGGTGACGGAAACCAGGTGTACTGGGAGGCCTACGGCAACCCGGACGGCAAACCCGCCCTCATCGTGCACGGCGGCCCCGGCTCGGGATGCCGGCCTGGCCGGGGGCGGACGTTCGACCCGGCGCGCTACCGGCTCGTGCTGTTCGACCAGCGCGGCTGCGGCCGGAGCAAACCGCACGCCAGCGACCCAGCCACCGATATGCGGCACAACACGACCGCGCACCTGATCGCGGACATGGAACGGCTGCGCGAGCACCTGGGTATCGACCGGTGGCTGCTGTTTGGGGGCTCGTGGGGTTCGACGCTGAGCCTGGCCTATGCCGAGCGATACCCGGAGCGGGTGAGCGAGGTCGTCATCTCCAGCGTCACGACCACCCGGCAGGCCGAGATCGACTGGCTCTACCGGGGCGTCGGCCGGTTCTTCCCCGAGCAGTGGGAGCGGTTCGCCGCGGGTGCACCCGGCACGCCGCGTGACGGGGACATCGTGGCCGCCTACGCGCGCCTGGTCGAGGACCCGGACCCGGCGGTGCGGGAGAAGGCCACCGCCGACTGGTGCGCATGGGAGGACGCGGTGCTGTCCGGCGAGACCCAGGGCGGTGCCGTCTTCGCGGACCGTCCGCCGGCGGCCCGGCTGGCCCTGGTCCGGATCTGCTCGCACTATTTCGCCCACGGTGCCTGGCTGGAAGACGGGGTGCTCCTGCGGGAGGCGCACCGGCTGGCCGGGATCCCCGGCGTGCTGATCCACGGCCGGCGGGACATGGGCGGCCCGCTGGAGACCGCGTGGCAGCTGGCCCGAGCCTGGCCCGGCGCGGAGCTCACGGTGATCGAGAACGCTGGCCACCTGGGCAACCAGGCCGAGACGGATCATGTCCTGGACACGCTCAACCGGTTCGCGGCCGTCGGGGGCCCGCCGGCCGGGCCGTGACCAAGATGAGGTGTGATTTTTGCCGGCCAAATGTATGCAAGCCTCCAAACGGGGCAGGGACGCCCGAGTCGTTCTGCCGCGAAGGAGCCAGATGACCAGATTGCGGGTGGCGCTCAGCGCCGTACTTCTTCTCTCCGGACTCGTGTCCGTCTCCGCGTTCACCACGCCGGCGAGCGCCCGCGCCGCGACCGCCCGTGCCGCGATCGCGCCGCCGTACCACAACCCGATGAGCTTGATCCTGCCCAGCGGCGCGCACGCGGAGAGCTGTGCCGACCCGTTCGTGCTCCGCGTACCGGCGGGCGCGGTGACGAACTGGTATCTCTACTGCACCTCTGACCCGCTGACCAGCAGTGAGCGGGACGCACAGGGCAACCTGGTCATCCACAACGTTCCGACCTATCGCTCGGTCGACCTCACGCACTGGCATTACGTCGGTGACGCGTTCCCGGTGAAACCGTCGTGGATCACCGGCGGCATGTGGGCGCCCGACGTGGTGCACCGCAACGGCCTTTATTACCTGTACTTCACGGCATCGAGCACGAACATCAGCGGCAGCGGCTGCCCGCCCAGCGACGGCTGCTCCGCGATTGGCGTCGCGACGAGCGTGTCACCCATGGGTCCGTGGCAGGTGAGCAACACCCCTGTCGTGCCGCCGGACGCCGTCGGCCACTGGAAATACGACCCCGAGGTCATTTTCGCGAACGGGACGGGCTACCTGTACTACGGCAGTTTCTTCGGCGGGATCTTCGCCCGCACCCTGAGCGCGGACGGCCTGTCCTCCGACGCCTCGTCGCAGCAGCAGATCGCCATCGACAACCGCTACGAAGGCACCTTCATCGTGCGGCACGGCGGCTGGTATTACTTCATGGGCTCGGCGTCGAACTGCTGCAACGGGCCGCTGACCGGTTACGCCGTATTCGCCGCGCGGTCGCGCTCGCCACTAGGCCCGTTCGTCGACCGAGACGGCGTGTCCATCCTGGCCAGCCGCGTCGGCGGTACGCCCGTCCTGACCCAGAACGGCAACCGCTGGGTGGGCCCCGGCCACAACGCAGTGGTCACCGACTACAGCGGGCAGCAGTGGATCGTTTATCACGCGATCCCGCAGGACGACCCGTATTTCGCCGGCCAGACCGCCATCAACCACCGGCCCGTGCTGATCGACCCGCTGGACTGGCGCGACGGCTGGCCCACCACCCGGGGCGGTCGCGGCCCGTCAGATCAGCTCATGCCGGGGCCGGCCGCACAGCCAGGGGAGAAAACCGCCTACCGGCCGCATTTCGTCTCGACGCCGCAGCCAGGCGCGGAGATCACGCGGTTGAGCGACGATTTCAACGGCACGTCGCTCTCGTCGCAGTGGACGTGGGTGCGCCCGCCGGACCCGTCGACCTACTCGGTCAGCGGTGGTGCGCTGCACGTGCAGATCCAGAACGCCGACCTGCACCCGGAGGCGCCCGGCTCAGCGCTCGCGTCGGTGCTCACCGAGCCGGCGCCCAAGGGCGACTACATGGTCGAGACGCGGTACTCGAACAACGAACCGGCTAGCGTCTGCTGCTACAACTACGCCCAGGGTGGGGTGCTCGCGTACCAGGACGACGGCAACTACATCAAGCTCGATGTCTTCTCCAACTTCGAAACCCGGCAGACCGAGTTCGGTAAGGAAGTCACGCCGGTGCCGGCGGGATACCCGCACTACGGCAGTGGCGTCGGCGGCCCGGTCGGGAATCGGACCTGGCTGCGGATCGTCCGTCACGTCGCGGCCGGCGGTGACTACTACACCGCGTATACCAGCATCGACGGCACGAACTGGGACCGCGCGCAGACATGGCGGGACAACCTCGGCTCCAACGAGAAGATCGCGCTGGTGTCGATGGGCGGTCCGGGCGGCTTCACGAGCACGTTCGACTACGTGCACGTGTACCGGCTGAATTAGAGGACGGGGTTCACTCAGTGACACAGGTCGTATCCGCCCTGCCGACAGACGAGGTCAATGACCTGCGCGGCCGGATCTACGACGAAGGCGTCGTGGGGTTGAAAGGGGCATTCCCCGTCGAGTGGGTCGATCAGCTTCGTCAGGACGTCGACCGGGCCTTCGACCAGGCCCGGTCCCGTCCGCACGGCGCCGTCGGCCGGGGGCCGAATCGCTATTACGTAGAAATCCATCCTGAGCAGATCCACGGGTTCGTCGAGCTCGCGACGCACCCGTGGATCACCGCGGTTTGCGCGGCGGTGCTCGGGCCGCAGTACCGGATCGTCGAACTCGGCTTCGACGTTCCGGGGCACGGCGCGATGAACCAGCCGTGGCATCGAGACTTTCCCATGCCAGATATCACCAGACGCGAGCGCGTCCTGGACTCCCTCGCCGTCAACGTGACGTGTGTCGACACCGAGCCCGACATGGGCCCGTTCGAGGTCGCGCCGGGCACCCACCGGGATACCGGTGACGATTTCGAGCACGGCATGTTCCCGCCGAAATCGGCGTACAGCCGCTACGAAGAACGCGCCCAGCGCAAGTTCCCCGCCCGCGGGGACGTATCCATCCGCTCCGCGCTCACCATTCATCGCGGCACGGCGCACGCCTCGCAGAAGTCGCGGCCGGTGCTCGTCCTCGGGGTCGACGCTCCCGGCGCCATCAACGCCGACCGGCATGACCTCGCGGTCACGCGGAATTTCTGGGACACGCTCCCGGACTCGCTACGCGCGCACCTCGACTGCCCCATCGTCGAGGAGCTGCGTCCGATCACCCAGCAGCACACGATCGAGGGCCTGGTGATGGGCGAGGCCTGACGGGAGATCGACCGCGCCGGCGAGCGCCGCCGTGGCCACGCCCTGACGCCGGTGCCCCTTACCGACATAGCAGCACGCTATCCGCCAGTCCGGCGAGGTCGTCCGGCCCTTTTCGTACGCCGCCCGGCTCTTGATCCGGGGCACCTCGTCAGGAGCGCCGAACTGGCACCAGCCGACGCAGTCCTCCCCCCGGAAAACGAGCGCGGCGTGGGCTTTGCCCTCTCGGACTCGCTGTTCCTTCGCAGCACGCTTTAGCGGCACACGATCCTGCCCCGCGCCGGGCCAGGATTGTTCGGGGTGAAAAGCCATGCACCAGCAGCCGCCAAAGATACCGTTGTTGCGCTCCACCAACGCGGCGAACGCGGCCCACGTCGACTGGTCGAGAGCCTTGACGGTATACCTCGGTTCGAGCATGACGGTCAGCTTAACGTGGGGTTATGGTATTCGTCATCGCCAGCGGGGCCATTCTCCGCATAGTCTGGATTACCCTTACATGAAGGCTGGCCATGATGTCCGGTAACGATGCGCAGAAGTCGCCAATGAATCGTGACTTCTTGAAATGCAGCTTCTGTAATAAAAGGCAGGATCAGGTCGAGCAGCTGATTGCCGGTCCTGGCGGCGTGGCGATCTGCACCGAATGCGTGAACTTGTGCAACGAGATCATCGCGGATGCCCGGGCCATGGGATCCATGCCGCCGCGAGGCCCGGGTCAGCCAGCCCCGGGTGCGCCATAGCGCCGGACAGTACGTCGACGCTGGTTTCACGGAGGCCAAACGCGGGCTAACGCGGCTCCGGAAGGGCCAGTGCCTCCGCCACCAGGGTGGCCCGCTGCAAGGTCTCATGGAACGCTTGCGCCGCCTCGGCCGCCTGCTCGGCGACGCCGGTGATTTCCGCGGTGGCATGCTGGTCCGCTGCGGTGCGTGCGACCAGGTCAAGGTACCTGTCGTTGTTGGCCGCCATCCGGTGGGAGGTCTCCCAGTCCCGTCGCGCGGCCTCGGCGGCCGCCACCTGCGCCGCCAGCAATTCAAGCGCCACCACCCGGGCCGTGGTGGCGTCCCGGGCTATCGATATCGCGCGATTCTGGGAAACCAGGACGGCGGTTGTCATCGGCCCCGCCGTGCCGCCGGCGTAGCTCGACACGAGATCAAGCAGCAACTCGGTGATCTCGCGCAGCGCGACGGCGATTTCCCATTCGTGCTGCTGAAGAACAGGTTCCCCGACGGTCCCCCGCAGGTCAGCCGCGTAAACCCGCGACGTCACGATGGTGGCGATCGCGTGCTGGGCGCGCTGCAGCAGCGTGCGACATTCACGTTCCAGCGCGAGGGGTGAGACGACTTGATCCCGGTAACGGACCTGCCGTACCGGCCCGGTACGGCCCGCGGTCTGTTCCTTCGTCATGCGAATGAGACGCTGGCGCTTGGCTTCCCGCAGGGTCGGGTTCACCGCGGGCTCGACGCTCCACGCGCCGACAGGGCCGACCATAGAGGCATCCTAACCGCTACGGCATCTGGTCCTCGGTCCTCGGAGCGACCAGCCTCACCGTCACGCAGTCGCGGTTGCGCCGCCGGGCCCACCGCGCCCTGAATCTCCGTACGGCGCCGACCTGAGGTCCGTTCGGCGGCCGGTCTGATTCGAGGTTGTCACCGCTCCTGGCCAGTCAGCACCGGAGCAGCCGCGGGTAGTGCCGCCAGGGTTGCTAGGGTAACTACTGAGCCGTGGCGGCCTAGGGAAGAGGTCACCCAGATCGAAGGGCCACGCTGATGAAGCTGCCTCCGTTTGAGTACGAGGCGCCGACGACCGTTGGTGACGCTATCGATTTGCTGGCTGAGCACCTTGACGAGGCGAGCGTGCTGGCCGGCGGCCAGAGCTTGATACCGCTGCTGGCGCTCCGGCTGGCCCGGCCAGAGGTGCTCATCGACATTAACGGCCTAGACGAGCTGTCCGGGATCTCGGCGACAGACGGCTGGGTGACGATCGGCGCCATGACGCGGGAGTACGTGGCCGAGGAATCCGAGGTCATCGCGGACTCCGTGCCGCTGCTGGCGGCGGCTCTGCCCTTGATCGGCCACGCCGCCATCCGCAGCCGCGGCACGATAGGAGGCAGCCTGGCGCATGGCGATGCGGCCGCCGAGTTGCCGGCCGTCGCCCGGGCGCTCGATGCCGAATTCGTGGTGCGCGGGCCGTCCGGGGACCGGGTGATCGCGGCGGCGCAGTGGTTCGAGGGCTATCTCACCACGGCCCGCCGCCCTGATGAGCTGCTGCTGGAAGTGCGGTTCCCGGCCGCGGGACGGGGCACGGGGGTGAGCTTCCAGGAGGTCGCCCGGCGCCACGGCGACTTCGCCATCGTCGGCCTGGCGGTGTCACTGGTGTTGTCCGGTGGGGTGATCAGCGATGCCCGGCTGGCGTTCGCCGGCGTATCCGATGTGCCGGTCCGGGCGGCCGCCGCGGAGGATCTGCTGGTCGGCGAGAGGCCGTCGGCGGAGCTATTCGACGAGGCGGCCCGCCGCGCCACCGACGATATCGACCCGCCGGCCGACCTGCACGGGTCGTCGGACTACCGGAAGACGGTGGCGGCCACCATCGTGCGCCGCGGCCTGCGAGAAGCCGCGGACAACGCCGCGAAAGGCAGTGACTGATGGCGGACATCACCTTGCGGGTGAACGGCGAGACGCGGGTGGGTTCGCCGGAGGCGCGCAAGACGCTAGCCGACTTCCTACGGGATGACCTTGATCTCACCGGCACGCACCTCGGCTGCGAGCACGGGGTCTGCGGCGCGTGCACGGTCATCGTCGACGGCCGGGCGGTGCGTTCCTGCCTGATGCTGGCGGTCCAGGTCGCCGGCCGCGAGGTGACGACCATCGAAGGGCTGGCCGCCGACGGCGAGCTGAGCCCGCTGCAGCAAGCGATGTGGGATTCGCATAGTTTTCAGTGCGGTTTCTGCACGCCGGGGTTCGTCATGCAGGCTACCGCGTTCCTCAGCGACCACCCCGACGCCGGCGAGCAGCAGATCCGCGAAGCGCTATCCGGCAACATCTGCCGGTGCACTGGTTACCAGAGCATCATCGAGGGCGTCCTGCTGGCCGCCGAACGCAACCGCGAGCGCTGAGCGGCTGCGCGGCTTGCCGACGCGCGCGCTCCCGCAAGCAGTGAGGCAGGGAGACCATGGCAGAAATCGTGGCTGAGCGCTACACCGGCACGAGCATCAAGCGCTCGGAGGACCCGCGCATCCTCACCGGCGCGGGCCGGTATGTCGACGACGTCAAGCTGCCCGGGATGCTGCACGCCGCGTTCGTGCGCTCGCCGCTGGCTCACGGTCATGTGCTCTCGGTTGACGCCTCGGCGGCGCGGGCGCTGCCCGGAGTGGTCGCGGCGCTGACGGGGGCGGATATGGAAGCGATGACGGTCGCGGCGCCGGATCCGCTGCTGGCTCTTTTCAGTACCGGGGGGCCGACTGCGGAGTTCACCCTGCTGGCCACGGACAAGGTGCGCTTCATGGGCGATCCGGTGGCGCTCGTCATCGCCGAGAGCCGCTACCTCGCCGAGGACGGCTGCGAGCTGGTGGAGGTCGACTATGAGGACCTGCCCGCGGTGGTGACGGCCGCCTTCGCCCTCGACCCGAGCAGCCCGCCGCTGTTCGCGAATCTGGGTGACAACATCGCCCGCCCGCACTCGCGCCACGAGTTCGGCGACGTCGCCGGCGTGTTCGCCCGGGCTGATCGCGTTAGCGACTTCCACATCGACGTGCACCGGCACCAGAACGTGCCCATGGAGGGACGCGGCTGTGTCGCGAGCTGGGACGCGGACCTAGCCGCCATGACGTTCCACGCGGCCACCCAGAGCGTGCACATCACCAGGACCGGTGTCGCCACGCGGCTGGGTATCGAGGCCGACCAGGTGCGTGTCCTGGCCGGGGATATCGGCGGCTCGTTCGGGCTGAAGATCGGCGCGTCACGCGAAGAGCTGGCCGTGGCCGCTGCCTCGCGTCATCTGGGCCGGCCGGTCAAGTGGGTGGAGGACCGCGGCGAGAACCTCATCGCGTCCGGACAGGCACGCGAGGAGAGCTTCGACGTCCGGGCCGCCGTCAGCGACAACGGCGACCTGCTCGGGCTGGACGTGAAGATGGTCATCGACACCGGCGCGTACCCCGGGATGGGCACAATGGTCCCGGACATCATGCAGGCGATGCTGCCCGGTCCGTACAAGCTCGAGGCCCTGGGTTTCGAGTCAACCGCGGTGATCACGAACAAGGCATCGTACGTCGCCTACCGCGGCCCCTGGGCGTCCGAGACGTTCGTCCGGGAACGCATCCTGGACCTCGTCGCGAAAGATCTCGGCCTCGATCCGGTCGAGATCCGGCTGCGTAACGTCGCCGCGCGCACCGACCCGCCGGCCTCGATGATTACCGGCCGGCCGCTGGTGGGCGTCACGACCAGCGAGGCGCTGGAGCGGGTCGTCCAGATGGCGGACTTCCCCGCTTTCCGGCGCAGGCAGGCGCAGGCGCGAGCACAAGGCCGCTACTTCGGCATCGGGGTGGCCACGTTCATCGAGGCCGCTCCGGGCCCGCGCCCGGAAGGGCCTGACGGCGTCCTGGGCCATGAGGCCATGCGCCTGCGGCTCACCGAAGACGGCATCATCGAGCTGTTCACCGGCCAGATGCCGCACGGCCAGGGCCACCAGACGACCCTGGCCCAGATCGCCGCCGATGAGTTCGGGGTGCCGTTCGACCAGGTCCGCGTCGTGGTCGGCGACAGTGCCGTCGTCCCGTTCGGGCTAACCGGCGGCAGCCGGTCGGCCACCATGACCGGCGGCGTGGCGCTGCATGGCGCCCGGGAGCTCAAGGCTAAGGTGCTCGATTTCGCGGCCTATCTCATGGAGGCCAGCGCGCAGGACCTGCTGGTCACCGACGGCGATGTCTGGGTGCGCGGCGATCCGGCGAGCGCGATCGCCGTGAGCGAAGTCGCCCGGCGTGCGGCATCAGGGCAGTTCGGCGATGATGTGGACGCCGCGCTCGAGGTCGAGGCCACGTTCGACGGCGGCGCAGGCGGCTGGTCCGGCGGCACGCACTGCGCGATCGTGGAAGTCGATGTCGAGACTGGCCTGGTGAAGGTGGAGCGGTATATCGCGGTGGAAGACTGCGGCGCACTCATCAACCCCGCCGTCGTGGAGGGCCAGATCCGGGGCGGCGTCGCGCAAGGCATCGGCGCCGTGCTGCTCGAACGATCGGCCTACGCCGCGGACGGTAGCTACCAGTCAGCCACGTTCATGGATTACCTGATGCCGACCACCTGCGACATTCCCCGCATCGAGATCGAGCACCTCGAGACGGTGCCGCTCGACGCTGACGTCAACTTCCGCGGCGTCGGCGAAGGCGGCATGATCGTGGCCCCGCCCACCATGGTGAACGCCATCGAGGACGCACTCTCACCATTCGGCGTGCGGATCTACGAGCAGCACCTGCCCCCGGCTCGCATCCTGGAACTCATTGCCGCAGCGGATTCGGGCCGCTAACTACTAGGCCGCGCTGATCTCTGGCCTGGAAGACCGCCTCCGCATGCACCGCCGGTTTCTGCCGCGCGGCCAGGTCGAGCCGCGACGTAGTCTCGTGGAGCAGACGACGGACCCGCTATTGAACCCCGGGGAAGAAGGCCTAGGTGCGGCGGATCCCGCTCGGCGCGCTCCAGGAGCGCGAATTTCGCCTGTTCTTCACGGGACAGCTGGTGTCGCTGCTCGGCGATGCGATCACGCCGTTCGCGCTCGCCTGGGCGGTGCTCGACCTGACGGGATCCGCACGCGACCTGGGCTTCGTGCTGGCCGCGAAGATCGCTCCGCTGGTAGTTTTCTTGCTCGTCGGCGGCGTCTTCGCTGACCGTCTGCCGCGGCGCGCCGTGATGCTCACCGCCGACGTTGCGCGGATGGCCATCCAGGCGGCGACCGCGGCGTTGCTGCTCTCGCATACCGCGCGCATCTGGGAGCTGATCGTGCTGCAGGCGTGCGCCGGGACCGGGACGGCGTTCTTCAACCCCGCCTCGACCGGGCTCACGCCGATGACCGTGAGCGCGGGGCGGCTGCAGGAGGCAAACGCCCTGCGCGGGATGTCGATGGCGTCGATGCAGTTCGCCGGCCCGGCGCTGGCAGGCATTCTCATCGTCACCGTCGGGCCGGGGTACGCGCTTGCCATTGATGCGGCGAGTTTCGGGGTCAGCGCGTTCTACCTCGCGCGCCTGCACCTGCCGCTGCACGTCAGCCTGCCGCCGCAGTCGTTCGCGCGCGACCTGATCGACGGCTGGCATGAGTTCGCCGCCCGTACCTGGGTCTGGCTGGTCGTGGTCAGTGTGTCCCTCGCGAACATGATGGACTCGGTGTGGCTGGTGCTCGCCGCGGTGTGGATGAAGGACGGCCACGGGGGCGCCGGCGCGTGGACCGTGATCCTCGTCGTTTCGGCCGTCGGCGCGCTCGCTGCCGGCGCGGCGGCGCTTCGCCTCAAGCCGCGGCGCCCGCTTCTGCTGGGGTCCATTGCGGTGGTCCCGAATGCGGCGCCGATCATCGTGCTCGCGCTGAAGCTGCCCTGGCCGACCCTCGCCGTCACAGCGCTGGTCACGGGCTTCGGGAACATGCTCTTCAATACGCTCTGGGAGACGACGCTGCAGCAGCACATCCCGCCGGCGTCACTGTCGCGGGTCAGCGCCTATGAATGGTTCGGCACCCTGCTGGGCGATCCGCTCGGACTCGCCCTCGCAGGAGTGGTGGCGGCCGGGATCGGGATGAGCCGCACGCTCTGGGTCGCAGCCGCGGTCACCTTGGTCGCAGCCGTCGCGATGCTCGCGGCGCCGAGCGTGCGGCACCTGCAGCGGCTCGACGCACCCCAGCCCGAGCAAGGCCCGCAGCAGTCCATCGCCGGCTGAGCCGACCCGGAGGTTGGTCATCTGTATTGTCAGATTAGATCTGATAGTATGTATTCATGATCGCCGTAACGGCCACGCAGGCGGCGCGGAACTTCGCGAATATCCTTGATCAGGTCGAGCGCGGCGAAACCATCATCATCACTCGCGACGGGGTGCCGGTTGGCCGGCTCGCCCCGGAACGGCGGACGTCCGCCGAGCGGCTCAAGTCTGCGCTGCAGGACAACCCCGCCGACGACAATTTCGCCGACGACCTCGAGGCAGTCCATGCCGACCTGCGAGCCGCGTTCACAGCTGAGGTGCGTGGATGGCCCGCCGAGTAATCCTTGACACCGGCACCCTCATCGCGATCGAGCGCGGCAGCATCGCTGTCGATACGGTCCTAGGCTCGGACGACGCCGCCATTGCCTCGGTCACCGCGATGGAATTGCTCGTGGGGGTCGAACGAGCCGACGAGACGCGCAAGCAGGCCCGGTCCGCCCGGGTCGAGGCAGTGCTGGCCAGCCTCCCAATCGAGGACTACACCATCGGCGTAGCCAGGATTCACGCCCGGCTGGCAGTAGAAGCAATGTCGCAGGGCAAGCAGAGATCCGCCTACGACCTGATGATCGCGGCCACCGCCGCGGCAACGAACCGGATCCTGATCACCACTGACGGCAAAGCTGAGTTCGACCAGCTCGCCGGCGTCCGCTGCGAAGTAATCCTCGTTCCGTAAACAAGCCGGCCCTGGAGATCTTCAGGCTCTGGATGGGCGAACGCATCAGTGCTCGATTCTGATTAAATCTGGAAGCAGCCTCGATGCCTGGCCTCTTCGTCTCGGAATAGCGACGCTGCTGGGTCTTTGCCCGCGTACGAGCACGCGCCGCGTGCGTGCCGTCATCAACGCTGATCGCTCGAATCCGGCTGCTCGGCATCTAGGCAAGCCTCGACCGCAGCGACTTCTGCGTCGCTTGACTCCACGCAGAACTCGTTGCCCTCCGGGTCGGCTAGCACCACCCAACCAAGGCCGGTGGACCCGCGGCTGTGCCTGGCCAAAGCAAGGGCACCCAAGCCGGTGAGCCGCTCGACCTCTGCGGCAAGCGTCCCGTCGACAGGATTGAGATCGAGGTGCAGCCGGTTCTTCACTTGCTTGGCGTCGGTGACTTCCCGGAAAAAGATCATCGATGGCTGATTGCCTTCCGGCAAGCTGACCCAGGGGCCTTCTGGCCCCCCTTCAACTGGACGACGCAGTGCTGCACCCCAGAACGAAGCCAGGCTGTGCGGGGCGGAACAATCGATCATCAGGCTGCGCACGACAAGGGTCATGCGCTAAGTATCGCCCCGCTCCATATGATCTTCCGCCGACCGAGCTGCCGCTTAGGAGATCGTCTCGTGGGCACTCGTCAAATGCCTCTTCGCTGGCAGGGCCAGGATGCCCGGTCTCTGGCTACAGCTCGATGTCCCTGGTTGCCGCCTTGCGCCACGTTGCGCGGCTGGAAATAACCGGAAACCGGTTCCAGCGGCCGCCGCCGGGCAGTCAACTGTCCATGACCGGGGTCCGACAGGCTCAGCGAACTTCGGGTGTCGGTGTTGCGGTCATCGCGCTGTGCCTGGTGCAGTTCGTTGATGTGCTGGGGGTCACGGGCTCGACTGGGTGACCGATTCGGCCACCGCCGCACGATCCTCGTGACTTTGCTGGTATTCGCTGTGGGCGCAGTCGTGGGTGCCACCGCTAGCTCCGTCGTTGCCCTGGTGGGCCGGACGATGTTTGCAGGGCGCCGCGGCCGCGGGTTCGGTGCCGTCGGCGTTGCGCTTGCTGACCACGGTGACCGCCGACGGTCCGGCCCGACGGCGCGCTATCGCCATGTGGAGCGCGGCGGGCGCGGCAGCCGGTGCGAGCGGGTTTATGGTGGGCGGGGTAGTTACCGACCTGGCTAGCTGGCGGTTCGTGTTTTGGGGCTACCTGCCGCTGGCTGCCGGGCTCGCCGCCACCATTGTGTGGTCGGTGCCGCGCGACCACGACGCCGATCCGGCGCGATCGTTGAACCTGGCCGGCTTTGCAGCGTTCACCGCGGCTGTGATGGCTTTTGTGGTCGGGACCACCTTGATCACTCAGCCGGCCCGCCGCATCGACGGCGGCCTGCTGCTAGCAGCCTGCATTGTGCTGGCAGGCGCGTTCGTCCTCATTGACCGCCGCGCGGCCGAGCCGCTGCTGCCACCACGGCTTCTCGGTTGGGTGCAGCTCTTCTGAAGTGAGCAGGCCGGTCAGGCGACGAGGGCGTATTGTCCCTGGTTGATGCCGGGGTAGAGCCGCTGGTGCTCGCGGGCGAGGTCGAGGCGCCCGGTACTGACTCTCACCTGGCTCGCCGACGCGGCGACCGCAGCCCTGCCAGCATCGGCAAGTACCTGTCCTGGGTGGTCCGGGCCTCGGAATGCGCCGGTGACCCGGGATTGTCAGACCCGCCAGCTATATGGTCAGTAGTTAGGCCGGCATCGATGAGGAGGGCAATGGGCGCCAGGATCGGTCTGACATTTGACTGCGCGGATGCGGTCAGGCTCGGGGAGTTCTGGAAGCTCGCGCTGGGTTACGAGGACAACCCCCCGCCCGGGCCTTACACAAGCGTCAAGGAGTGGCTGACTGCTCTCGGCGAGCCGGACACCAGTCCGGAGGATGGTGCGTGGCTGCGCGATCCGTCCGGTGCTGGCCCTTCGCTGTCAATCTTGAGGGTGCCCGAGCCCAAGGCGGCCAAGAACCGGCTGCACATCGATATCGGGGTATCAGCTGACGGCAGCCCGGAGGAGCGGTGGGCGGCGGTCACTGCGAAGGTCGCCCAGCTCACCGATGCCGGAGCGACCACGCTCTGGGAGGACCATCCGCATCACGTCACGATGGCTGACCCTGAGGGCAACGAGTTCTGTGTGTGCTGAGGCGGCTGGCCAGATCGCACGCGCGGCCTTGTCACCGCCCCGATCGGCGAGGCATGACCCGGTTTGGGCGCGGCTCGTTTGGGACGAGCTGCGGATTTGATGGCCGGGGTGCTGCCGGCGCCTGCTGCCTTTACTGTTTCGGGGAGGGGCCGTGATGGGGTCGCTGTTGGATGAACTGGAGCGCCGGGAAGCGGCTGCTCGCGCGGAGGCGGAAGAGCTGCGGGGCCGGATCGCGGAGCTGACGGAGCGGCTGGCCGGGGCCGAGGAGCGGCTGGCGCGGCTGGTGATCACCCGGGAGACGGTGGAAGAGGTGCTGGACGCCGCGGGCGAGGAGGCACCACCGGTACCGGCCGCGGGACTGCCGGGGAAGGCGGTGCCTGCGGGGTCTGGCCGGTCGCCGGTGATCGGGGTGGTGAAGGTGCCGACGTGGCAGCCGGGCCTTGATGTGTCGGTGCTGCCGCGGGATTACCGGGATCTGCTGGAGGTGGCGGAGGATGCGGGGCGGCCGGTGCGGGCGGCGCAGGTCGCTGCGGCGGCGGGGCTGAGCACCGAGCGGGGGAAGGTGGAGACGCTGCGGGGGAAGCTGCGGCGGCTGGTCGAGCGGGGCTGGCTGGCCGAGGACGGGCCGGGGCTGTTCATGCTGCCCGCGCGCGACGGCGATAGTGCGGGGAAGCAGCAGAAACGGGGGTAGTGAGGGCGGGCTCTTCTTTCTAGGTTCGAAGGTGCCAACCAAAACGAACCGGACAGGAAGAAGAGCCCTTATGGAACGGTATGCCCCGGTTGCGGGTGCTGACCCCTTCATGGCATCAGCGGATCTGTTCACCGCGCTGGCCGACGAGCTCCGCGGCGCCGATGCGGCCGGCCTGACCGCATCACAGCTCGAAGACCTGGTAGACGGCCGGGGCCGGGAGGTGCTGCGGCAGCTGCTGCAAGATCACCTGGACCTGCGGGCTGCCCGGGAGGAACAGGCCGCCCGCGCGCAGCACCTAGCCGCGACCGGCACCGACGGGATCACCCGGACCCGGCTGGAGACCGGCCATGACCGGCAGCTGGCCACGCTGTTCGGCACGGTGCGGGTCACCCGGTGCGCGTGGCGGCGGCCAGGGGCACCGGATTTCTGCCCAGCTGATGCCGCCCTGTCGCTGCCGGATCGCCGGCGCTCGCATGCCCTGGCCCGGCTCGCCGCGCTGGAATCAGCACGCGGCTCGTTCGACGCGGCGCACGCGGCGATCACCCGCCGCTGCGGTCCGGTGATGGGCAAACGGCAGGTCGGGGAAGCGGTGGTCTCCGCCGCCTCCGGCATCGCCGCGTTCTACGCCGCCCGCGTCCCGGTACCATGCACCGCCTCGACGCTGCTGGTGATCTCCGCCGACGCCAAGGGGATCGTGATGCGGCCCGCGGGACTGCGCCCGGCCACCGCCAGAGCCGCCGCCCGCGCCAGCCGGATGCGGACCCGGCTGAGCGCCGGGGAGAAACCGAACCGCAAGCGGATGGCCACCCTGGTAGCGGTCTATGACGCTGAGCCGTCCCCGCGCCGCCCGCACGACATCATCGCCCCGCCCGGCGGCCGGCAGGGGCACCGCACACTGCGGCCCCGCCCCAGGGCGACCGGGAAATGGCTGGCCGGATCGGTGCAACGCGACCCCGCCGGTATGATCGCCGCCGCGTTCGATCACGCGCAAGCCCGCGACCCGGGTCACCAGCGGACCTGGGTGGTCCTGGTCGACGGCGCGGAACACCAGCTGGACCTGATCCGCGCCGAGGCGGCCCGCCGCGACGTCACCATCCACATCGTGATCGACCTCATCCACGTGCTCGAATACATCTGGAAGGCGGCATGGTCCCTGCACCCTCCCGGCGATCCCGAAGCCGAGGACTGGGTCGCGGTCAAGGCCCTGGCGGTCCTGGCCGGCGACAGCGCCCGGGCCGCCGCCGAGATCACCGCCGAGGCCCGCGCCGCCGGCCTCACCCCAGGTCAACGGGCCGGCGCTGACGCATGCGTCCGCTACCTGACCAGCAAACACGATTACCTGCGCTACGACCAGGCCCTCACCGCCGGATGGCCCATCGCCACCGGCGTCATCGAAGGAGCATGCCGCCACCTGATCGGCGACAGACTCGACATCACCGGAGCCCGATGGGGCCTGGAAGGCGCCGAAGCCATCCTCACCCTCCGCGCCGTCATCGCCAACGACGACTTCGACGACTACTGGCACGACCACCTCGCCCGCGAACACCAGCGGCTCTACCCTGGCACAGCCCAAGGCCAGTACACACTCAGTGCCTAACCCCTCACTTCAAACGAGCTACACCCTTCTCGGTTATGCGCGGCTGCGCCAGGGCGCGGGGGGCGGCCTGCTCAACACTGCCACGACCAGCTCGGTGCTCACGCTGGTGACCCTGTACCTGCAGAACACGCTCCGGCGCAGCCCGCTGGAGGCCGCCGCCACGCTGCTGCCGTTCAGCCTGGCCGTGATCGGCGGGGCCAGCCAGTCCGCCGCCTTGCTGCGCCGATACCGCCCGCAACTGGTGGTCGCCCTCGGCCTGACGGGCATCGCTGCGGCCGACCTTGCGCTGATCCCCTCCGCAGCGGCCCCGCTGGCCCTGGCGGCCTGCGCCGCCGTCGCTGGCGCTGGCATCGGGTTGTCCTCGGTGGCCACCACTGGCCTGGGCACCGACGTCGAAACATACTGGCGCGGCTCGGCGTCAGGCATCATCAACACCGCCTCTCAGCTCGGTACCGCCATCGGCATCGCGGTCCTGCTCCTCATCGCCGCAGCCACGACCGGCACGCCAGCCCCCGGAACACGAGCACCGGCCATAGCCTGGACCGTAGCTGCTGCAGTCGCTGCTGCAGGCGCCGTGTTCTTCGCCACTGCCAGCCAGCGTTCTGGCGATCACCCGGCAAGCGGCAACGTCGGTCGCCGCTGATCACCCAGCCGTCTGCAGGTCACGCACGACGGCAGGTGCGGCTGCTGTCCATCGCTAGTGAGCGAGCCCCGGGTAGCCATCGTTCTCTCGGGCAAGTACGCGAGCCAAGGGATGCTCATCCGATCCAGCGCTGCGTTCCGGCGGCGTGGATACCGGCCCAGTGCTGATAACGAGTTCCGAGTCGCTGAGCACCGGCGGGCGCCCACGCCCGCGGTCGGTGCCCAGCTGGTCGTCGACTTTCATCTACAGTGCCGTGATGAGTCTCGAGGTCTGTCTTCACACACCGATCATCGAGACCCTCACCGCATCTGCGGCACCCGCGCCAGAATCTCGTATCGCTAAGATCTGAGCGTCGCGCGATGCTGCTCGGGCGACGGGAACTGCGCGATGTATCGCAGGGCCCGTTCCCACGGGTCGAAGGCGTAGCAGCTTCGGTCCCGGTGGTTGTACTCGCGGCAGAAGGTCGGGAGGTCGGTCACGATCGCTCGCTGCTCGTAGTCGGCGTCCGGTTCAACGGCGCGCGTGACGGCCAGCAGCTCGGCCGCCGGTGTCCAGCCGTGGAAGTCAAACGCCCACTCCGCGTCCGTAAGATACGCGTGCATTGGATGTACCTGCTCGCGAGCCCAGAGTCCAACGGTCCGGAATCCCGCCTCCGGGTACGCCTCAAGGAACGCGAACGCCAGGATGTGACACGCCCCGGCGGCAAAGAACCGCACGTCGTCGCGGTTCCACGACAGTATCTGATCGGCGCGCTCCTCGGGTGTGCGCCTGAACTGCGCACTCGACTGATACATGGGCATAGATCGTAGACGAGGCGATCCTGCGCGGTGCCGGCCAGCCGATCACTGACAGCTACAACTATGAAGAGCTTCTCGTCTAGGGTGCGTGGGTGAATCTTTCGCATCTCGGCGCGCCGACCGGGCCGATGATCCGCGTCCACGGCGGGTTCGCCAACCGGATGTACCGGCTCGACACCAGCCAAGGGTCGTTCGCGGTGAAGGAGCTGAACCTCGTCGACCGCCGCTGGACCTATCGCGTCAAGGACGTATTCAGGTTTGAGAGGGCGGCCTTCGCCGCCGGCATCCCGATGCCAGAGCCGATCTCGGCCAGCCAATACACGCTCGTTCACCGATGGGTCGAGGGAGAAACGGTGCCCGAAGCACCGGTGGCGGCGGCGTACGCGTTTGAGATCGGTGAGATCCTCGCGCATCCACGCGCTCGACGTCGCGTGGACCGATGTGCCGGCCGAGGACCCGACGTCACGGGACTGGCCCCAGCTCGCCGCGCGGGCGGCGGCGAGCGGACAGCCGTGGGCCGGTGAACTCGCCTCTCACGTCGAGACGTTCCTCGCGATTGCCCACTTCGTCGACACCTGCGAACGGCCAGGCCCCGTCGTGCTGACCCATAAGGACATCCAGCCGTGGAACCTGCTTGCCCGGCAGGGCCGGCCGGTGGTGCTCGACTGGGAGCTCTCGGGGATGCTCGACCTGTCCGGTGAACTCGGCTCGACCGCGCTGAGCCTCGCGAAGGGACCTGGCTTCGACGACATCAAGCCTGCCATCTTCCGCTCGGTCCTCGACGGCTATGTCGCGGGGGGCGGAGCGCTGCCGCCGTCAGGTCCCAGCTGGTTCGTCTTCATGAACGGCGGCTGGCTGGGGCACACGAGGTGGAACATCCTGCGGTGCCTCGCCGGTGGCGAGGCGAGCACTGGCCCTGACCTCGCGCTGTCGCACGAGTCCGTGCGCAACGGCGTGCGCGGCCTCCCCGACCTGTTCGGCCGAGTTCCGGAGCTCGAGGCGCTGCTGATGTGACAATGACCCGTGGCTGTGCTTAGTACGCGGCGTACGGCGCCCTCCCGATTCCGCTCGGGGCCATAGTCGATGACCTACACCGACGCGGACGCGCGGACATCCGTCTCAGACCGGCCAGGACACGGGAGGCGCGAACGTAATCGCAGGTGTCGCCTGGCGTGACGGAGTCTGTTAAACGCGGTGGGACATCAGGCTGTTTGCGTAGTTTGCAGTGAGCGACGGTCTCGTGGTAGCCGGCGGTCTCGTGGTAGCCGGCGCGCTGGCGGAGATGTTCGGCTGCGCTGCGTCCCCAGGCGCGCTGGCCGCCCAGGGCCACAAGATCACCAGGCTCGTCCCCTCGGCGATCGCCGCCATCACCGCTGTATGTGACCTTTGCTGGTCTTGGCCACAACGTCACGCTAGCCCGCTCAGGCCGATCCAGCCCACAACTCGGTCCACACCATCAAACACTTGCGTTCGATTTACAGCTCTTAGCTGGGAGCCGCCTATCGGAATCGAACCGATGACCTACGCATTACGAGTGCGTCGCTCTAACCGACTGAGCTAAGGCGGCATGCCGTCCGACGGGGCGACGCGACGAGTCTACCGGAGCTGGGGCCGTCGCCGGTCCGGCCATCAGCACCAAGCTCGTACTATCCTCACCGTGAGGCTTGCAGAAGGGGAGGCGCGGGCTCGGTTCGGCACCGTGCCTGTCATGCGCCTGGGAACCGCCGACGGTCAGGGCCGTCCGCACCTGGTGGTGGCGACCTTTGCGGTGGACGGGGACATGGTCTATACGGCGGTGGACGGCAAGCCGAAGTCGACCACCGCGCTGAAGCGGCTGCGCAACGTCGGCGAGAACCCGTGGGTCACCTTGCTCGCCGATCATTACACCGACGATTGGGAAACGCTGTGGTGGGTTCGCGCCGACGGCCGGGCGGCGATACTGGCGGATCAGCGGCAGATGGCGGCGCCGTTGAGACTGCTGGCGAACCGCTACTGGCAGTACCGGCAGACCCCGCCCACGGGTCCGGTGCTGGCGGTGACGGTCGAGCGCTGGTCAGGCTGGACCGGGGCGCCGACGACCGAGGCCGGACGCTAGAGAACCAGGGGCCTGCGGCAGACGGCCAAGGCCGGGCGGCAGACGGCCAAGGCCGGGCGGCAGACGGCCATGAACCCGCGGCACCTGACCAGGGCCCGGCGGCAGCCGGCGCGACTCGCGGGACGCGGATCATCAGGGGGCTGCGGCGGCACTGGATGTTCGGCGCGCTGCTCGTGCTCGCGGCGGGGCTGCGGGGCGTGGTGTTCGCGGCTTACCACCCGGCGCTGATCTTTCCCGATAGCGTCCGGTACCTGCAGTACGCGCACAACTTCGCCGGCGGTCACTGGAGCGTGGACGCGCTGCGGCAGAGCGGGTACTCCGTCCTGATCGTGCCAGTGCTGCTGCTGCACGACCTGTGGATCATCCCGCTGGCCCAGCATCTGGCGGGGCTGGCCACCGCCGCGCTGATGTACGCGGTATTGATCCGGTTCGGGACCAGGACGTGGCTGGCGGCGGTGGCCACCATCGGTGTCCTGTTCGATCCGCTGCAGCTCGTCCTGGAGCAGTACGTCCTGACCGACACCTGGGCCGTCTTGCTGCTGATGGCCGCGCTCGCTGTCCTGGTCTGGCGGCGGGACCGGCTGGGCGGGCGCCGGGTCGCGGCGTGCGGGCTACTCCTCGGGCTGGCCGTGACGTTCCGGGACGAAGCGCTGATCATGATTGTCCCCGCCGCCTGGTATATCGCGGTCGGGGTGCGGCCGCGACGTCGCCTGCTCGCCCGGCTCGGCGCGCTCACCGGCTGCTTCCTGATCCCGGTGGCCGGATATCTGGGCTGGTTCGACGCCTCGCACGGCCAGCTGAGCTTTACCACGTTCAGCGGCGCGTTCCTCTACGGCCGGGTCGCCGACTTCGCCTCCTGCTCCGGACTGGACCTGCCCGGCTACGAGAAGCCGCTGTGCCCCAGCCAGCCGCCGGCGCTGCGCAACGCGGACTTCTACACCTGGAACCCGAGCTCCCCGCAGTGGACGTTCACCCCGCCGGCCGGCCGGGCCAGGGACGCCGTGGTGCGGGACTTCAGCCTGCGGATCCTGGGCCACCAGCCGCTCGCCTACGTCGAAGCGGCCGGCCGGGACTTCCGGTACGGCTTCTCCGCGGTCCGCGGGGCCGGGCCGGAGAACTACTCACCGGCCTACCTGCAGTTCCGCCCCTCCATCCGGCCCGACCGGCAAGCCTACGCCTCGATCGGCGCGCTCGGATACGCCGCACCTGCGCTGCGACCGGGCCTGGCCGCCTTCCTCACGGATTACGGGCGGTGGTGCTACCTGCCGGGACCGGTCCTCGCGGCCGGGCTCGTGCTGGCCCTGGCCGCCCTGGTCATTGGCAGGCTCCGTGGCCGGCCGAAAGCCAGCCGCGACGCCTGCCTGCTGTTCACCGCCAGCGCGGTGCTCGTCCTGGTTCCCCCGGCCGCGTTCGCCACCTTCGACTGGCGGTACCAGCTTCCCCAGCTGACCCTGATCCCGGTGGCCGCGATCCTCGGCCTCAACGTGATCAGCAGGCGTATACCGCTGCCTTCCGCCCACGACCAGGGGGATCCGGGAGCCGAGCGGCGGGGGAAATGATAAGCCAGCCCGGGCTCACCGCCCGTCTTACTGTTGCTCGGACTGCCACCGGCGGTAGAGGTCGACGAACTCGTCCCGCATCTGCGGCGTCAGGTCCTCAGGCGCCAGCCGCCCGGTAAGGCTGACCGTCTCGCGTATCTGCGCCAGGTACTCGGTGCAGTGCGGGCAGGTCGCCAGGTGCGCCTCGAATCGCCGCCGGGCGGCCCGGCTCAGGGTGCCTTCCAGGTAGTCAGTCACCAGCTCGACGGCTTGCTGGCACGGCAGGTCACGAACGCGGAGGAGTCTCATCGCACCTCCCGGAACTCGTCTTCGAACAGCTGCCTGAGCCGGCTCCGGCCGCGGTGCAGCAGGACCCGCTGGTTCACGTCGGACAGGGCCAGCACCGCGCAGACCTCGTCGCCGCTCATCCCCTCGACGTCACGCAACAGCACCACTTCCCGCTGCCGGGCGGGCAGCACGTCGATCCAGGCGCGGATGCGGTCGGCCAGCTTGCCCGCCTCCATCCGCCCCTGCGCCACCTCGATCCAGTGCTCCGGCGGATCGGACCAGCCGCCGGAGGCGTCGAACCGGGACGGATCGACCACCGGCTCGGGATCCGCGACGGGGATGCTGCGGTGCTCCCGGGTACCGGTCTTGCGGGCCTGGTTGACCAGGATGGCGAACAGCCAGGTCTTGAGCGAGGAACGTCCCTCGAACCCGCCGAGGCCGCGCAGCACCGCCAGCCAGGTGTCCTGGACGACTTCCTCGGCGATGGCCCGGCTCGGCACGAACGAGGCCGCCAGCCGCAACATGGGCTCGTGGTAGCGCTGGACCAGGTCGATGAACGCCCGCTCATCGCCCGAACGCAGCCGGTGTACCAGCTCCCCGTCGGATTCCATCACCGACAGAATAGGACGAGCCGGCCGCCGCCCAGGCCAGGACAGCGGCCGGCTCGTCCCAGATTCCCTACGTCGCAAGATTGTTACCTTTAGAAGGCCACGATCCCTTCGCCGCCCACGGCGTCCGGCACGGTGACCGAGCCGATCTGGGTGAGAGCACCGCTCGACCCCACGGCGAACTCGTCGACGATGCCGGCCCCGCCGGCCTGCACGTACAGGAACCGGCCGCCGGCCGCGGCGGAGGCGTCCACGGTCCCGGCGTCCGTTGCCGTGTTGCCGAGCAGCGTCAGCTGCCCGCCCGCGGCGGAGGTGAAGCCGCTCTCCGCGGCGCTGCCCGTGTTAGACGCGAACAGGAATGACCCGGCTGGGGCCACCCAGCAGGTCGCGGCCTTCCCGGTGCCGACCGAGTCGAGCTGACTCACGGTTCCGTGACCGCTGATCGCGAACGTGGCCACGGCGTTGGTCCCGGCCTCGGCGATGACCAGGTCGCCGTAAGAGTCGAAGCTGATCGCGAACGGCACCGCGCCCGGCTCGGCGTTCACCACGGGCGTGGCGGAAAGCCAGCCGCCGAAGCCGACGCCGAAGACGTCGATGTCGTTCCCGTTGGCCTTAGTGGTCACGATGAGCTGGCGGCCGTTCGGGGTGAAGGCCACCTGGCCTGGCGTGTTGACGAACTGCGGGCTCGCCGTGGGATCCAGGCCCAGGGCCCGGCTCGATCCGGGCAGCGGCACCAGGAAGCTGCCGAACACCCGGTACCCCTGCAGCGAGCCGCCGTTCAGCGCGTTGAGCACATACACCACGTCACCGTGGGTGGCCACGCTGACCGGGAACGTCCCGCCGGAGCTCAGTACCTGCCGCAGCGCCAGCCGGTCCCCGTGCACCGCGAACACCGAGACGGTATTGCTGCCCGCGTTCACCGCGTACAGCAGCGAATGCCGCGGGTCATAGGTCAGCGAGCCCTGCGATGCCGTGTGGTCGACCACGGATCCGGCGAGAATCCCGCCCAGGCCGCCGGTGGCGTAGCTTCCGGCCAGGCGCAGCGCACCGTCCGCGGCCCGGTGGTAAGCCACCACGTGGTTCCCTGACGTGCTGTCGGTCTGGACGAACACGGCGTGACTGGCTCCGCCGTGGCCGAACGACGGCGTGGCGGTGCTCGCGAAGGCCGGCGTGGCGAAAGCCGGCGTGGCGAAGCCCGCCACCACAGCCGCCGCGGCTGCCGCGATCAGCGCCGGCTTCAGACGAATCGGTACTCTCACAAAAACTCCTAGCACAAGGGGTAGTCGGACAGGGGGAATCGGACGTGCCCCCTGTAGTCCCGCGCGAAGTCCCCGCGTTACACGATCGCGCGCAAACCGTCCCGCTGCGGCCTGCTCTGACCCGTCCTCCAGCGCCGCCTTCGGCTTGACTACCCGTCCTCCAGCGCCGCCTTCGGCTTGACTACCCGTCCTCCAGCGCCGCCTTCGGCGCGACGTGCATCGACTCGTACGCCTTCCGCGACCCGCACACGCTGGCCTTCGGGCACGCCTGCGCCCGCCCGTCGGCGGCTAGCCGCACCACCACCGTGTCGGAAGGAACGTTGTGCCCGACCACCGTGCCCGGCCCGGCGGGCGAGGTGACCGAGGCCCCGACCGGCGGCGCGTCCTTGCGGAAGTCGGTATACAGCGGATGCTCGTACTTCAGGCAGCACATCAGCCGCCCGCACGCCCCGGCGATCCGCAGCGGGTTCACCGGCAGGTCCTGGTCCTTGGCCATCCGGACCGACACCGGCTCGAAGTCCTTCAGGAAGGTGGCACAGCACAGGTCACGGCCGCACGGCCCGATCCCGCCTTGCAGCCGAGCCTCGTCCCTGGGGCCGATCTGACGCAGCTCCACCCGGCCCTTCAGCCGGGCGCCCAGATCCCGGACCAGCGCGCGGAAATCCACCCGATGCGGGGCGGCGAAGTACACGATGAACACGTTCTCGGACCCGATGAAGTCGACCGCGGTCACCTTCATCGGCAACTTGTGCTCCCGGATCAGTCGCCGTGCGGCCAGCCGGCCCTCGGCCCGGCGCCGCCGGTTCTCCTCGTCCCGGGCCAGGTCATCCTCGGTGGCCGGGCCGGCGCACACCGGCAGCTCGATGTCGTCGGACACCCACTGCGGCGCCCACACGCACTGCGCCACCTCCGGACCGGAGTTAGTGGGCACCAGGATTTTGTCCCCGATGGCCGGCGAGAACGCGCCCGGGTCGAGGTAGTACAGCCGCCCGTACTGCTCGAAGCTGACCGCCATCATCATGCCCATCTGGCTAGACTACGTCGTCATCTGCCCGGATCCCCGGCCACCGTACTCCCTTGGTCCGAACGGACCGTGGTGCCACGGCCCAGCCGACGTTGGCTTCGCGCGGCTGCACCGTACACATCGCATGCCCAGCCAGATCGCATCCAGCGGGCCGGTGCGTTTCGTCTTGGTCGTCCGCGCCGTGGTAGCGGGGGCAGTCCATGCCTGGTCAGAGGCGGGGGACGGGCACGGGAGGTGCGGGGTTAGCCGGCGGCTAGGGAGAGGGTCATTTCTTCGACGGCTAGGAGGGGGGCGACGTTGAGGGTGAGGCGTTCGCGGCAGCGCATGATGGCCTGCATCCGGCGCAAGGTGGACTCCGGGCGCGAGGCCGACGCCACCCGTTGCAGATCAGCGTCGGAGTGGCCGAGCTCGACGTCGGCGCCGACCTGGACCATCAAGACGTCCCGGTAGAACAGGGCCAGCTCGAGCAGGGCCTGGTCGAGGGTGTCGCGCTTGACCCGGGTGGCGCGGGACTTCTGCCGGTCCTCGAGATCCTTCATCGCGCCGGCCATCCCGCGGATGGCCTTGGCCACGCCCTTGCCGGTCGATCCTTCGCCGTAGGCCTGACGCAGCGACTGGCGTTCCGGCTCGTCCAGCCCCTCGGTCACCGCCTTGGCTTCGTCCTCGGCGGTACGCACTAGCGCGGCGGCCGCGGCAAGGGCCGGGCCGAGTGAGGTGACTTCTTGCGGCACCCGCAGCACGTCGGCCCGGCGCTTGGCCGCTGAGGTATCGGTGGCCAGGCGCCGGGCGCGGCCCACGTGTCCCTGCGCCGCACGGGCCGCGGCCAGCGCTCTGGCGGGGTCGATACCGTCCCGCGTGGCGAGTATCTTAGCCACTGCCGCCGAGGCCGGCACGACAAGCGTGACAACCCGGCACCGTGATCTGATCGTGGTCACCAGATCCTCGGCCGACGGCGCGCACAACAGCCAGATCGTCCGGGGGGCCGGCTCCTCGATCGCCTTCAGCAGCGCGTTCGCCGCCTGCTCGGTGCACCGGTCGGCGTCTTCGAAGAGCACGATCTGCCAGCGTCCGCCGGTGGGCTGGCCCGCCGCGCGCAGCACCAGGTCCCTGGTCTGCTTCACCCCGTACGACAGCCCCTCGGGCCGGATCAGCAGCAGGTCCGCGTGCGTCCCGGCCCGCACCTGATGACAGCACGCGCACTGCCCGCACCCCCCGGACGGCCCGCCTCCGGACGGCCCGCCTCCGGAAGGGCAGAGGAGGGCGGCCGCGAAGGCTCGCGCTGCTACTGATCGTCCCGACCCGGGCGGGCCGGTGAACAGCCACGCGTGCGTCATCGCGCCGGGTTCGGGTCGCTGCCCGGCCAGCAGCGCCGACGCGGCGGCGGCGGCCTTCTGCAGCTGCTCGACCACCGCGTCCTGTCCTACCAGCTCGGCGAAAACTGTGCTGGCCTCTCGCCGCCGGGGCGCTTCCAGGCCCGGCGGTCCCTCGTCGCTCGTTGCTCGCTCCTGCGTCCAGGCAGGACCGCGCCCCTCGGGGCCGCTCACAGGACTTCTTCTTTGATCGCGGGGAAGTCGCCGGTGTTCGCCTCCGCCATCAGGGGAACGGGATCTGGCAGCAGGCCCCGGACCCGGTCCTGGATGTCCCGGGTGATCTGCTCCGGCGGCCGGGCCGCGTCCAGCAGCAGGTAACGGCCGGGCTCGGCGCGGGCCAGCGCCAGGAACCCGGTGCGAACCCGGAGGTGGAACTCCGCGGGCTCGGCTTCCAGCCGGTCCGCCGAACGGGTCCGGCGTCTCAGCCCGGCCAGCGGGTCCATGTCGAGCAGGATGGTGAGGTCGGGGGTACGTCCGCCGGTCGCCCACCAGTTGAACCGGGCGATCTCCTCGACCGGCAGGCTCCGGCCCCAGCCCTGGTAGGCGAGCGAGGAGTCCACGTACCGGTCGGTGATCACGATCGCGCCGCGCTCCAGCGCGGGCTCGATGACCGAAGTAACGTGCTCGGCCCGGTCCGCCGCGTACATCAGCGCCTCGGCGTGCGGCGACATGCCGGTGCTGGAGGTGTCGAGCAGCAGCGCCCGCAGCCGCATCCCGATCTTCGTCGCGCCCGGCTCGTGGGTGGTCTTCACGTCGTAGCCGAGTTCCCGCAGCCAGATCGAGGTCAGCCGGGCCTGAGTGGTCTTGCCCGAGCCCTCCCCGCCCTCGAACGCGACCAGCAGGCCGGGCGTCGGGGGGGCGGGCGCGTACCCGTTCAGGTGCACGGGCTGCGGTGACGGGAGCGAGAGGGTCTCGCCGCGGATAGCGGCCAGCAGGTCCTCGCGGAGCGGCACGCCCTTGCGGTCGTCCATCTGCCGGTAGGAACTCACCCCGAGGCCGAACGCGACCAGGGCGGCCAGCAGGATCACCACGTTCTGCCCGGCCGAGGCGTACGTGATGGCGCCGATCTTCACGTTACCCGTGCCGTTCAGGGCGGCGATCAGCTTGGTCAGGCCACTGGAGATGAACCCGACCACGGCGATCACCGCGAGCAGGATGACCTGGATGGATGACTGGAAAAAGGCGAAGACCCGGCCGCGGGTGTCGTCGTCCACCTCGAGCCCGACGATGGTGAAACCGGTCGCGTAGGCGATCCCGGACAGCGCGCCGAGCAGCACCACGAACAGCACCACGACGGCCAGCACCGGCACCAGGCCGATCAGCGCGAGCGGCACCGCGGCGGTGGTGAGCGTGACGCCGAACAGCCGGCGGCGGCTGAAGTCCCCGAGCACCTTGGTGCCCAGCGCCATGCCTAGCGCCATCCCGACGAAGATCGCGGCGAAGACCAGCCCCCAGCCGGCGCTGCCGCCGTGCAGCGTCTCGCTGATGTAGGGGTAGCCCAGGCCGATCACCACGCCGGCCGCGGCGAACGCGCCCAGCATGCCGACCACCAGCCCGCGCACCGCCGGGGTCTTCCTGATGAACCGCCAGCCGTCCCAGATGGACTTCAGGGTGGACGGAACGGAGATCTTCCCGCTGGCGCTGCGCTTGGGTATCTCGCGGATGAAGTAGACGGTGAGCGCGGAGATGCCGTACGAGGCGGCGTTGAAGTACAGCGCCAGGTCCACGTTGCTGGCGTGCGGGAACAGCGGCGTGACCCGGCTGATTCCCTCGCTGACCAGCGCCAGCACGCTGAACAGGCCGGCCGCGAGCGGCGCGGTGCCGTAGGTGGTGAGCAGGCTGAGCTGGTTCGCCCGCTCCAGCTTGTCCTTCGGCACCAGGTTAGGGATCGACGCGGAGGTGGCCGGGCTCCAGAACTGGCTGGCGATGCCGGCCAGGAACTTGGCCGCGTAGATCCAGGTCAGGTTGGGGAACAACGGAATCGACAGGAACAGCAGCCCGCGGATCACGTCGCCGACGATCATCATCATCCGGCGGTCCAGCCGGTCCGCCAGCGCGCCGGCCAGCGGCCCGAACAGCAGCGCGGGCAGCAGCGTCACCACCCACACGCCGCCGACGGCCGAGGTCTTGGCCACCGCGCCGCCGGGCGTGAGCGACGGCGCGAGCACGATCAGCGCCAGGATGGACAGCCAGTCACCCAGGCTGGACAAGGACAACGCGATCCATAGCCGCCGGAACGGCTTGATCGACAGGACCCCAGGTGAGCGGGCATGGTTACGCCGCGCGGCGCCGCGCCCGGGCTCCCCCCGGTCGGCGCCGTCTCGATTGGCTCCGGCGCGGAAGTTCACGGCGTAAGCGTATCGGCACGGCTGACCGCATAATGAGTTAGTCCTCGATCGTGATTCTTAGCCCGCCTCAGGTGCGACCGGCCCGGACGCTACGCCTTCTTCGCAGCCGAACGGGCCGTGGTACCGGCTTTGGGGGCAGCTTTCTTCCGCGTCGTCGTGGTCTTGCGGCGGGCGACCGGGGCCGCCAGCCGGCGGTCCGCCAGCAGCTCAGCGGCCCGCTCGACGGTGATCGTGGCGACCTCATCCTCCTTGCGCAGGGAGGCGTTCGTCTCGCCGTCGGTCACGTAGGGGCCGAACCGGCCGTCCTTGATCACCATCGGCTTGCCGCTCGCGGGATCCTCACCGAGTTCGCGCAACGGCGGGGCGGCGGCGCCGCGCCCGCGGCCCCGGGTCTTCGGCTGGGCGAACAGTTCCTTGGCTTCGGCCAGGGTCAGCGTGAACAGCTGCTCCTCCGACTCCAGCGAGCGGCTGTCCGTGCCCTTCTTCGCGTAGGGACCGTACCGGCCGTTCTGCACGGTCACCGGCTCGCCGTCCAGCTCGCCGATGAGCCGCGGCAGGGTCAGCAGCCGCAGCGCGTCAGCCAGCGTGACCGTGTCCAGCGCCATCGACTTCAGCAGCGACGCGGTCCTGGGCTTGAATTTGGCCGAAGCGGGACCAGATGAAGCTGGCAGAGCTTCGGCGAGCCGCTCGGTGACGTAGGGGCCGAAACGCCCCGCTTTGGCCATCACCGTGAGGCCGGTATCGGGGTCGGTGCCGAGCACCACGTCATCGTTCGGCTGGTTAAAAAGCTCTTCTGCTTTTTCGATCGTCAGCTCATCGGGCGCGATGTCGTCGGGGACGTTCACCCGCTGGTCTTCGCGTTCCAGGTAGGGGCCGTACCGGCCGACCCGCACCACGATGTCGCTGCCGGCCAGCGGGAACGAGCTGACCTCCCGGGCGTCGATGTCGCTGATGTCGCCGGCTAGCAGCTTCAGCCCTGGGTCGGCCGCGGCGGCGTCGCCCTCGGCGCCGAAGTAGAACTGGCGCAGCCACGGCACCCGCTCGGCCTCGCCGCGGGCGATCTCGTCGAGGACATCTTCCATCCGCGCGGTGAACTCGTAGTCGACCAGCTGGCCGAAGTGCTGTTCCATCAAGGTGATCACGGCGAAGGCGAGGAACGAGGGGACCAGCGCGGTGCCCTTCTTGGACACGTAGCCCCGGTCCAAGATGGTGCCCAGGATGGTCGCGTAAGTGGACGGGCGACCGATCTCGCGGTCTTCCAGCTCTTTGACCAGCGACGCCTCGGTGTACCTGGCCGGCGGCCGGGTGGAGTGCTCCGCCGGGGCGAGCCGCAGCACGTCCAGCGGGTCGGCCTCGGCCAGCGGCGGCAGCCGGCGCTCCCGGTCGTCTCGATCGGCGTCCGGGTCGTCGGCGCCTTCGACGTAGGCCTTGAGGAACCCGTAGAAGTTGATGACCTTGCCGGAAGCGCCGAATTCGGCCCGTTCGCCTCCGCTGGAGGTGCCCGCGACCCGGACCGACACCGACTCGCCGGTGGCGTCCTTCATCTGCGAGGCGACGGTGCGCTGCCAGATCAGCTCGTACAGCCGGCGCTCGTCCGAGGACAGCCGGTCCTTGGCGACCTGCGTGGGGGTGCGGAAGCTGTCCCCGGCCGGGCGGATGGCCTCGTGCGCTTCCTGCGCGTTCTTCACCTTGCTGGCGTAGGTGCGGGGCGCGTCCGGCACGTAGGAGGCACCATAGAGCTGGGCCGCCTGCTTGCGGGCCGCGGTGACCGCGGTCTGCGACAGCGTCACCGAGTCGGTGCGCATATAGGTGATGTAGCCGTTCTCGTACAGCCGCTGCGCCACCGACATCGTGTGCTTGGCGGAGAACCCGAGCTTGCGGGAGGCCTCCTGCTGCAGCGTGGTCGTGCGGAACGGTGCGTACGGCGAGCGCTTGTACGGCTTGCGCTCCACGCTGGAGACCGCGAAGGCCGTGCTCTCGAGCCGCTGCGCCAGGGCGGCGGCCGCCGCGGCGTCCAGGTGCAGGACGTCGTGACCGCGTAGTCCGCCGACGGAGGTGAAGTCGCGGCCCTGGGCCACCCTCTTGCCGTCGACGGTCACCAGGTTCGCGGTGAACGAGGTGGGCTCGTTTTCCTTCCCGGGCTGGCCGTGGTTTCCGGTGGCGAACTCGGCCTCGAGGTCGGAGTAGGCGGCCGCGCGGAACGCGATCCGGTCCCGCTCCCGGTCCACGACCAGCCGGGTGGCGACCGACTGCACCCGCCCGGCGGACAGCTTGGGCATGACCTTCTTCCACAGCACGGGCGAGACCTCGTAGCCGTAGAGCCGGTCCAGGACACGGCGGGCCTGATAGGCATCGACGAGGCCGTCGTCCACCTCACGCGGGTTGGCGATAGCGCGGGCGATCGCCTCCGGGGTGATCTCGTGGAAGACCATCCGGCTGGTCGGCACGGTGGGCTTGAGCTCCTCGAGCAGGTGCCAGGCGATGGCCTCGCCTTCGCGGTCCTCGTCTGTCGCGAGGAAGAGCTCGTCGGCGTCCTTCAGCAGGCTCTTGAGTTTGGACACCTGCTGCCGTTTGTCGGAATGCACGACGTAGAGGGCCTGGAAGTTGTCGTCGACGTTGACGCCGAGCCGGGCCCATGGCTCGCCCCGGTACTTGGCCGGGATCTCGGCCGCGCTGTTGGGCATGTCGCGGATGTGGCCCACGCTGGACTCGACCACGTAGCCCTGACCGAGGTACCCGGCGATCGTCCGGGCCTTCGACGGCGACTCGACGATGACCAGCTTGGTCCCGTGACCGTTCCCGGCGGCCTTGCTGCCAGCCGCCTTGCTACCAGCCGCCTTGCTACCGGCCGCCTTGCTATTGGCCGCTTTGCCCTTGGCGGCCGCGCTGGTCCTGGCTTTGGGGGCCGCCTTCGGAGCCGCTTTAGTGGCGGTCGTGAGGCCCGTTTCCGGGGTGGCCTTCGGGGTTGCCGAAGCCTTCGGGCTGGCCGCCTTCGCCGTCGTCGTCCTTGGTGGCACTCTCTTCCCGTCCTCGCATCCGCGCCTGACCGTCTCACGGTACCTGTGGTCACGCGCCGTCGTGCAGCTGTAACCATCGGCCCGGTTCGGTGTGTTCCCTCCGGTTCGCCGGGATAAGCCGGCGATTTTGCTACCGGAGGTTGAATCGCCGGTGAACTTCAGCACAATAGGAGCGATGGCCGAGTATTCCTACCTGGTCGTGTACCTGCCACGCGGAACGTCCCGAGATGCTCGCGACGCCGCGCGGCGAGTCCTGACCGACCACGCCGAATACGGAGACTGGGAACTAGCCAGGCTCTTGCTCAGCGCCGACGGCAGCAGGAAGGCCACCCTCCGAAGGCGAATCATACGCCCAGTCCGCACGATCTGAACTCATCTCGTGCCTAAGCCGATTCGCTAGCAGTGGTCGAGAAACCCGTCCAGGACGCGAACTCCGAAGCGGAGCCCGTCGACGGGAACACGTTCGTCGACCCCGTGGAACATCCCGGAAAAATCCAGATCGGCCGGTAGCTGCAACGGGGCGAACCCGAAGCAGCGCACGCCCAGCCGGCTGAACGACTTGGCGTCGGTACCCGCGGACACGCAGTACGGAATCACCCGGGCGTCCGGGTCTTCCGCCAGGAGCGCGCTGGTCATCGCGTCGTAGAGGTCGCCGTCCGGGGTGGTTTCCACGGAGATGTCGGAGTGGATGATCTCGCGGGTCACGCCGGGCCCGAGCACCCGGTCGAGCTCGGCGAAGAACTCCTCTTCATAGCCGGGCAGGAACCGGCCGTCGACTTCGGCGGTAGCAGTCTGCGGCACGACATTCACCTTATAACCGGCACGCAGAACGGTCGGGTTCACCGTGTTCCGCAGAGTCGCTCCGATAATGCGGGAGATCGGGCCGATCTTGCTGAGGGCCTGGCCAGGGTCAGCCGGGATGAATTCGATGCCGAGCGCGTCACACGCGCCTTCCAGGAAAGCCTGGACCGACGGAATGAGCCGGGTCGGCCACTCGTGGCGTCCCAGCCTGCCCACCGCCTCGGCCAGCTCGGTCACCGCGTTGTCCGGCTGCACCATCGAGCCGTGCCCGGCCCGGCCGTGCGCGATCAGCCGCAGCCAGGCCATGCCCTTCTCGGCGGTCTGCAGGAGATAGAGCCGCTGGCGGCCCAGCGTCAGGCTGAAGCCGCCGACCTCGCCGATCGCCTCGGTAGTGCCTTCGAACAGGTCCGGGTGGTGGTCCACCAGCCAGCGGGCGCCCCAGGTGCCGCCCGCCTCCTCGTCAGCGGTGAACGCGAGCACGATGTCACGGGCGGGCGCCCGGCCCTCGCGCAGCCGCTGCCGCAGCACGGCGAGCATCATCGCGTCCATATCCTTCATGTCGATCGCACCGCGGCCCCACACGCAGCCGTCGGCCACCTCCCCCGAGAAGGGGTCGTGCTGCCAGTCCGACGCGCTGGCCGGGACCACATCAAGGTGACCGTGTACGAGCAGGGCGGGCCGTTCGGGATCACGGCCGCTGATCCGGGTCACCACGCTGGTGCGCTTCGGGTGCGACTCCAGGACCACCGGCTCGAGCCCGACCTCAGCCAGGAGCCCGGCGACGTGCTCGGCGGCCAGCCGCTCACCCGGACCCGAGTGGTCCCCCGGGTTGGACGTATCGATCCTGATCAGGTCACGGCAGATGTCCACGACCTCGTCCTGCGCGGTCACTTGGTTCGCTGTCACCGCACTATCGTCGCATCCGGACATCACCCCCGTCCCGCGTGCCGGCCGGCTGACAGCCTGCGGCCGGGTGGGCAGCGGCCTCCGGGCAGGCAGGCGGCGGCCTCGGGCCCGGCTCCGCGGTCCGGCTCCGGCTCCGGATTCGCGGTCCGGCACGGTCGCTTGGGGCCGTTCAGTTTGCTAAGGTAAGCCAGCCGATGCGCACGTCGCATCAGCATGTCCGGGTGGCGGAATAGGCAGACGCGCTAGCTTGAGGTGCTAGTGCCCTTTACGGGGCATGGGGGTTCAAGTCCCCCCTCGGACACATAAAAACCCCATACTCGCTCGTTTCTGGGCATGCCGGGATGTCACCCTGAGCGCAGGCTTGCGCCAGCGCCGGGCGTTCGGCGTTCCGAGTTCTCTTATCCTTCCTGTTCAGGGCTTTGCAGCCGGAGTCAGCTTGCTTTTACGGTGACGGTCTTGGCAGTCTCGGTGCCGCGTGCTTGCAGGGCGGCCGAGGCCGGGTTCCAGGTGAGGGTGATCTCGTGCTCGCGCAGGTACCCGATCACTTCGCCCGGGCTGACGATTGCCCTGACATCGGTTCCGCCTCGGGTGCGGCGCCTGGGGCGCGCGGCCGGATTTGTCAGGAGGAGATGCAGGGCGGGCAGGTGCGGCAGGAGCTTGTCCTCGCGGATGTAAGTGTTCTTCGGGCGGGCCGGGTCGGGTGCCATCGCGCTGGTATGGCCGTGCCGGCACCGGTAGGCGGGCTTGCCGTTGGACCAGGCTGATTCCATCCGCCGCCCGCACAGCCCGCACGAGAGCAGCCCGGCCAGCAGGTACCGCCGGAGCACCGGCCCGTCCCGCGGGACGGGGCCGCGGGTGGCGTTGACATCCTGGGCCGCTATGAAGTCAGCTTCGCTGACCAGCGCCGGGTGCGCGGGACGGCTGGAGATCACCCACCCGTCCGGGAGGTTCCACCGCTGCACGGACTTGTGCCCGAGGGTGACGTTGGCCGGGTCGACCAGCTCGCTGTCGGTGCGCTGCCGGTTCCACACCTGCCGGCCCGTGTACCGGGGATTCTCCAGGATCGCGGTGACCGCGCCGAGTGTCCAGGCCGTCCCGCTCCGGTGGGTGTTGCGGCCGGGGTCGGCCGCGGACGGGCACGGCACCCTGGCCTCGTTCAGTGCACGTGCGATCCGCGCGATCGAGTGGCCGGCCAGCCGCTGGGCGAAGATCCACCGGACCGTCGGCGCGGTCGCCGGGTCGGGGTCCAGGCGGTGCGCGCGTCGTCCCCAGGCGGCGTGCGCCTTGTTCGGGTGCGGACCCGCGTCCACCAGCCGGTACCCGTACGGCGGGCGACCGCCCAGGTACCGGCCCTGCTCACGGGTCTGGACCATCATCGCGGTTCGGACCCGGATGCTGGTCCGCACGACTTCCCGCTTGGAAGACAGCCCCAGTTCGGTCATTGTCTTCTCGTCGTGCTCGGACTGGTAGTCGACCCGGCCACCTGTCTCCGGCATCCACAGCTGCACGCCGTAGTGCTCGAACAGCGGTGCCATCGCCGCGTACTGGCTGCCGTAGAACGCCCGCTCGTACTCCCCGATCACGATCGCGTCCCAGCCCCGGTCCGGGTTGGCGAGTTGGGCGACCAGCGCGGCGGACTGCGGGCGGCACGCCCACGCCAGCTTCCGGGTCAGCCCCACGTCGAAGAACTCCGCCACGATCACCCCGTGCCCGCGGACCAGCGCCCCGGCCTGCTCACGCTGCCGCACCCGCGACATCACCGGATCCTGCCAGTCCTCGGTCGAGACCCGGCCGTAGAACGCGAACCGCAGCCGTGCCTGTGCCAGGCCTGCATCACGGCACAGCCCCGACCGCTCGGCCCATTCCGTCAGCGCGCCTGTCGCAGCCACTGGCTGTTCCCTCCCGGCAGCGAATTCACCTAGCTGCAGGATTACGGAAAACAATCTGCCCTGTCTCCCGGAATACGAAAATCAGTGAATTGCCGACGCAAAAAATGCATATACGCGGGCGGGATAATTCGCATTATTTTTAGATATAGATATATATTGCCGTCCATTGTTTGTCCTGTCGCGCCCGGCTGGTGGCCGGGCGCGCGGCGGCAGCGGTCCGGGGCTCATTGCTGAATGGCCGGCTTATACGAGGGTGAGCATGCCGCTGGCCGCGTCTTCCCTGACGAGTGCGTCGCGTTCTTCTGCGGTCAGCCAGCGGGCGCTGGATCCTTCGGGATGGCGCTCGACCCACATCACGTCCTCGACTGCCTCGGCGACGGCGTGCAGGCGGCTGACCACGGCGACTAGCTTGTCGCCGCCTGCCTCGGCTCGCAGGACGGCCAGGGAGCTGGCGAGTGCCTCGGCGTCTAGCGCCGCGAACCCCTCATCGAGGAACAGTGCGCCGAGCGTGGCACCGGAGCGGCTGTGCATCTCGACTAGGGCAAGGGCCAGGGCCAGCGAGGCAAGGAATGTTTCTCCTCCGGAAAGGGTCTTGGGGCTGCGGATTGCCCGGCTGCGGCGGCTGATGATCTGGAATTCGTCGGCGAACCCGAACTCGCCGCCGGAAAGGCGGCCGAAGATGTCGCTCGCGGCGCCGAGCAGCGTGAGGGTGCGCCGGTCTGTCAAAAACTGGAGGAATTGCCGTCGCCGAGCAGCGTGCGCAGGACGCTGACTGCGCGGAGCCTGGCCTTGCCTGCCGTAATCGCCGTGTCGAGGCCGGCTGCTTGCTGGATCTGCTCTTGGGCCTTCTCCTGCTCGTCCCTGTACCGCTGGGCGTCCTGCCGAGCGTGGGCTTCTGCGGCGATCACCGGGTCCAGGGCGTCTGGCTGGAGCAGCCGCTGGCCGTCAGACAGGTCGGTAACAGCGGTTTCGGGCGGGGACCGCTGATGGAATCCGCTCGGCGGGTCAGCACATCGGTCGAATAGGAAATGATCGCTTCAATGTCCATAAGATCCGTGTCGGCAGTTCCTGGTACATGTGCCGTAGCTGTTGCAGCCACGCGGATACGCCGCGGCCACTTGAGGTCCCGCTCCGCGAATCGCAGGTGATAAGACGGTTCCCTTCGTTCACCCTCGTATCCACAAGACGAGGCTAGTTGCAGGAATCTGCCCGGCTGTTCTCTCATCATCGGCTGGCACTGGGACGCCTGGCTGGCCGCTAGGCACGACCCAGGAAACCCACTCGATCGATTTCGCATATCCGGGCAAAAGGGCCAATTGCAGGGTGATGCTGCCAGGAATGTCAGAGGCTGGCTGTACCGTCGTCTCGAATGGGGCAATGTCGGCACGAGGTTCAGTAGGGCTGGAATGGAGTTCATAATACGGACTGGCGAGGAGCCTGGGTCCTCACGGCAGGACTGCGCCTGCTTCGCGCCTGCCTTCGAGCAGTATCTGGTGCCCAGCGCTGGCCGCCGCTGGATAGCACGCCGTCTCCTTCCGCACCACATCTGCTCGTCGGTCGGCCCGCAGTGAGCGGGCGCGGGCCGACCGACGCGCGGCGGCTGG
Source organism: Actinomycetota bacterium (assembly GCA_030853115.1). Lineage (GTDB taxonomy): Bacteria > Actinomycetota > Actinomycetes > Streptosporangiales > Streptosporangiaceae > Palsa-504. Next base: position 40,487 of record JALYVS010000004.1, read on the forward strand.
GGGAGATCTCAACGGCGAATCCCACGCTTACGCTGCTGGGGGCCTACAGCCGGGACTGGGTGCTGCCCTTGCTCGCGGAGTACCTTGAGTCGGCTGAGGGATCGGTCTCGGCGGAGTGGTTCCACGAGCGAGTCGCGGAGGCCTTGCAGGAAGCCCGGGAAGATAAGGAGTGGCAGGGGGAACGGTCGCCGGGCGCGCGGTGCGCGTGGTGGGTCAGGCAGCGGTGGCTGGAGACCGAGATGAGCGACTCCGGCGTCCGGTACCGCCTCTCCCCGCATTCGCTGCGCGCGCTGCGGTTCGTGCGGGAGATCGCCGAGGGCGACACCACGGTGTCCGGAGCGCGGCTGGGCAGCATCGCACACGCGGTACGGCGTCTGGCGGATATGACCAGCCCGGACCGGTTTGCGCAAGCCGACCGGATCGACGAGGAGATCGCCGAGCTGCAGCGGCGCAAGGAGGAGGTGCTCGCGGGCCGGGGTGGCACCGCGACGGTCGCGCAGCTGGGTGAGCAGCTGCGCGAGGTGCTCGTGATGACGCGGAGCCTTCCGGCAGACTTCCGGCAGCTGCGGTCGATGGTCGAGGAGCGGCACAAAGTGATCGCTCGTGACGCTCTGGCCGAGATCCCGAAAGCCGACATGGTCGAGTCGTACCTGCATGAGAATGACCTCCTTGCGAGTACCGCGGAGGGTGTCGCCTACCGGCGGTTCGCGCGGATGCTGTCCTCGTCGGACGAGTCCGCGACGATCCAGCGTGACCTGGATCAGATCCTGGCGGCGCCCTTTGCGCAAGATCACATCACCCCGGCTCAGCGCCAGTCCCTGGAAGCTATGTTCTCAACGCTGATGGGTGCCGAACTGGAGGTGCAGGAGGCCTACGTGCGCTGGACCGCGTCCTTGCGGCGCGTGCTCACCAGGGCCGCGGACGGGCAGCACGCGCGGCTGCTGTCCCTATCATCACTGGCGCTCGAATCGGCGGCAGACTGGGTGGCGGCCGACCCGCACAGTCGCGGCCGCGAGCTTGACGCCGACATCCTGGGTGTCGGCCTGCTCGGGGTTGAGGATGTTTCCCAGCTGCAGTTGTGGCGTGATACCGGTCCGCAGACCGTGACGGTTTCGGTCACAGCGGGAGGGGGCCAGCTGCCCGCCGGAGAGCGGGCTGCGCTGCGCCTGGCCGCAGGGACGAGCCATAAGGCAGTCGCCAGGCGCATCAACGAGCTCGTGGCCGGCCGTGGCGTGGTCACCGCCGCGGAGGTGTTCGAGCGCACTCCGGCTGAGTTCCAGCGCCTGGGGTCGCTGGTGATGATGCTCGACCTGGCCGTTCAGTACGGCACGGTTGACCCGGAGGTTGCCGAGCAGGTGACGCTCAGCGGTAGGCGCGAGCGTGAACTGACTGTGCTGCTGCCGCACCTGACTTTTCCCGGGCCCGTCCCGATCCACGCGGGGGTGAAGCAATGAGCAGTTCACGGTCAGGCGCCGACGCCTGGTTCGCCGACGACGCCGACATCGACCACGAGCATCGGGACGACCCGGCCGATGACCGGCTCCCCGAGCCGGCCCGGAGAGCCCTGGTGTCCCTGCTCATGAACCGCTACGTATCCAGGACCCGGCATCGCGCCGCCTGGGAAGGAATCGTGGCATATGAAAGCGACCTCCGTGCCCGCCTGGACGAGATGTACCTTGACCTGATCCTCGACCGTGAGGCTGAGGTCGCGTTCAAGCGGCAACAGGACGGTGACGACGTCCCGCGCGTGCTGCGTCGCGAGAAGGCCCTGACCAGAGACGCGTCGTTCGTGCTGATCTTCCTGCGGCGCGAGTACGCGTTCGCTGATCCCGACGACGGGCCGGTGGTGATCAGCCGCGAGCAGATCAGCGGGTTCCTGCGCGTCTACCGCGAAGACGGAGACAGCGACGACGCCCGTTTCTCGCGCCGGGTCGACGCCGCGATTAACGCCCTGATCAAGCCCTGGCAGATCCTGGAACCTGATCCGGCCGTGGACTACCTATTCACCATCTCCCCGGTCGTCGTCCCCCTCGTAGGCGTCGATGAGATGCGCCGCTTTGAGGCAGCCTTCCGCCGGGCCGCCGGCCCGGCGTCCTCGCCGTCACCAGACGGCATGGTCAGCGGCAGTTCCCTTGCCGACGACGCAGACGCAGATGACGACGGCAAGGAGGATCTGTGACGAACACCGTCCCGGCCGGGCAGTTCCGCATCGAGGCGGTCCAGATCCTCAACTGGGGCGGCTACGCCGGCTTGCAGGTAATGCGGGCCGGGCGCACGAGCATGGCCATCCTCGGGCCTTCCGGCCGGGGCAAGTCCACCCTGCTGGACGCGATGGCGTCGGTGATCATGCCAAACCCGCAGGAGTTCAACCAGGCCGCCCGCGACGACAAGGGCGGCAAGCGCGAGCGCACAGTCTATACCTACGCTCGTGGCCTGACCGTGAGCCATCAGGACGATAATGGCCGATCCACGACTCCCTCATACCTGCGGCCGCCCGGGGGGACGGCATTCATCAGCGGCGCAGCGATCACCTGGTCTACCGCCGCCGGCAAGCGGGTGACCGCCTTCCGGCTGGCGTGGGTGGGCACCGATATCACCGACAACGCCTCGATCGGCAACAGCACGGTATACGGATTCGTGCACGACGTCTTTGACCTGGCCCGTCTGGACGGGCTGAAGCCGGCTCGATCCGGGACGGCACCGCTGTCGGAAGCGTCGATGCGCCACCTGATCGATCCTGCCCGCGCAGACCTTATCGATCACCGGCAGCCCCGGATGCATGCTGCGCTGCGCCGCTCACTGCAGATGGGGCACAGCGAGGAGTCTCAGCGCATGGCGATGCAGCTGCTGCGGCGCGCTCAGGCGTCGAAGGGGATTTTCTCGATCAACGACTTGTTCAAGGACTTCGTCCTGACCGAGCCACGTGCCCTGGCGCGCTGGGACGTCACACTTGCCCATTACCGGGAGGCCTCACGCCTGTATGACGAGTTCGAGCTGGCTAAGACCAAGACCGAGACGCTGAAGGACCTGCCGGTCGTGGCCGATCAGTACCGGTCAGCGGGCCGGGACGCCTCCAGCAGGCGCGCCCTGGCCCAGCCTCCGGCCTCAGGTGTCGCCCGGCTGCAGGTGTGGCACGCGAGCAAGACCCTGGACTGGGCACACAGCTACGAGGAGGATGTGCGCCTTGAGCTAGCCCAGGCCAAAGAGGATCTGCAGGGCGCTCAGACACGCACACGCGAGGCGGAAGACGCAGAGCGCGGCGCGCTCAACGCCCTCACAGCTTCCGGTGACGACCAGACAGGCCTGATCCGTGAGCAGATCGACCGAGCTCAGGAGAAGCAGCGCGGTATTCAGGCGCGCTGCGTCACCATGACTGCCCGGCTGAAAGCTTTTGGTCAGGTACTGCCCAGCTCTAGTGGCGATCTGGAGCTGCTCCGGATCGTCCTCGCTCAGCAAGCATCTGAACATGCCGGTGATCTCGGCCAGCTCTCCCAGGATCACGAGAAGAAGGTCGGCGAGAAGATGCGTCTCGCGGCGGCCATTCCGCAGCTGAAGGCAGAACTTGACCGAGTGTCGAAGCAGGCCGGCAATATCCCCCACGATGCCGACCAGCGGCGGCGGCTCATCGCCGACGGCGTCAGGATCCCTGTCGAGCGTCTCCAATACATCGGGGAACTGCTGGACATCCCGCCCGAGCACCACGGGTGGGAGCGTGCCATCTTGACGATCATCCGGCCCCTGGCCAGCGATCTGCTGATTGCCGCAGAGGACTTCCCGGCAGTACGGGCCTGGGTCAACAGCCGTAACCTCGGCGGCGACATCACGCTGGTCCCCGGAGTCGCGGACCTGCCAGTTCACACCTACAAGGCCTGGACTGTCGCCGCCATGCTGGAAATCACGCCCGGACCCTACCAAGGGTGGCTTAGCGAGGAACTAAAACGGTTCACCTACCTGTGCGTAGAAAAGGATACCGACCTTGAGGGCCCGCGCGTTGATGGTGTGCTGGGCCGGGTGACCCGCGCCGGCATGCGCACCGCCCCGAACAGGCGCGTGATCAAAGCGGATGCCCCACGGCGGTACCGGTGGGTCGGCCGCGACAACAGCGCCCTGCGCGTCGAGCTGGAAGACGAACTCGGCGGCCTGCGGCGGCAGTTCGACGACGTCACGCGGCAGGTCGAGATCGCCCGCGGCCTTCTGCGGGCACAGCAGGGCCGTATCGATGAACTGAACCGGCTCACGGACGACCTGTCGTGGGACGATCTTGACCTAGAGCCGACAGCGCGGCGCCTGGCCGCGCTGGCCGATGAGCTGGATCGTGCCGACACTCCCGAACAGCGGGCCCGCCGCACCGCTTTCGACACCGCCCAGCAGAAACTCTTCGACGCAAGAAGTGCGGCCGAACAGGCCGAACAGAACGCCGAACGGCTCAACCGGCTATGGGGAGCGATCCTGAGGGTCCAGGATGCCGCGAACGACATCGTCGATGCACACGAGCCGCTCACGGCGGACGAGCTGGCAGCAGCCGCGTCCCTGCCGTTCAAAGCACCCGCCCTGGACAAGATTGACCTTGGCGGCCGTGACATCGACGAGAAAACCGACGCCGCTGTGCGGGCCAGCTACCTGGACGCCGCCCGGATCCTGGAAGACCAGATCCGAAACGATGACATCGTCCGCAACAGCCACGAGCGCACTCTGCTGGCGACCATCCGGGCTTACCGCAATATCAACGACCGCACGCAGCGGGAGATCGACGAGGCCATTGAATCACTGGCGGCCCTGGAGCAGATCTACCAGCAGCTGGTCACCGATGACCTGCCCCGCACCCGCGGGGACTGGCTGGAAAAGATCGACGCCGACCTCAACCAGGGCCTGCGCGCCCTGCTGCAGCAGATCGACGTCGACCGGCGAGATATCACCCGCGGCCTGGACCCGATCAACGCCGTCCTGGTCGGAGTACCATTCCGGCACGACTCGCACCTGGCCATCGCGCCGGTCGACCATCCCAGCAGTAGCCTGCAGGAGTTCCGGAAGGTCGTGCTCGCCTATACCCGGGACAACCCGCTCGGGGAGGACCTGTTCAACGACGAGACCAAGGTCGAGGCCTCCTTCAGGCGGCTGCGCAAGAGCCTGGAACGGCTGACCGACCCCTCCCGGGCAGGAGAGTCCTGGCGGCGGAGCGTCTTCGACTCCCGCGAGCATGTCACGTTCCGCGCCATCGAGACACCCAACTCAGGCAAGCCAGTTGTTCATGAAGGAGTGTCCGGGATGAGCGGCGGAGAAGGGCAAGAGCTGATCGCCTTCATCCTCGGCGCCGCGCTACGCTACCGCCTCGGCGAGGGCGGACAGGAACCCCCCACCTACGGCTGTGTCGTGCTGGACGAGGGATTCGTCAAAGCCGACAGCGACTACACCGGACGCGCCCTGCGGGCTTTGCAGGAGCTAGGGTTCCAGCTGATCATCGGCGCCCCCCGCGAGAAGGCCACGGCGTTCGAGGATTTCGTCGACCTAGTCGCCTACATCAGCACCGACCCGGACAACCCCGACGGCGTGCGGATCTATTCGATGACCATCCAGGAAGCGCTTCAGCTCGACCAGGAAGCGGCATGATGCGCGGACCCGAGCACGTCCTGCAGAAAGCGCAGACCCGGTACCGCAGCATCTGGCGTGACGCGCTCCTGGGCACCGACTCGGGAGCGTGTGCCGTGGCGCTCGATCCTCCATCCGCCTCCGCGATCACTGCCCGCGCCGCTGACGTCTCCGCTTGGCTGATCCGCTGGCGGCAATGGGCCGCCCAGCATCCCGGCATTACCCTGCGCGACAAGAAAATCCATACCAAGTTCGGTGACCAGCCCGTCTACACCCACCTCGACATCCCGGACACTCTTGCACTGGCCAGCCTCAACACGAACACACTTGCCCACTGGCAGCGCGCCCGCGACCGATGGGACCAGCTGAGCCGCCACCACCCCGGGCAGGCGGTGCAGCCCTGGCTCGCCCGCATTGTCGACCTCGACGACTACGACTTCACCACCTTGCTCGCCGCAACCACCTGGTTCCGGGCCAATCCGCGCTCCGGGCTGACCGTGCGAAGCGTGCCCGTCCCCGGCATGCACACCAAATGGCTCGCCCGGCACCGCAGCATGGTCATCGCCTGCCTCGGCACCCCCACCGACCCCGGCGAATCCGCCGAGCCGCCCGAGGACCCCGACCCCGCCGACATCCCCGACGGCGACCTCGACGCGCTCGGGCTGCGACCGCTTCCTCGCGAGATCAGCATCGTCATCGCCGATCCTGTCCTGCGCGCTGCCACCGGTGGCCTGCGGCAGATCACCGCCCCCGTAAACGAGCTCGCCGCGCTGCAGATCCAGCCCGACACGATCCTCATCGTGGAGAACAAGGAACCAGCTGTCACCTGGAGTGATACAGCCGGGCTGGTTGTCATCCACTCTCTGGGCAACCACCTCGACGTCGTCAGCCTCCTGCCCTGGATCTGCCCCAACAGCTGCTGGTACTGGGGAGACCTCGACCGGCACGGCTTTACTCTCCTGTCCCGCGCCCGCACCATGATCCCGCAGCTCGAATCATTGCTCATGACGCTAGGCGACATCGAGACCTTCCGGCCGCTGGGTGTCGAGGAAAAACTCGACCGGTACGACCAGCCCGACTCGACGCTGACCCCGCTTGAAGCCCGCGCGCTCGCTGCTCTCCAACTCACCGGCGGAAAGTATCTGCGCACCGAACAAGAGCGAATTCCCGTCATTGACGCTGAGTGCGCCCTTGAACAGGCCCGGAATCTCGTGCGGCCTAATGTCACTGGCCCCTCGCACTAAGTGGCAGGATGTCGGACCATGGATTTGGGCACTGGCGGCCTCTCCGCCCTTCCGCGGCGTACGAACCCTGAACGGTAAACCGTTGCGGTAGTCCGGGGACTGCGCGTCCAGGCTGACAGGAAGTTGATCACCAGCTTGGAGTCCCGCTGATTGTTGCAGCGCATTTGTGGTCATGGTCGCCGGCGGTAGCCAGCCGGCCGCTCGCCGATCTCTTCTCCGAACTGCAGTCGCTCGACGTTCCACGCGAGCTGCGTCGCGGTCGCTGGGGGGAGGCCCGGCGGGACTGTCACGTGGTCAAGAGCCTTGGCGAAGGCGGCCAGGGTGGCGGTGACGATCTGCTCCGGTTGGCCGGCGCTAAGCGTGTTCCACCGCTCGGCCTCGCGGATGAGGTGCGCGGCGCTGATGCGCCGGTGGTCGAAGCTGCCGTCGATGGCGAGCGCGAGGTTGTAGTCGATCCGGTCGTCCTGGAAGAGGTTCGGGACGGCGTCGTAGACGTCGGCGAGCACGCTGCGCCCGGGAAGGTGCAAGATGGCCAGGTTCTTCGCATGCGCGTCGTTGTCGCCCAGGAGCACCGTGAACGTGAGCCTGCGCAGGAAGTCGGCAACTGGCTCCCCTTCCCCCTGAAGCGAGCCGAGGAGCTCGGCGATCCGGTATGCGCTCGGGCGACGGGAGTCACGCGGCGCACTTGGGTCCTGGAATTTCGCATGGTCATCGACCCAGTCAAGGCCCAGTGCCTGAGCGGCATCCTCCTGATGGATCAAAGTGACCGTCTGGCCGTCGACAGCCCGGTCGTAGCGCTCAATGACCAGGTACTGGCGGGCGCCTTTGCCGGCGAGCTCCGTACCGTAGTGCACGAGCCCGAGCTCGGTGGCCAGCGCATGGCCGTAGTACTCCCTGGCCAGCCCGTCGGGGCGTCCCGGAAGCCTCGGCTTGAGGATGTGGGTAGAGTGCGCGCGGCCGTGGGGAAGGTACCAGTCACTGCCGAACCGGGCGAGCAGCAGCTTGGGCTGCAGGCCAGCAAGCATGGACCGGCTCTGATCATCAGAGCCGAGGTCGCCGTCATTCGCGGCCCGCCGGAGGCGCCTGATGATCTCCCCGTCACTGACCAGCTCGTACGTCGGCTGGGTCCGGCTTGCGGTGTCCGGGTCGCTTACTGTCACGGCGCCGGCGATCGAACTGCCGAACTCGCGCAGCATCGCGTACAGGTCTGCGGGATTGCTGATGCCACGGCGCTGGGTGAGCCGCTCACGCTGACGGCCCTCGAGCGCGTATCCCCCGAAAAAGCTGCTCGCCGCACCCGGCGGCGCTTTCAGCCGGACCGACCCGAACGACTCCGTCAGCGTGACAGGCCCGGGGGTATACCCGTCAGCCCACTCAAACTCGATGCGCTCCCGCCGGGAGCCGCGGGTAATCCAGCCGACCTGCTCGCCATGCAGACGTACCTCCAGCCGGTCAGCCATCAGAGCGGCCATCGGTGGCGGCGGGGTCACCGGTGTCGAACGTCACGCTGAGGGTGATGCCAAGCGATTTCAGCGTGCGCAGCAGTCGGGTGATGTACACCGTGCTCCGGCCGGCCTCCAGCCGGTAGAGGTAGAACCGGTCATAGGCGTTCGCCTGCGCGAGATCCTCCTGTGAGATGCCACGTGCCTCGCGCACGGCGCGGATCGCGTCGCCGATGTCGCGCGGCTTACGCACCTCGATCGTCCTACCGGCCATGACCACCCCAAAGTTCACGTGAGGAAATCCTCACATCGCATGACGTGAGAATATCTCCACATCCCGTATTGTGCGAAGATCCCCACACCACCACTCCAGGTGAGAGTCTGTCCGGCACAGCCCGCCTGAACCGGAACCGGGAGATAGACGGGCGAGGACGGGGCACTTGGGACGGCCCGGCAGCGGCTACGCGGGCTGCTGGTGATCGCCGCCCTGACGACCGGGGTCTGGCCCAGCCGGGCCAGGCACGATGGCGTACCGGACGATCACTCCAGCCTGAGCTGTACATACCGACTTGCGGCAGGATGGGTGGCTGATAGCCATCCGCGGGATGCGGGACGGGTAGCCCACAGTGTGTTAATCTGCGCTGGTGATAAATCACCGTTTCGGTGATGTACCACCACGAGCGGGGTTCAAGTCCCCCCTCGGACACCACAAC